>CAITXU010000243.1 GCA_903896505.1 uncultured Verrucomicrobiota bacterium | reverse complement strand
GTGCCGGAATGGCGGCGGCGGCGAGACGCTTTGAAGTCAGTCGTGGCGTTGACCGACGGCCTTGCACGAACCCGTCGCCACAGGCTCGGGGTCGCCCGGTTTCACTTCCGGGAAGTCAATGACGGTGCGGGCGACGTTGTTCACGTAGTTCGTAAAGATGTTCAGCGCGACGTTCTCGACGACTTCAACGATCTCGGCGTCGGTCAGGCTTGCGGTGCGGGCGGCTTGGAGGTCGGCGTCGCTGATGTGGCCACGCTGGAGTGTGACGGCGCGAGCCAGCTTCAGGGCGGCGTCGGATTTGTCATTGGCCGAAGTCGCGCGGCGGGCACTGGTCAATTCCGACGGGTCGAGTCCGGCCTTGCCACCCAGCAGCGAGTGGGCGCTGAGGCAGTAGCCACACCCGTTGATCTCGGCGACGGTGAGGGCGATCTGTTCGCGCAGCGCAGCCGAAAGGACGCCGTGGCTCAGGGCACCGCTGAGATTGAGGTAACCCTCGAGCGCAGCGGGCGAGTTGCCGACAACGCGCATGAGGTTCGGCACAAAGCCGAGGGCTCTCTGGACGCCGTCGAAAAGCTGTTTGGCTTTGCCAGTGGCGGTGGTGGGGTCGATTTGATGGATACGGTTCATATGGTTTTCGGTTGAATTGTTACGTCGATTGTTCTCGACTGATTCAGCTAACGCTTGACGCGTGCCACCGCTCTCAAACGGCGAAATACCCCATATTTCCACGATAATCCCCGGTTTTCATTCGTTTTCTGCTTTCTACGAAAAATCGTAAAACACGAAATATCGTTGCGTTTTACAACGAGAATTCGTAATTAACGGCTATGAAGGTGTCTACGTTGCCACGTCACATGGTCGAGATGGCACAGAGTCGTAGCCTTCCCGAACTTCTCCGGGCCATCGTCACCGGCATTTGCGACTGCTCTTTCATCGGCCTTGCCCGTATCTGGCTCGTCCAGGGGGGCGACGTGTGTGCGACGTGCCGTTTCCGCGAAGAGTGCCTGGACCAGACCCGGTGCCTGCATCTTGCCGCGAGCGCGGGGAATTCTGACGAGCCCGGTGTGGACCTGACGCGGCTTTCCGGTTCCTACCGCCGGTTTCCCATCGGCGTTCGCAAAATCGGACGTGTTGCGGCGAGCGGCGAGCCGCTGCTCCTCACAGACATTCGCGGGGATGAGGAGTGGATTGCTGATCCTGAATGGATTCGTCGCGCGAAGATCCGCAGCTTTGCCGCCCAGCCCTTGGTGTACCGTGGCGAAGTGCTCGGCGTCCTCGCCATCTTTGATCGGACGGAACTCGATCAGGAGGAGTTTGACTGGCTGCGCATTTTTGCCGACCACGCTGCGGTGAGCATCGCGAATGCAAACGCGTACGAGGAAATCGCCTACCTCAAGGAGCGGCTCGAAGAGGAAAACAGCTACCTGCGCGAGGAGGTGAGTGCTGCCCGCGGGGTGGGCGATTTGGTGGGCGAAAGTGCGGCCCTGCGCAAAGTGCAGCAACAAATCGAACTGGTGGCTCCCACCGATGCCACGGTGCTCATCACCGGCGAAAGTGGGACCGGCAAGGAACTCGTTGCCCGGGCCATCCACTCCCGCAGCAGACGCGCGGACCGCCCGATGATTACCGTGAACTGCGGTGCCGTGCCCGAACCGCTGTTCGAGAGTGAGTTTTTCGGGCACGTGAAGGGCGCATTTACCGGCGCTTTACGAGATAAGGCCGGGCGCTTCGAACTGGCCGATCACGGCACACTTTTCCTGGATGAAATCGGCGAAGTCCCTCTGCCGATGCAGGCGAAGCTGTTGCGCGTGCTTCAAGAACAAGAGGTCGAGCGCGTTGGTGACTCGCGGCCGCGGAAAATCAATGTGCGCATCGTCGCCGCGACCAATCGAGACCTCAAAGCCGAGGTCGAGGCCGGGCGTTTCCGGCAGGACCTTTTCTATCGCCTGAGCGTCTTTCCCATCGAAAATCCGCCGCTGCGCGACCGACGCGAAGACATCCCGCGTCTTGCCGAACATTTTCTCCGTACCGCCGCGAAACGGATGAACCGCAAGCCCCCGAAATTGACGCAGGCGACCGCACGTCAGCTGTCCGCTCACGACTGGCCGGGCAACGTCCGGGAACTCCAAAACGCCATCGAGCGAGCGGTCATCCTCGCCCGGGACGGTACACTCCACTTCGACCCGCCAGCTTCCACCCGCTCGCTCCCGCCCCCCACGCGGCAGAACGCCGTCGATGCTCCCATCCTCACCCGGCAGGAGTTAAAGGAACGAGAGCGTGAAAGCATCGCGGATGCGCTTGCCCGGACCGGCGGAAAAGTCTTTGGCCCTGATGGCGCGGCCGCACTGCTCGGCATGAGACCAACGACTCTGGCCTCACGGATCAAGGCGCTCGGGTTGAACCGCAAATAAACCCTAACGCGTTCATCGGACATCAGCCACCGCTGTTCGATCGGGCGTTGGCATCGCAGGTAAAGGTGTGCGGCGATTGGCTCACCGGCACCCTCGCCAATGTGGTACCTTTAGAACGGGAAAGGTGATCATCCCCGCAATGATTGGGGACTTGCAGGAGCGCGTCCCTCCGTTGGATGTCCCTCCTTCGGAGGGATTTGCGTCCGGACGCGCTCCTGCAAGTCCCCAGATCGATTTTGACCACCGTCGCTTGGACACCGCATCAACCATTCATCCTCCGGCTAAAACCTCGAAACCGAACCTCCATCCTGGTACCGAACGCTTTGTTCAATTCCATAGGTCCCGGATTGGATCATCGACTTGCGGGAGGACGTCCCTTGGGCGCTCAGCTGGAGCCTCACCCTCGCCCCGTAGCAGGACGTTCGTTAGAGGGCACTGATCAATCGGGGGTCTACATCCCGAGCCAAAATGGACGGTCATTTCGTTGTTGGTTGTCGCCGGTCCTTGGTGTCTTGATCCCGCCGATCTTGCCCTGGTCTGGTTCCGGCTGATTAGAGATAGCGCCGACTCAGGTGTTGGCTACAGGAACAACGGTGTCCGCCCTCCCCCGGAGCCGGGCTTCAGCCTTGATTCCGATCTCTCCAAAGGGCCGCAAAGAGATAGCCCGCATCGTCACCAGTCAATGAGGGGTCAGAAGCGGGGCACTTGCCGATTCGCCGAAGGGCATTACGGTCAGCCAATTAATGAGGTCCAAACTCCATCTCCTCTTCCTGGTGTTCGCGGTCCGCTCAACGTTTGCTGCAGAATGGGCCCTACGGCGCGGACCCGATAACAACGGGATCTCGACGGAAACCAACTGGGTCAACCAGTGGAAGGATGGAGAACCCAGGACGGTTTGGAAGGCATCGGTCGGCGTCGGATTCTCCTCCATCACCGTCGCGGGCCATCGCGCATGGACCATCGGAAATACCGACGGTACCGAGACCGTCTATGCCCTCAACGCGACGAACGGCTCCGTGGTCTGGACCCATTCCTACCCGGAGCCATTGAATCCGAAAATGTATGAGGGTGGTCCGAATTCCACCCCAACCATCGTAAGTAACCGGGTCTTGACCGTCAGCAGAAGTGGAAAGTTGTTCTCATTTGATGCGGAGTCCGGTCGCGTGGTCTGGTCCACGGATTTGGCACCGTATGCCGGCAACGAAAATGGACAATGGGGAGCCGCGGGAAGTCCCCTGGTCATTGGGTCCCGTATCTTCATCAACTACGGCTCAGCCCTGGTCGCGGTGGACGCCGATTCTGGTAAACCCCTCTGGCAGACCGCGAAGGAATCCAAGGGTAAATACAGCTTCACGACGCCGGTCCTTTCCAAGGAGTCGGGGACGCCGCTTCTCCTGGCCCACATGCACAAGGCTCTCTACGCAGTGAATCCCGATAATGGAACCGTCGCCTGGCGGCATGAATTTGGTCGCGGGTACGAAACGCATTGCTCCGACCCGGTTCTTACCCCGTCGGGTGTCTTCATCAGTTCTGGAGATGATGGCGGCGAATTGGTCTCATTTACCGCCACTTCGGCCACTCGGGTGTGGAAGAATGCAAATCTGGGCACCTTCACGGGCACCGCCGTTGCGGTGGACGGTTTCCTGTACGGCGTGGACAGCGGTGGCTATCGAAAGGGCGCCCAGGAATTCCGGTGCGTGGAGGTTTCGACCGGCAAGATACGATGGCAGCTCCCGGGATTCAGTCAGGATAGCTGGATTGCTGCCGGTGAACGGCTCCTGGTTCTGACCGAGGGCGGCGAATTGGTGGTCCTGAAGGTGAGCCCGGATAACGGTGAAATTCTGGCGCGAGTCCAGCTGATGGGAGGGAAATTCTGGTCGCAGCCGACGTTGTCGGATGGGCTCCTCTACTGCCGCAGCGCCAAGGGTGAGGTGCGCTGCTTCGACCTGAAATAGAGGGCGCGATTCTTATCATCCGATCAAGCAAGGGCGGCTGCTTTACCCGCCGTTGAGGCCACCCGTTGTTTCGCTTCCTGGTAAAGATCACGCCGGAAGACTCGCTGGAGCCATTCTGGTGTGAGTCGATGGACGTTCGCCTCACCGATGACGTGACGGATAATCCAGGCAGCGACAGCCGGCTGCGGATCATGCATTTCGTTGCCGTCGAATTGAATCAGGTCCGGATGCAGGGCCAGTCGACCGTGGCCATGGTCAAAGCGCCCGGACAATCCCGACCGAATCAGCTCAGGCGCAATACCCAAATAGCGCGGATTTGAGAGCAACGTCGCCAGAGGGCCCGCATTGACCGGTTCCTGACACCACCGGCAGGCCTCCAGGAGAGCGGCCAGCATTCGTGCATGTTCCTCAGGTGCGTTTCGAACAAGGTCCGCCCGGGCTGCCACCACCTTGTCCGGATGACCCGGTGCCAATTGGGCACCCGTGGTGGGCACCCAACCGTGGCCTTGAGCGACAGCGACACTATTCCACGGCTCGCTGGCGCAAAATCCGTCGATGTGACCGGCGGCCAGATGTCCTGACATCAATGAACCAGGCAGGACCACGATTTGAACGTCATTGATGTCATGGGAGCCGGACGACGAATACCACTTGCGCAACAGATGCCCGTGACTGGAGTCGGTGGAGCCAATCCCAAAATGAAGCGGACTGCGGCTTCGATGAACCTGGGCGTGCGACCGAAGCGATGCGGCATCGCGCACTCCGGCCGACCAAAGCCGCTCGGTCAGCGTGATCGCGCTTCCGTGCTGGCTTAAAATCAAACCGACGGCCATCTCGCAGGGAAGACTGTTCAAACCCAACTGAAGCACCACCGGCAAGCCGCACGGAACGACCGCCGCATCGAGACCGCCATGAATCAGTTTCTCGCGGATGGAGGCCCAGCCGAGCTCGCGACTCAAGTGCACTTCCACATCATAGCGTTCAAACCAACCCTGCTCAGTGGCCACCACCACCGGCGCACAATCGTTCAACGGAACGTACCCCAGCCGGATCGGACGAAATTGTCCTCGCAGCAGTCGGCGGTGGGGTGCGGTCGTCATTGAGTTGGAACGTTTTGGGCGACCACTTTTAAAGCGTTTGTGGTGCCGATTGGGAGGGTTGGCCATCCGACTGCTGTGCAAACGGATCACTACAGCGATGAACCAGATTCATAGATGAAAGGATCCCTCGACAGCCGCCAACTTCTCTCATTTGCCATCCTGGCCCGAACTGGAAGTTTCACGCGGACGGCCCGGGAGTTGTTTCTGACCCAAAGTGCCGTCAGCCACGCCATGAAGGCCCTTGAGGCCGACGTGGGTTGTCGCCTTTTGGACAGGGTGGGAAAAAAAGTGATGCTCACCCAGGCTGGAGAGCAGCTCCTCAAACACGCCGAAGTGATTCTGCGGGAAATGCAGACCGCCCGGGAGGGGCTGGAACACCTGGGTAAATGGGGACGGGGACGGCTCCGGGTGGGAGCCACATCCTCGATTTGTGCCGCCCTGCTGCCGGGCGTTCTGCGGGAGTTCAAGGAAAGCTTTCCTCAATGCCTCATCCAAATCGAACCGGGCGACAGCCAGGAATTGATTCTCGCCCTCGAACGCCAGCGCATCGACCTCGCAGTCACGTTACTCACGAACGATGATGGTCGCCTCGATTCCGTTCCGCTCTTCACCGACGAATTGGTGTTTGTTGCCTCGCCGCTGCATCCATGGGCTCTGGCCGATGAGGTGTCCCGCAGTGAGATATCCCGTCAAAGCGTCATCGTGTACCGAAAAACATCCCAAACGTTCCGTTTGCTGGACGGCTACTTCCGCAAAGAGGAGGTGGTGCTGAACACGGTGATCGAGCTGGGAAGCATGGAGGCCATCAAGGAGTTGGTGAAGCTGAACCTGGGCATCAGCGTGATGTCTCCCTGACTGGTGGAAAAAGAATTGCGAGACGGGTCCCTGGTCGCTCTCCCATTGGGCCGTCGCAAACTGAAGCGAAACTGGGTGATCCAATACTGGCGGGGACGCCGCTTGAATCTGGCTGAAGAGACGTTCATCGGCCTGTGCCAAACCGCGTCCAGAGATTTGCTTCCATCCATCCCGACGTCAGGGGAAACGGAAGCGTCGATGCGCGTCGAGTCCTTGATTGACCGTTCTCATTGACGCCACAGATTGGTTTAGCGTTAGCTCGCTTCATGAGACTGAATCGGGGCTATCTGCGGTGGATTCTCTGGCCGCTCGTTTGTCTGGGATTCCAAAGAGTCCTGGCCGACGAGGTCACGGTGTTTGCCGCCGTGAGCCTCGGGGAGTCGCTTCGCGAACTGGCCGTCCTTCATGAGGCCCGGACTGCGGATCGGGTCGTCTTCAACTTTGGTGCCTCCAGCCTGCTGGCCCGCCAATTGACGGAGGGCGCTCCGGGAGATGTTTTCTTTTCAGCCGACGAGGCGAAAATGGACGGATTGGAAAAGGCCGGGAAAATCGTCTCCAATACCCGAATCACCCGCTTGTCGAATCAACTGGTGATCATCACTCCTAAAAAATCAACGGCACTCCTTTCATCGCCCCAGGAACTGACCAACCGGGTTGTGGAGCGGATCGCCCTGGCCGATCCCAAGTCCGTTCCTGCGGGTGTCTACGCGAAAATTTACCTGGGACGCCTGTACCTCTGGAAAGCCGTGGAACCCAAAGTGGTCCCGACCGAAAATGTTCGGGCCGCACTTGCGGCGGTCGAGTCCGGAGAAGTCGACGCCGGCATCGTCTACAAGTCGGATGTGACTGTATCCCAAAAAGTCCAGATTGCCTTCGAAGTGCCATGGAACGATTTTTCAGAAATCCGCTATCCCGTGGCGCTCGTGTCCGGTTCGACGCATGAGGTCGCCGCTCGAAAATTCATGGCATTCCTGTCCACCGAAACCGCCGCCGCCGTTTTCCGACGTCACGGTTTCCGGGTATTGGAGTAGGACCGCATGACCCCGGAAGACTGGCATCTCGTCGGGTTCACCTTGGGAATGGCCGCACTCAGCACCGCCGTGTTGATCCCACCGGGCCTTGGGCTGGCTTGGCTGCTGGCCCGGCGAAATTGGCCGGGAAAAACCTGGGTCGAAACCGTCGTCGCCCTTCCCCTGATCCTTCCGCCGGTGGCCACGGGCCTGATCCTGCTGAAGCTGTTCAGCCGGAGAGGATGGCTGGGTGCATTTCTTTGGGAAACGTTCGGCTTGTCGGTCGTCTTCACCTGGCGCGGGGTTATTGTGGCCCTGGCCCTGATGTCCCTTCCCTTGTTCGTCCGTTCCGCCCGGGTCGCCTTTGCCGGGGTCAGTCGGCGCCATGAACAAATCGCCGCATCGCTGGGGGCCACTCCCACGCGGGTGTTCTGGACTGTTTCCGTTCCCCTGGCCCGCCGTGGCTTGCTGGCCGGCGTTCTACTGGCCTTTGCCCGGGCCCTGGGCGAATTTGGTGCCACGGTGGTTCTGGCCGGGAACATCCCCGACCGAACTCAGACCCTCTCCCTCGCCATCTATCAATCCGTCCAGATGGGTGATGATGACCATGCCTTTCGACTGTTGATCGTCTCCTTGATGCTGGCCTTTGTCCTGGCCGGTGCCAGCGAATGGCTCTCCCGCCGTCCGGATTCCAGACCATGAGCCTTCATCTTCAGGCACTGCTTGCCCGGCTTCCAGAGTTCAGCCTGGAACTGGACGTCGAACTGGACCGACCCATAACGGGTTTATTCGGACCGTCAGGAGCTGGCAAGACCACGCTTCTGGAGACCATCGCCGGGCTCCGGAGTCCGGATGCGGGAGGGATTGTCTTCGACCAACAGATTCTTGCCGACACAGCTGCCGGGCTGGCACTTCCTCCCCATCTCCGGCGAATCGGCTACGTGCCCCAGGACGTGGCCCTCTTTCCTCACCTTCCTGTCCGCCAGAACCTCCTCTATGGCTGGCGTGCCAGGGGCGGCCGAGGCCGTCCATCTCACTGGGATGAAACCATCGAAATGATGGAGCTATCCGATCTGGTTGACCGGCCGCTGACGGGATTGTCCGGGGGCGAACGACAGCGGGTGGCCCTGGGACGAGCCATTCTCTCGTCCGCCCGGCTCTGGCTGTTGGACGAACCGCTGGCCAGTCTCGACCACCCAGTCCGGCGACGATTGCTCGGTCGGCTTCGGAATTGGGTCGATCGATTGGGCGTGACTGCCATTTATGTGAGCCATGACCCGGGGGAAATCGTCGATTGGTGTGACGACGTCCTCGTCATTGAGAGAGGCGGCCTCGTCGCCCGTGGCATTCCGGGCTTCACAGCCTCGCTGCCGCAATTCAATTCCAAGTTGCACTCCGGCTTCCAAGACCGACGGTAGCTCCATGGAACAGGTCGCTATTGGATTTCGACCGCGTTCGGGTTCTCCACCCCCGCCCATCCCTCCTCCTTTCGTACCGCCGGGATTACCGGTCACACCACCTTCCAGCCCGGCCCCGGTTGAGACACCTGGCCAATCTGTGGAATTGGTGGTCGATGGCATGACTTGCGGAAATTGCGTGCGCAAGGTCACTTCCGCCCTGTTGTCGGTCCCTGGTGTACAGTCGGCCACCGCCGAGGCTGAATCGGGAAGAACCGTTGTTTCTGCCGACCCCGGGGTAAAGCCCGAATCGTTAATCGAGGCCGTGGTGCAGGCTGGATACGGTGCCAAGCTGGCTTCGCCGGACGCCGCCGAACTGGGAACCGAGGCCGCAACCCCATGGCGCTGGGCGCTTCTATTGGGTCTGCCGGCGATGCTTTCCCTCATGGTGGCGGAGTGGGGTTTCGGATGGGGCATGCAACCGGTCTACCACTGGGTGGCTTTTGCCCTGGCATTGCCCGTTCAGATTCTTGTGGGCGGTTCCTTCTATCTCGGTGCCTGTCGGCAGGCCCGGGTGAGGGAGAGCAGCATGGATACTCTCGTCGCACTGGGGTCCTCCGCAGCCTTTGGCTATAGTTTCTGGGGGCTCCTCACCGCCGCTCATGGGCATCTCTATTTCATGGAGGCGGTCTCGATACTGACCCTGGTGGGGGTGGGACACTGGCTCGAGGCGCGTCTTAGTCGGCAAGCCGCCGGGACGCTCCGAAGTCTGTTGGAATTGGCACCGACGGAAGCGCGTCTCTGGACGACACAGGGGGAAAAATCGGCACCCATCAGGTCGCTGGTAGTGGGGGATCACATTGTCCTGAAGCCCGGCGACCGTGTCCCGGTCGATGCCGTCGTGACCGCGGGCACAGCGGCCTTGGACGAGTCGATGCTGACCGGCGAAGCCATGCCTGTCCAGAAACGCCCGGGTGATGCCCTTTATTCCGGAACTCTCAATCAGAATGGCCGGATGATTGCCCGCATCACCGCCACCGGGGAATCGACCTCGTTGGCTCAAATCATCGCCGCCGTGAGGCGCGCCCAATCCAGTCGGGCGCAAATCCAACGACTCGCCGACCGTATCAGTCAGGTCTTCGTCCCCATTGTGATGGTCCTTGCGCTGCTCACGGGCCTGGGGTGGGCATTCGCCTTTCCGTGGCTGACCACGGTCCATGACCAGTTGGCACCGTGGCTGTGGCCGACCCATCCCGCAGAAGGCCCGGCAACGGCTGCCTGGATGGCTTTGACCGCTGTTTTAATCGTGGCCTGCCCCTGTGCCATGGGATTGGCGACACCGGTGGCATTGATGGCCGGGCTCAATGCCGCCGCGAGGCAGGGCATCTTGATTCGCGACGCCCTGGCACTGGAAAAGTCGGGTCGCATCACCACCATCCTGCTCGACAAAACCGGCACACTGACCGAGGGACATCCGGCATTGGTGGCATCCACCGATTGCCAGGAGCCAGGCGCCACTCCATCCCTGCTGCCCCTGGCCTACGCCATGGCAACACCATCCCAGCATCCGCTGAGCAGGGCATTGGCAGGGGCCTTGGACATGGATTCTTCACCCACAGCTCAAGGACGTGTTCCGGGGACCGCCCCTCTGGAAATGATCACGTGGGTGGAGCACCCCGGGCAGGGCATCGAAGCAACGACGCGCGCTGGGGGCAATTCTCCCTGGTATCTGGGCTCGGTTTCATGGATGACAGATTTGGGAGTGGATGTAACGCCTCTCACCGGATTCAGGACCCACGAGGAGGCCCGGGGAGCGACCGTGCTGGTTCTTGCCTGGGACAGGAAAGCCGTGGGTGGCTTTTCCTTCCTCGATTCACCCAAGCACGGGGCGGTGGACCTTATCCGGGCACTCCGGGCGGATGGATTGAAGGTACGGATGCTGACGGGTGATCAGGCGTCGGCCGCCGTTGAGATGGGTCAGCGGCTGGGACTGGGGCCGGAAGAAATCCATTCTGGCATTCGACCCGAAGGGAAGGCCGGTGTGATTCGTGAGCTTCAAAAGACAGGCGAGCGGGTGGCCTTCGTCGGGGACGGACTGAATGACGGTCCAGCTTTGGCCCAGGCGGATTTGGGGATCGCGGTTTCAAAGGCCACGGATGTGGCACGGGAAGCGGCGGACATTGTGCTCCTGCGGGCGGATTTGACGGCCGTGCCCGTGGCCCTGGCTTTGGCCCGTTCGACCCTGAGAGTCATACGTCAGAATCTTTTCTGGGCCTTTTTTTATAATGCGGCGGCCAT
This sequence comes from uncultured Verrucomicrobiota bacterium, assembly GCA_903896505.1. Classification (GTDB taxonomy): domain Bacteria; phylum Verrucomicrobiota; class Verrucomicrobiia; order Limisphaerales; family UBA9464; genus CAILNN01. Next base: position 42,591 of record CAITXU010000243.1, on the reverse strand, counting down.
ACCGCTGGCGATGCTGGGCTTCATGAGTCCGATTGTTTGTGCCCTGACGATGGGATTGAGCGACGTGGTGGTGGTCGGCAACGCCCTCCGCCTGCTGCGCCGACGAGGCCCGAAAAGTCCGGAAGACTCAGAAAAATAGAACCACAGAGAGCACAAAGGGCTCAGAGGAAAAAGTTGTCTTTATCTGTGCACTCTGAGTCCTCTGTGGTTCAATCAGAGGGCAGCCGTACAGGGACCTGGACCACAGAGAGCGCAGAGGGCTCAGAGGGGAACCAAATCACAATCTGTGTTCTCTATGTACTCCGAGCTTCAATCCAAAGGCACTCGTACCGAGAATAGCACCACGGAGAGCACAGAGAGCTCAGAGGGGAACCAAATCACAATCTGTGTTCTCTATGTACTCCGAGCTTCAATCCAAAGGCACTCGTACCGAGAATAGCACCACGGAGTACTCAGAGAGCTCCGAGGAGAACAATGTCACTATCTGTGCTCTCTGTGTCCTCTGTGGTCCAATCCGAAGGCACCCGTACCAGGAATAGCACCACTAAGGGTCGAACTTGAGGATGCCCCGTTTGTTGGCGATATGGACGGCTTCACTGCGGGTAGACGCACCCAGTTTCGTGAATAGGGATTTCAAATGGGTTTTAACGGTGCCGGGTTCGACCCCAAGTGCCACCGCAATTTCTTTGTTGGTTTTGCCGTCGGCAAGAAGACGGAGCACTTCACCTTCACGTCGGCTGAATTCGGGTGCAGCCGCGCGCTGGGCGAGCTTCACCGCCAACAGCGGCGTCGTGAAGCTTTCACCCCGGGCAACGGTACGAATGGCGGTGATGATTTCCGGCTGGCTCGCATCTTTGAGCAGGTAACCTTTTGCCCCGGCGCGGAGACAGCGCCAGATATCCTCATCAGTGTCATACGTGGTCATCACGAGGATACGTGCCGCGGGGTCCGTCGCGATGAGGCACCTGACCACCTCAAAGCCGTCGAGTACCGGCATTCGCAGGTCGAGGACGAGCACGTCCGGATTCAGTTGGGCATAAAGGGCCAGGGCCTGTTCGCCGTCGCAGGCTTCGCCCACGATTTTCAAGTCCGGCTCGGTCGCGATGATCGCCGCCATACCCTGTCGAACGACGTGATGATCGTCGGCGAGGACGATTTTGATCACCGGCGATTTCGGTTTCCTGGCCAGAGTGGTCTTGCGTTGCGGGGTGGCAGTTTTTGAAGCCGAGGATTTCTTCATGCAGTAGGAAGGTGGACGGTGACGGTGGTGCCTTCGCCGTGTTTGGAAACGACCGTCAACCCGCCACCGACGGCGGTGGCTCGCTCACGCATGGAGCGCAGGCCGAAGGTGTGGCCGCGCAGGTGCGAGTCCGTAGCATCGAATCCGATGCCGTCATCGCGTACGCGGAGCGACACGCCGTCAGGATCGAATGCCAGCGTGATGTGAATGTTGGAAGCATCAGAGTGACGGATGGCATTGCTGACAGCTTCGTGAGCGATGTTCAGCAGGGCTTCATCGGCAGCGGCCGAAAGAGGCCGTGGGATGCCGCCCAACGACCAACGACAATCGAGAAGGCCTGGCACGGCTGAGCGTTCCGTGAGCTGTTGCAGTGCGGTGGAGAGGTCTCGTCCATCGAGGGCCAGCGGGCGGATGGCCAGGGCAGATCGGCGCGCCTCGGCGAGACCGAGCGCGGCGATTTTTCGAATATTTTGCAGTTCCTCCACCGTCACCCGTCCGCCGCGCGCCACGCGAACCCGCAACGCCTCGAGGTGGAGCAGGGTGCCGGTGAAACCCTGGGCGAGCGTGTCGTGTATCTGCCCCGCGAATCGTCCGCGCTCCTGAAAAATGGCGGCTTCGCGTTCACGCAATGCCGTGGCTTCTGATGAGGCCCGTTCACGCTGCTCGGCGAGCAGGGCCTTTTGACTGCTGTCGCGTTGCAGGGCCGCGCCGATGAAGTTGGCCACGGCAAGGAAGGCATCCACATGGGCCAAATCATCACTGCGCGCGGCAATGCAATCGTCGAATGCAATCACGCCGGCGTACTCACCATCGACAATGACCGGAGCGCATCCAGTCGACACAATCTTCAACGGGGCGAGGGTGGAACGCATGGGCTCCTCGACCCGATCCATGTCCAGCCAGAATCCGGACAGATTCCTCATCCTCTCCAAAAATGGCTTCGCCATCGAATTGGGGATGACCTCGATGCCCAGCGTCCGGTGATCGGCAATCCCTGGGGCGCACCATTCCGTGACGATGTAATGCTCGCCTTCCCCGCTCTCCGTAGGCCGTTGCAAAAAGAACACCACCCGGCTTAGCCCGGTGCTCTCACCCATGCGCCTCAAGAGACTGTGGATACCCGCGATCAAATCCGGAGCCTTTATCAGTTCTCGTGACGCCTCTGCGACGAGACTCAACAAGCGATCGCGCAACGTGAGGATGTCATTCGCTTTCGCCAGTTCATCGGCCTTCTGCCGTGCAGCCTCCTCACGTTCTCGGGAAACGGCAGCCTCGCGGCCCGCCTGCGACAGTTTGGTCACTTGCATCGCCAGGCCAATCTGGCGCGCCAGCGATTCAGCCAGCACAATCTCGCGTGGGGCGAACGGCTGTCCCTGTTTCCGGTAGATGCAGAGCGTCGAAGAACGCAATCCTCGCCCGCCGATGCCAATATTCAATTCCAGTTCGAGTCCAATCGACATGGCCCATTGGTCAAACTCGGGAACCGTTGTGCCCTTGGTATGGTCCAGCAACACCGTTCCGGGGATTCGAGAGTCTAGACCGAGGTAATCCGGCGGAACAAGGAATCCCGAAGCCAACCTTCGGATGAGCGAATACCTTTCCTCGTCCAGCTGCAACAGCTCTGCCGGAAGAAGTGTCTTACCATTCGAATGCCAGTATCGGAGACGAACTTCGCCTGACGGAAGATTTTCGTAAATGGCACAGTTTCCGGCTTCAAACACCTTGCCAATGATGCCCAGCACCACAGGAACCAGCTGATCCAATTCCAAAACCTGGCTCGTCGCGTCCACGGTGGCCTGAAGGGCGTTGTTCGCTTTGGCCAGTTCTTCCGCCCGTTCCTGCGCCGCCTGCTGCGCCGCCTGCTCGCGCTCGCGCGCAATGGCCGCCTCCCGTTCTCGGGTCGCGTTCTGGCTCGCCTGCATCGCGAAGGTGAGTTGCCGACCCAGCGTTTCCGCCAGCAAGATTTCCGAGGCTGAAAATGCGGCATCTCCATTCCGATGAATCAGAAAGGCGCCACGCATCGTTTCTCCGACCAGCAGGGGAATATTGAGCTCCAGTTCCCACCCCACCCGAATGGCGAAGGTGTTGAATTCATTGGGATTTCTGGCACTTCTGTGATCCAGGATGACCGAGCTTCTCCGCCGGGTGGGGTGGACACCCAAATGTTCGACTGGGACGGTGAATCCGTCTGCGAGCCGCTTCAGTGTTGCAAAGGTCGCGTCATCCAATAAGGGCAGTTCCATGGGCGTGATGACCCGTCCCTGGTGATAGACATAGCGCAGAAAAATGACCTCGTTGTCGTCCACCTCAAAAAAGCTGCAACTGGATGCACCAAAGGTCTCCGCCGCTACTCGCAGGACACTCGGCACAAAGGATTCCAATGCAGGCTCCCGAGCCAGTGCTTCAATGGATGCCTGTAGTGCCGCATTCACCTTCGGCATTTCCGTAGACCGTCCGTTGGCTGGATTGCCCCGCAGGCGCTTTCTTCCGAATCGGGGGTGCAGGTGCCGGACAGGTCCGTCATGATCTGAAGTTTCAGGCACACCGGGATCGTAGTCCCGTACAAGTGACTCCAGCAACAGACATCTGCCTATCCCATTTGGGGGGTGCCGCCTATCCCATTTACCCGATTCCGTTTTGAGGGCGACAACCGTTAGTCTGACCAACAAAAGTGGAATGGCCATGAGACAACCCACCGAAATTCCGACCCCGTCGACCTCCATTCCCGTCCATTCGGATCAATGGACGGTGGTGGAGGCGGGCGATGTTCAATTTTCGGAAGTTCATACCGTTCCGCTTGTACACTCCCGTTCTGCCGAATGCAGTGCCTTCATGGGCACTGAATGGACGTCCCCTTCTCTTTTTCACATCCCCAGGCCCAAATCCAAATCCCAGCATGAACACCTACCACAAACTCTACACGGCCGCCGATAGCGCGGTCGTCTTCATCGACCATCAACCCCAAATGCTCTTCGGGGTGGCCAATGCCGACCGGGCCACGCTGATCAACAACGTCACCCTCCTCGCCAAGGTGGCGAAGGAATTCAACGTCCCGGCCGTCCTCACCTCGGTGGAAACCGAGGGCTTCTCCGGCTACGTCTGGCCGCAATTACTCGACGTGTTTCCCGGTCAGACGGTTGTCGAGCGCACCTCGATGAATTCCTGGGACGACGCTGGATTCCGCGCGGCCATCGAAGCCACCGGCAAAAAAACATCCTCATGACCGGCCTTTGGACGGAAGTGTGCGTGACATGGCCCACCATCGAAATGCTCGGTGCGGGGTACAATATCTACGTGGTGGAGGATTGCTGCGGTGCAACCTCGCCTGCAGCGCAGGAAGCGGCGCTTTCGCGGATGGTGCAGGCAGGTGCCGTGCGGCTCACGACCATCGCGGCTCTGCTCGAGTGGCAGCGCGACTGGAAGAACAAGGAGCACTACGGCGCACTCATGAGCTTGCTTAAAGGCCAGGCCGGTGCCTACGGCATCGGTGTCGAATACGCCTACACCATGGTTCACAAGGCCCCGCAGTCGGCTCTCAAGCCGCAAGTTGTTGCCAGGTCAGCTCATTAAACCTGGAGAACCTTCTTACTGTCTAAATCCAACAACACATCCATCAGGAATACCATGCATCCCGCCTTTGAAATGTTCGATCCGGCCAAAGCCGCGATGGTCCTCATTGATCATCAAGTCGGCACCATGCAGCTCGTAAAAAATCTGCCGCTCGATCGCGTGAAGCGCTTCAGCCTGGCGCTTGCCAAGGTTGCGGTGGCCCTGGATATGCCGCTGGTGCTTACGTCCAGCCAGGAGGAGCGCATCCAGGGCCCGTTGCTGCCGGAACTCGCACAGATCGCCCCCAAGGCTTATGAGGCCCGCGTGAAGCGCGCCGGTATCGCCGACGCCTGGAGCGATCCGAATTTCCGTGCGGCCATCGAAGCCACCGGGCGCAAACAGTTGGTGATGGCCGGGATCACCACCGACGTGTGCGTCATCTTCCCCACCATCAACGCCGTTCGCGACGGCTACTCTGTCCAATGCGTTCTTGATGCCAGCGGTTCACCGTTTGATTTGTCAGAGGAGACGTCGCGCATCCGGATGCACGACGCAGGGGTGGTTCTGACCACGATGCCCACGGTGATCGCCGAACTCGTCAAAGATTGGAGCACGCCAGCCGCCGAGAAACTGCTGCCCGTCCTGTTTGGCGAAATCCTGCCACCGGTCCTGCGTTGAGCGATGCATAGGAAAAAAATCAGACATTCGTCTTCAACCAATTCGATGGATGATAAAATGGCCAGCCCGCGTCAACCCATCCCTACCCATGAACCGTCTGGTTCATGGCCCCAATTCACGTCCAATTTTGGAGGTCTTCCCTACCGACGACCGCGCAGTGTTCAACAGGTTCCGTGACTGAATCGGCTGAACCAAAGGAGACCCTTATGTCATCGAGTCCGACCGCCCCAAAAAAACAATCGTCCAGCGCGTCCACCGTGAACGTGCTGATCATCGGCGCGGGGCCGGTCGGCCTGACACTCGCGAACGAACTCGTCCGGCGGGGGGTTCGCACGCGGCTTGTGGAGAAGCTTCCGTCAATCCGCGAGGTCAGCAAGGCGCTGATCCTCCACGTGCGGACGCAGGAAGCTCTTGCCAAGGTGGGCATCATGACAGCGGCCGTCGCCGAGGCCGAGCCCATGCGGGAAGTCGTCGTGCATGGCTACCCGCACTCGCCGCTAACGGAAGACCACGGCGGCAGCAACGGCCCGAAGGCAGGAGAGCGATTCCTCGATGCCCATATCGTTTTGCATTCCGACAAGCGGACCGTCCGACTCAGCGACCTATCGCGTGGTGTCGAATGGATGCTCTTGCTTTTCACTGGGACTCATGGAGGTCGACACGATGAGGCGCTTTCAAAATTGACCACCCAAGTTAGCCACGATTGCGGCCACCTTGTGGCGACCCATGTGATCGTCGCCAGCCAGCCGACAGAGGCGGATGATTCGGCCGCATCTTCCGTGCTCGTGGATGCACTGCATGAGGCGCACGCCAAGTTTGGGGTCTCGGCTCCGGTGATTTACCTGGTTCGTCCCGACAATTACATCGGTTTCAGGGGCCCCCTTCAGGCTGTCCGCAAGTTGGAGGCCTACCTCCAGCGCATCTTTGGACCGCTCCCCTGAATCTCCCTGAAGCAACCTTAAACGCAATGGCCATGCCGAATTCCCAAAAACCTAACGCCCCGCTGCGGCTCCTTTTGCTGCTCATCCTGGCGGGTGTCCCTGCCGGATGCAGGCCCCCTGCGGGTGGCCCACCGCCCGCGGGCCAGGCTCCGCAGGTGACTGTGGTCGCCGCCATCGAAAAGGAAGTGGTGGAATGGGATGAATACACCGGACGACTGGATGCCAAGGAGAGCGTCGAAATCCGGGCTCGAGTCAGCGGATATTTGGACAAGGTCCATTTCGAAGAGGGCAAAATGGTCAAAGCCGGTGACCTCCTTTTCACCATCGACAAGCGGCCATACCAAGCCGATTTCGACGCTCTGGTGGCCGACAAGGATCAATCCCAGACCAAGGCGGATTTGGCCCAAGCCGATGCCGAACGAGCGCGGAAACTGATCGAGACGCACGCCATTTCACAGGAAGACTTCGATACCCGGGTGAAAACTGCAGCTCAGGCGCGGAGCGCTGTTCAGGGAGCCGAAGCCCGGGTTGCCAGCGCACGATTAAATCTGGAATTCACAGAAGTACGGTCGCCCATCTCGGGGCGGGTCGGCCGCGCCTTGGTCACCCCCGGTAACCTCATCGTGGGCGGTACAGCCGGGACAACCCTCCTGACCACGGTCGTTTCTCAGGACCCGATCTACGCGTACGTCGCGGTCGATGAACGGGCTTCGCTGAAGTATCGACGACTGGCCGCGATGGGTCAGCGGGCCAGCGCCATCACCTCGCGTATCCCGTGCGAACTGGCCCTTGGCGATGAGCAGGGCTTCCCACATCCGGGCGAGATCGATTTTGTCGAGAATCGCATTAACGCGAGCAGTGGCACGGTCACGGCGCGCGGAGTCTTTGCCAATAGCGGAGAATTGATGTCACCGGGCATGTTTGTCCGTCTCCGCGTTCCCGGGAGTGGCAAATACAAAGCGGTATTGATTCCGGGTCGAGCCCTCGCTGCGGACCAGGCGCTTCGGTTCGTTTATGTGGTCGGTGCCGATTCCACCGCCCAAATGCGGCCCGTCAAACTGGGTGCGGAGATCGATGGATTGAGAGTGGTCACCGAAGGGTTGAAGGCGGGAGAAGTCGTCATTACCGAGGGTATTATCAATGTTCGTCCAGGCGCTCCGGTTAAGCCCGCTCCTCCTTCAGCTTCGAACATTTCCAAGGCCTCACCGTGAACTTTCCACAATTCTTTATCCGGCGGCCCATTTTCGCTGCCGTCCTGTCGATCATCACGGTGTTGGTGGGGTTCCTGGCATTGCAGCAATTGCCGGTCGCCCAATATCCCGATGTGGTGCCACCGACAGTGGTCGTCCGGGCTGCCTATCCGGGAGCAAGCCCCAAGGTTTTGAGCGAAACGGTCGCCACCCCGATCGAGCAGGAGGTCAACGGCGTGGAGGACATGCTCTACATGAGCAGCGTGAGCACATCCGATGGCGTGATGTCCCTCACGATCACTTTTCGATTGGGCACGGATTTGAACAAAGCCCAGGTGCTGGTGCAGAACCGGGTGAACCTGGCCTCACCCAAACTCCCTGAAGAGGTGCGTCGTCTCGGGGTGACCGTCACCAAGAAATCGTCCGATCTCACAATGGTTGTCCATCTGCTTTCGCCAGACGACTCCCACGATGAGCTCTATGTCGGCAACTACGCCTTCCTGCAAATCAAGGACCAGCTGGCTCGCGTTCCGGGTGTCGGCGATGTGACCGTTTTCGGAGCCCGGGACTACTCGATGCGCCTATGGCTTGAGCCCGACAAGCTCACATCCTTGGGAATCACCGCTGCCGATGTCGTTGCAGCCGTGCGCGAGCAAAACATCCAGGCGGCCGCGGGTGTCATCGGGCAACCGCCCATGGCCGCAGGTGTGGCGGATTTCCAACTCACCGTCAACACGCAAGGACGACTTCTGGACGAGGAGCAGTTCGCAAACATTATCGTCAAGCAAGGACCCGAGGGCGAGATCACCCGGGTCAAGGATGTCGCCCGGGTGGAACTGGCGGCGCGGGACTATTCCCTGGCCTCGCGCTTGAGCGGCAAAGCCGCAGCAGCCCTGGTTATCTTTCAACTCCCAGGGTCGAACGCCATCGAGACCTCGCGTTTGGTTCGGGAGAAGATGGAGCAACTGAAGCGTGACCTTCCGTTTCCGAAGGGGGTCGACTTCAAGATTGTCTATGACACCACGGTTTTCGCGAGCGAATCGATCGACGCGGTGATCCACACGCTCTTTGAGGCGGTCTTCCTGGTGGTCCTGGTGGTGTTGCTGTTTCTGCAAACGTGGAGGGCTTCGATCATTCCCTTGCTGGCAGTGCCGGTGTCTCTGATTGGCACTCTCGCCGTCATGCATCTCCTCGGGTTTTCGCTCAATAACCTTTCACTATTTGGGCTCGTCCTCGCCATCGGCATCGTGGTGGATGATGCGATTGTGGTGGTTGAGAATGTGGAGCGAAATATGGCCCTCGGTTTGTCGCCCTTTGATGCCACGCAAAAAGCCATGCGCGAGGTCAGCGGTCCTGTCATCGCGGTCGCACTGGTGCTTTGCGCGGTCTTTATTCCGACCGCGTTTGTCAGCGGCATCACCGGTCAGTTCTATCGACAGTTCGCGCTGACGATTGCGGTTTCCACCGTGTTGAGCGCCTTTAATTCGCTGACGCTTTCTCCCGCCCTCAGCGCCCTGCTCTTGAAAGGTCATGAGGAAAAGCCGGATGTCCTGACCCGCTTTATCCGTACCGTGCTCGGTTGGCTCTTCAAATCGTTCAACCGGGGTTTTGATGCGGCAACCGAAGCCTATGCCCGGATCGTTGCCTGGTGTTGTCGGGGAGCAGCATTTGTCCTGCTTATTTACGGCGTCCTCCTGCTGGCGACCGGCTACCTCTTCCAACAAGTACCCTCGGGCTTCATTCCCACCCAGGACAAAGGTTATTTGCTCTGTTTCGCGCAACTCCCGGAAGGAGCCAGTCTGGAGCGAACCCAGAAGGTGATTGAAGAGGCCGGACGCCTGTCGCGCGAAGTCCCCGGGGTCAATGCGACGGTCGAATTTCCGGGGTTCAATCCTCTCATTGGAGCCAACCTGCCCAACGCCGGAGCCATGTATATTTCGCTCGATGAGTTTGCTGACCGAAAAGGCAATCCCGCCAAAAGTGCGGACGCCATCATGGGCCAGATTTACGGTAGAGTGGCGGGAATTCGCGATGCCCGTGTCCTGGTATTGCCTCCTCCTCCCGTCAATGGTCTCGGAAATTCCGGCGGCTTTAAGATGATGGTGCAGGATCGAACCTCCCTGGGACTGCAACCGCTGGCCGGCACGGCTTTTCGCATGATGACCGACGGCCTCCAAACACCGGGTCTGGCCACCGCATTCACCACCTTCACGACCCGGGTTCCGCAGTTGCAAATCGACGTCGACCGCACCAAGGCCAAAAGCATGGGAGTGGCCTTGAGCGACGTGTATGACACCCTGCAAATCTGCCTCGGAAGTTTGTACGTCAACGACTTTAATCGATTCGGTCGGACTTACCAGGTGACCGCCCAGGCCGACGGCCCATTTCGCGCCAAACCGGAGGACATCCGCAAATTGCGCTGCCGGAATAGCGCGGGTGAGATGATTCCACTGGGTACTCTCCTGACGATTCAGGAGACCGCCGGCCCGGATGCCGTGACCCGCTACAACATGTTCCCGGCGGCCGACCTCAACGGCATTCCACTTCCTGGTACGAGCAGCGGGCAGGCCATCGAAATAGCCAAAGGACTGTTCACCAAGGAGGCGCTCCCCGGCATGGGCTTCGAATGGACTGAGCTCACGTTACAGGAGCAACTGGCCGGGAATACCCTGATTTACATCTTCCCGCTTTGCGTTCTTCTCGTATTTCTGACCCTGGCGGCGCAGTACGAAAGCTGGAGCCTGCCCCTGGCCATTGTTCTGATCGTGCCCATGTGCCTTCTGAGTGCATTGGCGGGCGTATGGTGGAATCGGATGGACAATAATATCTTTACTCAGATTGGACTGATCGTCCTCGTCGGACTTTCCGCGAAAAACGCCATCCTCATTGTCGAATTTGCCCGTCAGCTGGAAAAGGAAGGCAAGGGCATCACGGAGGCAGCTGTGGAAGCCTGTCGGTTGCGGCTACGCCCCATCTTGATGACGAGTTTCGCGTTCATCCTCGGGGTCTTGCCGCTGGTCCGGGCCATCGGAGCCGGGGCTGAAATGCGACGGGCCATCGGAACGGCTGTCTTTTACGGCATGATTGGGGTCACCCTGTTTGGCCTCATTCTGACGCCCGTGTTTTATATCGTCATTCGCGGGCTAACTGAGCGATTGGGTCGACGGGTAACACCCATTCCCCAGACAACATCTCGGGCAAAATGAAAGACTATTTCTCCATCCGTTTTTTCGTAGCTGTAGCGGTCCTCTCGTTGGTCGGCTGCGCAGTCGGACCAGACTACAAAGTGCCACAGGTGTCGGCACCCGGACAGTTTCAATCCACGGCGGAAGGAACGTCTGTCCTTTCAACCAACGAGTCCTCATTACAAACGTGGTGGGCTCGTTTCAACGATGAGCAACTCAATCAACTCGTCGGCCTTGCCATCACGAACAATCGCGATGTGAAATCCGCCATCGCCTCGATCAAAGCCGCACGCGCTGAGCATGGCGTCACGTACTACGACTTCGCGCCCATCGTGACGGCCGAGGGGGGCTACAGTCGGGTGCGAACGACCCGAAGTGTTGTTCCTCCCAATGGGGCGCGGAACTACGACGTCTACGATGCCAGTTTCGATGCCACGTGGGAGTTGGACCTCTTTGGCCGTGTTCGGCGGAATGTGGAGGCGACGAGGGCGGACCTCGCATCGGTGGAGGCCGTCCGGGATGATCTGCTGGTGTCGGTCACCGCTGAGACGGCTCGCACCTATCTGGAACTCCGGGGGTTGGTGAATGAACTCCGAGTGGCTCAACGCAACGCGGAAAACCAAAAGGCGACGCTCGACCTCACCGTCAAGCTCCTGGAAGGCGGTCGGGGTACCGATTTGGATGTGGCACGGGCGCAGGCTCAACTCAATACGACCCGGGCGGGTATTCCTCAGTTGGAAGGAGCCATCAGCAGGAACGAACATCGACTGGCTGTACTGACCGGGCGGCCGCCGGAAGGCCTCACTCAGCAACTCGCACTGAGCCCGTTGCCCGGCGAGTTGCCATCGGTTTCCCTTGGGGACCCAGCAGCCCTGTTGCGTCGTCGCCCCGATATCCGGGCGGCCGAACGTCGATTGGCAGCGGCGACCGCTCGTATCGGCGTGGCGACGGCCGACCTATTTCCGCGCTTCACCGTGGGAGGCACCATCGGATTGAGCGCTTCAACCGTTGGAGGACTTGGCCGGGAAGGCGCGCAACACTTCAGCTTGGGCCCAAATATCAGCTGGGCCTTCCTGGATAGCCCGCGCCGGTATCAACTGGTGAAGGCGGCAGGTGCACGCGCCGAATCACAAATCGAAACCTACCGGCAGACCGTGTTGCTGGCACTCGAAGATACGGAGAATGCTCTGACGAATTATGGACGTGAACAAGAGCGCCGGGATTTGCTGGCCGGAGCGTTCAAGGCCAGCGATCGGGCCGCCGCGTTGGCACGTCAGAGGTTTGACCAGGGTACAGCCAACTTTCTGGAAGTACTGGATGCCGAGCGAGTGAAGTTGCAAGCGGAGGCGGCGCTGGCTTCCAGCCAGACGGAGACCGCCACCGACCTGATTGCTCTTTTCAAGGCGCTCGGGGGTGGATGGAAACAAGAATAGGGATATGACACTGGACCCCGCCAGCATGCTGGTCCGAGTTTTGGGACCTCAACCGTGGGTGTCTCCTCTCGTCGCCGCGCAAGTATTGCATACGTGTACCGGATTGCTCCTGGTCAAATATCACGGAATTCATAAACTCGTCGAAGGGCTTGAATGGCGGAAAGGTCACCGTCCGGATTGGCCGTTTGTCGAGGAAATCCAGGCGGCCGGTTTTCCACTTCCCGTGGTCAACGCTTGGTTTGCCACTGCGGCCCAGCTCGTGGGCGGGGGATTCATGGTCGTTGGACTGGGCACCCGGGCCGCCGCGCTCCTGGTTCTTGGGACGTTATTGGGTGCCGTTTACACCAACATCGTCTTGAAAAAGTCGAACCAGATGGCACTCCTCTATTTGTTGTTGGTCCTCGGCGTCCTGGCACTCGGTCCAGGTTCATGGTCCCTGGACCTTGCTTTTTTTGGTTGAGCTGCCATGGAACCGAATCAAGTCAAACCTGCCCCGACCTCTCTCCCTGAGGGCCCGGCAAGCTTCATCCTCAGCGCGGTTTCGGGATTTGTGGATACCGCGGGATTCATTCTCTTGGCGGGTATTTTTACATCTCACGTGACCGGAAATCTAGTACTCGCGGGCGCGGCGGTGGCGGGCCGAATCGACGGCGGCGTTTGGGTCCGGTTGGCATTGCTGGCGGTATTCATGGTGGCGGTCACCGCCAGTTCGGCACTGGCAACCTGGGCAAATCGGCGTCCTTCGGATGGGGAGTGGGAAAAGCGGAAGGATGCCACTTCCACTCCTGCGGAGGGCCATCAGAAGATAATGTCGGTGGTGCCGTTGTTGCTTTTCGCGGAAACCGTGTTGCTGGGTGCGTTTCTGATCACCGGTCTGGCTCTGAACGACATTCATCAGCCCTTGTCCTCGTTCTCACTGTTCGCCATCGCCACGCCGGCGGTCGGTGCCATGGGTATTCAGAACGCCTTGATGCGCGAGGGCCTCAAAACCTACCTGCCCACGACCATGATGACCGGCAATACCACGCAATTCACCCTCGACGGATTGGCTCTGCTCCGGGGATTAAAAACTCCAGACACCCGCCTGCGCTTCCGCCGCACGGCCATTGTCCTGGCTGGCTTTCTCATCGGCGCGGCGCTCGGAGCGTTTTCGGCATCCTTCCTGAGGATGTGGTCGCCGACTGTACCGATGTTGGCCGTCGGTTCGCTAGCGGCCTATGCGGCCTACAAACCAAAGCCTAAAGGAGTTGGGAATGCGTAAGTCACCCTTTGTCTTCGCGGCCATACTCGCTTTCTGGTCCCTGCAGATGTCCGCGGAAGAGTTGCCGACCTTCAAACTTTCGCGCCAGGACGAGGACTGGTCTTCGCTACGCGATTCATCCTCACGCACCCAGTTTCCCTATTCCCTGAAGTTTATTCCTCTGACGGGCGATGGTTCGTCCTGGCTGACCCTCGCTGGCGAACTCCGCGAACGATATGAATACTTTGACAATTCAAACTGGGGAAAGGGTGTTCAGGATGACAATGGATACCTGCTGCAGCGGTTCCTTTTGAGTGGAGACGCCCATGCGGCTGACCATTTCCGACTCTTCACCGAGTTTCAAAGCGGCCTCGAGAACGGACGCAATGGGGGTCCCCGTCCCACGGACCGCGACGCGTTTGACGTTCACCAGTTGTTCGCGGATGTGCGGATTCCAGTCGGCGGTTCCAACACACTGACCATTCGGCCCGGTCGACAGGAGCTGGCCTTTGGATCCCAGCGCCTGGTATCGATACGCGATTCACCCAACCTTCGCCGGACGTTTGATGGCATTCGCGCCACCTGGCTATTGGAGGGTTGGCAACTGGATGCATTTGCCACGCGCCCCGTTCGACTCAAGACAGGTGTGTTCAATGACGATCCGGACCCCGGAACAAAATTCTGGGGCTTTTACGGAGTCGCGCCCTTTTCCCCGGTGCCGGGCGGCAAGGTGGACTTTTACTACCTTGGCATCGATCGGAAATTGGCGACTTTTGCTCAGGGCACCGCTGCCGAGCGGAGACATTCCGTGGGTACCCGGCTCTGGGGGAGGCGCGCGAATTGGGACTGGAACCACGAATTCGTCGGGCAATTCGGAACCTTCGGAAGCCACGACATCATGGCATGGACGGCCGCCACCGACATCGGATACACCTTCGTCCAGGCACCCTGGTCGCCACGGACCGGCCTGAAGGCCGATGTGACCAGTGGCGATCACAGTGCCAAAAACGGAGATCTGGAAACCTTCAATCCCCTTTTCCCGAGGGGTGGTTACTTTGCCGAGTCGGGGCTTATTGGACCGCAGAACCACATCGATGCGCATCCCTCACTGGAACTGCATCCGACAAAAAGCATCACGTTCAGCACCGACATCGACTTTTTTTGGCGGGAAAGTGTCCACGACGGTGTGTACAACATCAGTCAAACACCCGTGCGTAACGGGACAAACGGCGGCTCGCGTTACATCGGCTCACAAGCCACAGCCCAGGTCGAATGGCGGCTTCAGCGGCATTTGACCTGGACCGCCAACTACGCCCATTTTTTCGGCGGCGCCTTTCTCCACGAGAATCCGCCGGGCAAGGATGTGAACTATTTTTCAAGCTGGCTGTCCCTCCGTTTCTGACCACGATACGTCATCATGGCCAATCAAGAAATCACAGACGCTCTCCTGTTGCTGAAGGACCGAATTTTCCAGGGTACCCCGAAACCGCCTGTCGCGGCTAACCGAGGGGGAAACACCTGATGCAAGTCGGTATCGACAGCTTTGCCACGGCTTTCACGAAGGATGCCGCAGGCACTGCGGGCGACGCGGCGACCGCGCTTCGTCA
The DNA here is from genome assembly GCA_903896505.1 of uncultured Verrucomicrobiota bacterium. Classification (GTDB taxonomy): domain Bacteria; phylum Verrucomicrobiota; class Verrucomicrobiia; order Limisphaerales; family UBA9464; genus CAILNN01. Next base: position 27,528 of record CAITXU010000243.1, on the reverse strand, counting down.
GCTTGTCGAGCGCATCGAGATGGCCGACCGGGTTGGCCTCGATGTTTTTGGCATCGGCGAACATCACCGCCGGGAATTTCTGGATTCGGCGCCCCCGATCATTTTGGCCGCAGCCGCCACTCGAACGGCACGGATTCGGCTAACCAGTGCCGTCACGGTGTTGAGCGCCGCCGATCCGGTTCGTGTGTTCCAACAATTTGCCACTTTGGATTTGTTGTCAGCAGGCCGGGCGGAAATGGTGGTGGGCCGTGGTTCGTTTATTGAGTCGTTTCCCCTCTTTGGCCTGCATCTCGAAGATTACGATTCCCTCTTTGCCGAGAAGCTGGACCTGCTGCTCAAGATTCGTGCGAACGAGACGGTGCATTGGTCCGGCCAGCATCGCCCTGCGCTCAACGGCCAGGGGGTCTATCCGCGACCGATGCAGAATCCGATTCCGATCTGGGTCGGAGTGGGAGGTACGCCGGAATCTTTCGCCCGGGCCGGCGCGCTGGGTTTACCGCTGATGGTGGCCATCATTGGCGGCGAGACACGCCGCTTCCGTCCCTTGGTGGACCTCTATCGCGAAGCGGGCCGGCGTGCCGGTCATGATCCCGGTCGGCTCCAGGTGGGTGTTCACGCCCTGGGTTATGTCGCGGAGACCACGGAACAGGCGGTCGAGGAGTTTTTCCCCGGCTACGCCCATGCCTTCACCAAGGTTGGCCAGGAACGAGGATGGCCGCCGGTCACCCGCGCTCATTTCAATGCGTTGATTGGCCGACACGGAGCGTTGCTGGTCGGCGGTCCCGTCGAGGTGGCTCAAAAGATTCTCGAACACAGTGCTGCATTAGGTGGCATTTCGCGGATCAGTCTCCAGATGGACGTCGCGGCGCTGCCGCACGAACGACTGTTGAACGCCATTCAAATTCTTGGAAGCCGTGTCGCACCTGCACTGCGACCGGGGGAGGGCACGACGGCTTAAAGCGCGGACATTGAATTTCAGCTCCACACCCGAACGACCATCATTATGTCACTGGAATCTCCAACCATTGCGGACCTGATCTTGTACAACGGGCGGATCACGACACTCGACCCCGAGTACCCCGAGGCCTCGAATCTCGCCATCCGTGATGGTCGGATTCTGGCCGTCGACGATGCGGAAAGCTACGAAAGCGGTCCGGACACGAAAACAATCGACCTCAGGGGTCGTCGCGTCATTCCCGGGCTCAACGATTCCCATCTGCACGTCATTCGCGGTGGGCTGAATTACAACATGGAATTACGCTGGGACGGTGTGCCCTCCATCGCCGATGCGTTGCGCATGCTCAAGGAACAGGCACAGCGCACGCCACCCGGCCAGTGGGTGCGCGTGGTTGGTGGTTGGAGCGAATTCCAATTTGCCGAGCGCCGGATGCCGACGCTCGAAGAAATAAATGCAGCCGCTCCCGAGACACCGGTTTTTATCCTGCACCTCTATTGCCGGGCTCTGCTGAACCAGGCGGCATTGCGGGCTGTGGGCTACACTCGGGAAACGCCGAATCCTCCCGGTGGTGAAATACAGCGGGACCCCGGTGGTAATCCCACAGGCCTGCTTCTCGCCCGACCCAATGCCAACATCCTCTATGCCACTCTCGCCAAGGGCCCAAAACTGCCGCCCGAGTACCAATTGAATTCCACCCGGCACTTCATGCGCGAGCTCAACCGTCTTGGCCTCACGAGCATTATCGACGCCGGTGGCGGCTTTCAAAATTACCCGGAGGACTATGCCGTCATCGAAGAACTGCACCGGCGCGGAGAGATGACCCTCCGCATCGCCTACAACCTTTTCACGCAAAAGCCGAAGGCGGAACGGGACGATTTTGTGCGCTGGATCAAGATGACCGGTCCGGGGGTCGGCGATGACTACTACCGCTGCAACGGTGCGGGCGAAATGCTGGTGTTCAGTGCTGCGGATTTTGAGGATTTCCTCGAACCACGTCCCGACTTGAATGCTTCGCTGGAGGGTGACTTGAGGGAGGTCGTCACACTGCTCGCTTCAAACAAATGGCCCTTCCGGCTTCACGCGACCTATGACGAAAGCATCACCCGTTTCCTGAACGTTTTCGAGGAAGTGCACAACGAGGTGCCATTCACGGGACTCCACTGGTTTTTCGATCACTGTGAGACGATTTCCGACAGAAACCTCGAACGGGTCCGCGCCCTGGGTGGCGGCATCGCCGTGCAGCATCGCATGGCATTCCAGGGGGAATACTTCATGGCCCGCTACGGCAAGGAGGCCGCTGCACGCACGCCACCCGTGCGAAAAATGCTCGAACTGGGCATCCCGGTGGGTGCCGGAACGGACGCGACCCGCGTGGCCAGCTACAATCCATGGGTTTCCCTCTACTGGCTGACCACCGGAAAAACTGTCGGCGGCTCTCCCATGTATCCCGACCATCATTGTCTCACCCGCGAGGAGGCATTGCGGCTCTACACCCAGGGGAGCAGTTGGTTTTCGAGCGAGAATGGGAAGAAGGGTGGGATCGCACCCGGCCAGCTCGCCGACCTGGCGGTGCTGACGGGCGACTATTTTTCGGTGTCGGAGGAGGAAATAAAGGGAATCGAATCAGTGCTCACCATCGTTGGGGGCAAGGTGGTTCATGCCACCAACGAATTCTCTCCACACGCCCCTCCCTTGGTGCCCGAGCTTCCCGAATGGTCACCCCTCCGTGTTTTCGGGGGCTACGGTGCACCACTGGACACCCGAAAGGCCGCCCGTGCAGGCGTTCCCGTTGCCCGGGAACATCAGCACGACGCCAACTGCCGCAACCATGGCTGTGACCATGCGGCCCATCAGCTGATGTCAGGCATCGAAGCCGCTCGAAACCGCTATGCCAGCTTCTTCGGTCTCGGCTGCGAGTGTTTTGCGTTTTGAAGTCGAAATTAATATCCCTGAACCAGCCACTCAGGCCGAACGGTCGAGGTGGTGTCCAAGCGACGGTGGTTAAAATCGATATAAGGACTTGCAGGAGCTCGTCCCTCCGAAGGAGGGACATCCAACGGAGGGATGCGCTCCTGCAAGTCCCCATTCATTGCGGGGATCATGACCTCTCCCGCTCTAAATGCACCTTGGGGAGGCTCCGTCCGGGCCGTGGAGGTCCAACTCACGTCTGATTTTGGAGGTTTTCCCTCTCTGCGGACGGGACACCATCCGCCCTCACTCCACTTGCCTCGAGGTGCTAGACTCAGGGCTTAGCCACCAGCTCCAGAACCATCAGCGTCAGCACGCGGATGCCGGTGTGGAGGGTCGGACTGGGATCGGGAAGGAAGAGCGGGGAATGCAGCGAGGGTAAATCTTCACCGGCTGCATGCGCGGCAGCGTAGCGCTCTGGATTGACTGCTCCCAGGTTCAGCATGCAGGCCGGAACGCCATTTCGCCCGAACACTGAAAAATCTTCCCCACCCATTGTCGCGGATATTTCCACCAGCTTGGAATCACCCAATTCAACCCGCAATCGACGGACCAGGCGCTCGGTCAGAGCCGGGTCGTTGTACGTCGCCGGCGTGAATTCAGAGAGCCGGACTTCGGGGTCCTTGGTTGCCCCACCCGCCCGGGCTTCTTCCCTGGCCACCCGTTCAATTCCAGCCAACAGCTTTTTTCGGACTTCATCCGTGTACGAGCGGACGGTTAATTGCAGCCGGGCTTCATCTGGAATGATGTTGTGCTTCAGGCCGGCGTGAAAGGAACCCACCGTGATGACACCCGGCTCCATCGGGTCCTTCTCCCGCGAGACAACGGTTTGAACCGAGGTGACAAACCGGGAGGCAATGACGATGGGGTCGATGGTTTTGTGCGGATATGCACCATGGCCCCCTTTACCGAAGAAGGTGATGTCCACGGAATCGACATTGGCGTAGCAGAATCCCGAACGGTAACCGATGGTTCCGGCAGGCAGGTTGGCATAATCATGCAGCGCCACCGCGAAATCCGGCTTCCCGAACCGCTCAAACAGCCGGTCCTGAATCATGGCTTCGGCCCCTTTCCCTACTTCCTCGGCCGGCTGGCCGATGAACATCAACGTGCCCCGCCAACTGTTCGTCGATCGCGCCAGCAGGGTGGCGGTGGCCACCCATTCACTCATGTGAATGTCGTGACCGCACGCGTGCATGGTCGGTACGGTCTTTCCCGCCGGGTCCAGACCCTTGGCATGGCTGGCGTAGGCCACCCCCGTTTTTTCCTCCACCGGCAGACCGTCCAGATCGGTCCGAATGAGGATGGTCGGACCCGGACCATTGCGAAGTAAACCGACCAACCCGAAGCCCCCAACCTTTTCCGTCACCTCCAGACCTGCCGCTCTCAGGAGTCCGGCGAGGCGGGCCGCCGTCTTTTCCTCATGCAACGACAGCTCCGGAGCTTGATGCAGTTCCTTGTACAGGGCCTCAATGGACGGATAAATGGTCTCAAGGTCCGCCAGGGGACCATTCTCCGCCCGGGCGACACCGGAATGGCCTAAAACGAGGGAAAGCCCGAGCACGGCCACGGTCCGCCACGGAAATCGGCAAATTGACCTCATCGCGAAATGGTATTCCCTTGGGTGAATGTCAGGCAAGTCAACGCCGAGGTCTTTGCCATTCAAACTATGAAAGCACCCGCCCCTTCCCCCATTCGCCATCTGATCCTCGTTCTGGGAGACCAACTGGATAGCGAATCATCGGCCTGGGATGGTTGGGATGCCCAACGGGATGTCGTCTGGATGGCGGAGGTGGCGGAGGAGTCCACCCACGTCTGGTCCCATAAGGCCCGCATCGTCCTGTTCCTATCGGCGATGCGGCACTTCCGGGACGCCTTGCGCCAGCGCGGCATCACGGTCGAATACACGGAGTTGGAAACCGAAGGTAACGCAGGGACGCTTGCGGGAGAACTGACGGCGGCGATTCAGCGGCTTCGCCCCGAGCGGCTGATCGCAGTCCAACCAGGCGACTGGAGAGTGGCGACGCATTTGAAAGCGGCGGCGCAGTCCGTCGGTATTCTGCTGGAAATTCGGGAGGACAGACACTTCCTGTGCTCAACCTCCGAATTCGCACGCCATGTCGACGCCCGAAAATCCCTGCGCATGGAGTTTTTCTACCGAGAACAGCGGCAACGAACAGGGATTCTGATGGAAAAGGGTAAACCCCTGGGTGGCAGCTGGAACTTTGACTCGGAAAACCGGGAAAGCTTCGCCAAGGGTGGTCCGGGCTCCATTCCACCACCGGTGGCATTCGCTCCCGATGCGACCACACGGGAGGTCATCCAGTTGGTTCGTCGGTGTTTTCCCAAGCATCCCGGTCAATTGGATGCCTTCGACTGGCCTTTGACCCGGGAGGAGGCACTGCGGGCACTGGATGATTTCATCGAGCACCGCCTGCCGCAGTTTGGAACCTACCAGGACGCCCTGTGGACCAACGAACCGTGGCTGTACCATTCCCGGCTCTCCGCCGCGCTGAATCTCAAGCTGTTGAATCCCCGTGAAGTGATTGCGGCGGCCGAGTCCGCCTACCATCGTGGGCAGGCACCACTGTCCGCAGTGGAGGGATTCATCCGGCAGATTCTTGGGTGGCGTGAATTCGTGCGGGGAATTTACTGGAAATTCATGCCGGAATACATCGCGCGCAATGCGCTGGGGGCGGACCAACCACTTCCCGCCTTTTACTGGACCGGTGACACCGACATGAATTGCCTGCGCCACACCCTAAAACAGACACTCGAGTTGGGTTACGCGCATCACATCCAGCGACTAATGGTGACCGGTCTTTATACCCTGCTGCTGGGGGTGCGACCTCAAGCGGTCCACGAGTGGTATCTGGCGGTGTATGTGGATGCGGTGGAGTGGGTCGAACTGCCCAACACCCTTGGAATGTCCCAATATGCCGACGGAGGAGTGATGGCGTCGAAACCGTACGTTGCCAGTGGCAAATACATCCAGCGGATGAGCAACTACTGCACTGGATGCCGGTTTGACCCGACCCAATCGACCGGCCCCAAGGCCTGCCCGTTCACCACTCTGTACTGGGATTACCTTCAGCGTCATCGGGAGACCCTGGCAGGTAACCAACGGATGGCCTTCCAGTTGAAAAATCTCGATCGATTGAGTGCGAGCCAAATTGCAGCCTTTCAAGCTCAGGCGCGCGCTTTGCGTGTCAGCACCGGGACGGGGTCGGTTGTTCGAGCAGGCGACCGACTCAGGCTCAATGGTGGCTGAGACGGGAGATCGCGTTCTAATTTGAACTTTGGGCCAAAACCGAGCCGATTCTACGGCAACAGTGAGACTCCCTGTTTCAATTCCTATTCGGTTAACATAGCTCTAGGCGTTTCAGGCATGTAGCTTTCTGCGCATTCGCATGCGCCTATTATTTGTGGTTGACGAATTCGAATGATTCGCTAGATTCGAAAGATGCTGAACGTGGTGATAAACAAAAAGCATGTGCTGGAGAAGAAGTTAGAAGAAGCGAAAAGGGCAATTGAGGAAGCTCAGAGGGATATCGCCTCGATTGGGTCTCAGATTGCTTTGCTTGACGACCTGATTCATGAACTCCAAGCCCCCAATGGCATTTCCGCAAAAGCTTCCCAAAACCTCGATCTGATCCCTTCCGAATCCGTCCCCCAAGAAATTCAACGCCCGAACATCAAATTGATTGACGCATGCGTCGAGGCCCTCAAGCGATTCCCTGGAACATTTACCATGACAGATTTGGTGACGGCAGTTCGGGAGATTCGCCCTGGAGCCCCCAACAATCGAAATTCAATGGCAAAACCGCTCCACCAACTACTTCATGAAGGAAAAGTGGTCGTGCATCACAAGGGATTCGGAAAATATGGAAGAATCTACCGCGTGGCTGGTCCAGCAGCCCACCCGATTTAGTAGACCATCATATTTCAACTCTATAAGAAATTATAACTTGGGGTATGCTCCACTACCTCTCGATCGAAAACAAACCAATTGCCTGCCCTATGCTTCGCGATGGAACTCCTATTTGTATGATTGAGTGTCTTAATTGGGTGATGGCGATATCGATATGCGCCTCGCTGTCAGGGACGGTGAAGGCTGTCTACTGACATTCGACCAGAAAATGATGCATCACTCCTGCCGAATCATTTTTGGACGCCATGCACCGTTACTTCCATGGCCCCGACTCAAATATCAGAAAGAAAATCATGACTGGAAGGTCCCAATCTTCTGGCGTCGTACTCTTCGTCGGAAGACGCCAGGCAACTCGGCATCAATAAAAAAGCGGGGGCAACCCTTTCGGATGACCCCCATCACCTTGCGGCGAGAAGTTAGGTGAATTTGCGAGCAAAACTCGGAAACGCAAGGGAAAAATCTTCAATTCATGAATAACCGATTTATCGCCTACGTGGATGGATACAACTGGTATCACGCCATTTTCAAGCACAAGCCGGAATGGAAATGGCTGGATGTAGAGAAATTCTTCCGAACTTTGAGGCCGCACGAGACGTTGTCTGCGGTGAAGGTGTTTACCGCAATAATCGACGAAGACAAACCAAAAAGCGATGCGCGCGATCGACATTGGAGATATGTTCTAGCGCTGCGGTCACTCCCAAAAACAAAGGTGATCTTGGGTAAGTTTCAGGACCGGGAAGTGACTTGCAGGGTGGCGTCTTGCCGGAGAAAATATGTAGTCCCGGAAGAAAAAAAGACGGACGTGAACATTGCGGTCGAGATTTTGAGCGACGCGATTGACAACCTTGCCGATTCGATGGCCATTGTTTCCGGAGATTCAGATGTTCAGCCAGCCGTCCAATGGGTTCGGCGGCGGTATCCAGACAAGCGCGTCACCGTCTACATCCCGGCTCTCCCCCACGAACAAAACCAGCGGCGTCTGGATTATTATCGATCCATCGGGGTTGCGTGTCATTTTCTTCCCTTGAGTGGCATCGACGCCATGCAATTGCCCGACCACGTGAAACTATCTTCCGGCGATGTCGTTTGCAGACCGTCAACCTGGTCAAAGACGCCACTTCACTAGATGGGTCACTCCCCTCGGGCGCGTTAGTTGACAGAATGGTCAACAATCACTAGACTCCATGGTCAGCCCGTTGAACAACAGTTACTTGAGATATCATGGGACGAACCAGCGATGCCCGGGAAAAGCTTTTGGCGGCCGCTCTGAATCTGATTTGGAGCAGCAGCTATGGGGCCGTCGGGGTCGACCAAATTTGCGAGGTTGCCGGGGTCAAGAAGGGTAGTTTCTACTATTTCTTTGCCAGCAAATCCGAGCTGGCGGTCGCGGCGTACGAGGCCTATTGGCAGGCGAAGCTTCCGGATATGGAGGCACTCTTCTCCCCCGATATCCCTCCGCTGCAACGTCTGGAGAGCTTCTGTCGCTTCGGGTACGAGGCCCAACGACAGAAATTCGAGGAATTCGGATTTGTCGTTGGTTGTCCGTATGCCAATGCGGGTTCCGAACTGGCTACCCTCGACCCTCGTATCCGGGTCAAAACCCAGGAGATCATGGAGCGGGTCATGGGTTTCATCGAGAGCGCCATCCACGATGCCGTTCAGGCTGGGGATATCCCCCCGCTGAACCCGAAGTCCGCCGCCCGTCAGGTTTACTCGGTCATTTTGGGCGATTTATTGCGAGCCAAGGTGGAAAATAACCCCGAGGTTCTGGCTGACCTTGGCACCACCGTTTCGCATCTGATTGGAGCTCCAAACACCTGTGCCACAGCCTGATCGGGTCGCTACAGGGAATCGGTAGCCATCCCTCCGAACCCCGACGAACTGCGTGCTGGAAACTTCCGTGAATAGACAACGGACAGATTTGGTCTACTATCGGTAGACGACCGGTCGACAATCTTTGGCCACCGGCTCGGTGCAGTTATGCTTTTACCTAGAAATCAGTTTTCCGAGGGTGCTCCCTCTTATGTGGACCTTCCGCCACGTTGGCTTCCGGACTCTTCCCAACAACTCCTTCAACAACTGAAGGAGACCTTGGTTCGGCAGCTTTCCGTCGAATTCAGCGGCCTGCTGGATGAGAATCTGGTGCGTCGCGCTGTCAATGAGGCCGACTCGCTGGCCGTCTTGACGCCGTTCCCCCACCTTTTCCTGCCGGTCCTGGCGGTCGAGAAGGTTCAAGAGACGTTTCTGTGGCTCAATCGCCAGCAGGATATCTGGGAGCGGTCCGTCACGGTCATCACCGCTTGATGGTCCTGCGGACTGCTCTCGACCGCAATCGCTTCGCGAATCAGTCAGTGTTAGGACGTCGCTCCAGACTTGCCACAAAGGCGCCATCAACCCCATCGGCGGCGGGGTGAAGTTGGGTCGCCCGGACGAGCTGAAACGCCGGGTTTTGTCCCAGAAATCTCTCGATCACCGATTCATTCTCCTCCGATTCCAAACTGCAGGTGGAGTAAATCAGCCTCCCACCTGGGCGGAGGGCAGAGGCCGCCTGCTGTAGGAGTCGGGATTGAACACGGGAAAGACGGTCCAATTCCTCCGGTCGAAGCCGCCACCGCAGTTGAATCCGTCTCCGAAGAACACCCGTGTTGGAGCAGGGGCTGTCGACCAGGACCCGGTCGAAGGCGGCGGCGGGAATCTCTCCCTTCAGGGTCGAACGAGCGGTGACGCAGGTCACTCCCAGACGCTCACAGTTCTCCACCAGCAAGTCCAAACGTCCGCTCGATTCGTCGGTCGCCAAAATCGAGCCCTGATTGCTCATCTGTTGGGCGATATGGGTGGTTTTTCCTCCGGGCGCGGAACACAGGTCGAGGATGGAATCGCCTGGTCGCGGTGCCAGCTCATGGACTGCCAACAGGGTGCTGGGGTCCTGAACGTAGAACTGGCCGGCAATGAAGCTGGGCAACGCCGCCAGGCTGCCTGGCGGATGGATGAGGTAGACCAGGCCATCCTCAACCCACGGGAATGTCTTGGGTTCGTACGCGACGCCCTCCTTTTTCCAACTTTCCACGAGTTGTTCCGGGGTTCCCTTGAGTGTGTTGCAGCGGACATAGGTGGATGGGGGGGAATTATCCCAGGCCAAAAGCTTTCCCGTCGCCTCGGAACCGAACCTGCGGGTCCATCGCTCGACCAACCAGGCCGGATGAGACCATCCGAGGGGAGGATTTTCCACGCGGAGAGCCAGCAGGCGCTCCTGCAATGGGGCGCGATCCCGGCAGGCCTGCCGCAAAACCGCATTAATGAAGGCACCCAACGGGCGGACCCCCAGGGTGGTCGCCAGTCGGACCGACTCGTTGACCGCAGCAAATTCGGGAATCCGGTCGAGCCAAAAGAGCTGATAAAGACCGAGGCGCAGCAATACCCGCGCTGGCGGCGGTGGAGGACGCCTGGCTCCAGCCTCGGTGGCCAGCCAATCCAAGGTGTCCTGCCAGCGAAGGGAACCATAGACCAAGTCCTGGCAGAGGCGACGGTCCAAAGGGGGAAGTGCGACGAAAGCCGGATCGCGCTCCAGCCGGTTTTCGAGAAAATCGCCGGGGCCTTCCGCGGCCAGAAGGAGGCGGGCGGCTACTCCCCGGGGGTCAACGGTCATTGGCCCCGACGATGCCGCCCGCAACCGTCGTGCGTCGACCGAAAAGTACACCCACTGCTGTTATCCTCCTTTTCGCTTGGTCGGGCTGCCGGAAAGTCGCATCATATCCCCCATCGGTGCGGATTGAGATTAAAAAATCATGAAAGAAGATATTGAGCAACTGGTGTCTGCCGGAACGATTTCCGCCCGGCATGTCGCCCCTTTGGTGTCCCTCGTGGCGGCGGGTTATTGCCAGCATCGCAGCTGGGGATTTGGCCGTATCCGCACCGTGGACGGTGCCGCCGGAAAGCTGATTGTCGATTTCAATCAAAAGCCCGGTCATCAACTCGAGTTGCAGTTCGCAGCCGATTCCCTCAAGCCGATCTCCAAGGACCACATCCTGGCCCGCAAACACGCCGACATTGAAGGACTGCGGAAGATGGCCGCACTTCACCACCTGGAAGTGGTCAAGATCGTGTTGATGAGCTACGGCGGGAAGGCCACCGTGGACCAAGTCCAACAAGTCCTGGTTCCGGACGTGATTCAATCGGACTGGAAAAAATGGTGGGAATCCGCCCGGAGTGAACTCAAGAAGGACGGCCATTTTCAGGTTCCGATCAAAAAGGCGGACCCCATTGTTTACCAGGCTCAGGAGACGTCACTGGCAGACCGCATGCTGGCGGATTTCCGACAGGCCAAGGGGCTCAAGGCCCGCATATTGATCGCCGCCGAAGTCTTGCGGAGCGTCGAAGACCTCAAGGGAACTTCGGTGGTCTCCGAGGTCATCTCCAGCCTCAATGCCGATATCGTCAGCCATTTGAACACCATGCCGGCCCTGGCCTTGGAAGGCATCTTTATGCGCGACGAATTGCGCACGGCTGCAGGTCTGGCACCAACAGACGGCGAAGTGACCGCCGAAGCCATCTGGTCCAAGACCCCGAAATTGACCGATTTGTTTGAGGAAATCCCGGCGGCGAAACACCGCAGGACGCTGGAATCCTTCAAGACCTATTTCCCGGACTGGGGTGCCCAGATCGTACTGATCCTGAATATGGTTCCGGCGAAGTTGGTTGGCGAATGCGCCCGTCTGTTGATGCAGGAGAATCGGGGGCAATTGCTCAAAGACACGCTCGCCCGCCTGATCAGCCGTCATGAAGCCGGCAGCGAACTCCTGCTCTGGTTTGGCAAGGAACGAACCGACTTCTTTGCCGATCTGATCAGCCCGGAAGTGTTTCGGGCCATGATGACTTCGATTGAGCGGGACCAGTTCAACGAACGGAAGAGCAACCGCTTGCGGGACTTTATTCTCGATGACCAGAATCTGCTGCCTGACTTGATCGAGGTGGCGGATGTCGATGTCATCAAGGACTTGGTTCGGACCCTCCAGCTCAGCCCCAGTTTTGACGACATGGACAAGCGGTCCCTGCTGGCCCGGGTGGTCAAGCAGTACCCGATCGTCCAAAGCATGATCACGGGCGACACCGCTCGTCAGGACCATACCTTCCTGGTCAGTTGGCCCAGCCTCGAGCGCCGCAAGGCGGAGTACGAGGACCTGGTCCAAAAGCGGATTCCCGCCAATGTCCGGGACATCGCCCTTGCCAGAAGCTACGGCGATCTCCGCGAGAACCATGAGTACAAGGCGGCCAAGGAGATGCAAAAGGTGCTCAACCGGCAGAAGCACGAATTGGAGCTCATGTTGTCGCGGGCGCGCGGCGTCGACTTTGCGACCTCGAAATGGGAAGTCGCCGGTCCCGGCACACAGGTCACGGTCACCGATCTCGATTCCGGGAAGGTCGAGACACTGGCCCTGTTGGGAGCATGGGATGGCGATCCGGACCGGAATGTCCTCAATTACCTGACCCCGCTGGGCCAATCCTTGATGAACAAGCCCGTGGGATCGGAAGTGGAATTCAAAACGGAAGGTGGAAAACGGAAACTGCGGATCGACGCCATCGCTCCGGTACCGGCGCATCTGTTGCCGGTGGCCCCGCCCGATCGCCCGGCTGCGCCGCCCCCTCCAGCACCTACGGACGAGTAATCGCGTATCGGCGCGGGCTCTCTTGGGAGCCCGGGCGTCTCGCCCGGTGGTAGTTGGACCGCCTGTCGCACCTTGAGCAACAATACTCTCTCCGGACGAGACGTCCGGGCTCCCGGGCCCTGACTGCGAATCGGACCGTTTTGGGTGGACCGGCACTTGGATCGCAAGTATCGGAACGAGATGTCGGCCCAACCGCTCATCGATGCCGTCCTAATGGGAGAAATTCAGCTCGTGGAACAGTTGCTGAATGCCGGGGCACAAAAGTGGCTGAACACGTTTGACGATTTCGCGTTTGCCCCCTTATTGGATGAGTGAACGCAGAATTGGGGTATTCGGACCGCCGCCACTCGCCTGGTGCATCGCCCTAGCAATGTGGCTGACATTCAGGAGGTCGCATCGATGATTTGCAAAGCCATGGTAGGGCGAACCTCCTGGTGAGCCGCGGCGGTTCGGACCACCTCCCCAAGCACCCACAGTCCTCTTCTTCATCTGCGAAAATCTGCGTTCATCTGCGGACAAATATCTCCCGCCTTTGATGCGAACCGGACTTCGCAATCCTGGAGCGTGACGGCGGTGTCTTGTTTTACCCTCCCAAACTTTCAATCCACTGACCGCGGACGGCATCGAGGCCCTTATAGACGGCCACTTCGTGCGGCATGGTCCGGATTTGGTTCGCGAAACTGAGGGCGGTTTCGCGGTCCACAAAAACTTGGTCTGCGGAATGCACACTCACGTCGATGAGGAAGACGATTCCCCCCGTGCAGGGCAGGGCATGGAAGCTCTGATGCTCCAGTCGCAACCACGCTTTCGAAAGCGGATAACCCCGCGTCAATCGGGGAAGCCCCCGGCGCGGGTGATGATTCCGGTCCGGAAGTGCGGCCACACCCCAATTGAATCGTTCAAACGAGGCTCCAGGTCGGAGGCGATCCAGGAAGGTGTTGATACGCGATGCCAACTGCCCGTTGAGACTCGGAACAGGGTCGTGAATGGACTCCAATCCCAGCCCCAACTTTTCCTCGGGAGCCCATCCCGAGGGGAAGCAAACCGAACCGCCCACAAAGCGGAATCCATCCCGGGTATCTCTCGACAACAGCAGGAAGTCCGGCTTCCACCCCCGGCTCAGACTCCGGGCGACCTCGGATGGAGTGGTCGCAGGACCGATCCCCTCTGGGGAATGGAAATAGTGGTTCAGCAGTTCCTGAAGCAAGGCGTCGGCTGGCGGGCTCCAAACCATTCCATCCGGCAAGCCCACATCGGATTCGAGCCACCGGGAACGGTCAAGAAGGACCTCGTCGCCCGGGGCACCGGTGAGCACAAACCAGTCGGGCTGGGCTCTTCGAAGTCCCAACTCAAACTGAAAGCGGTCTCCGGAAAACAGGCTTTTGAAAAATCCCACCGACCCAACTGGTTCGGCATCTTCGCCCGGAGACGTTTGCGAAGCTGGATTTGAATGAACCGGCTCCGCTTTCATCTCCTGTTCGTCCCCTTAGACCCAATCCGCCATCCCGCAATCACAACTGGCCACGGTCATTGCCCGGGCGGCTTGAGAACGGTGGAATCGAGCAGCGAGTCGGTCGGAATGGGCGATGCGCCGGCTCCGGCCGGCGTCGTCGCAGCGGGCTTTTTCTCCGCGAGCAATTCCGAACGGTTTTTCAAGAGGGCGTCGACGGACCACTTGGTGACCGTGTAAGTCCACTTTCCAAACGCCTGCTCAGTCTTGAATTTCTCCTCCTGCTTGGCCAGCTTTTCCTTAAACTCTTTGTCGAGCTTGTCCTTGTCCTCGGGTTTTTCGTCCTTGCCCGGCGTCCGTTCCTTGACGAGAGCGGCATCGGTCGTGACCTGCAACGAGACGTTGTCCCCTTCGGCTTTGCCCAACTTGAGCTTGTAAGTGAAACCGGTGGCGGTGCGAATCTGGGCTTCGACTGGATGTTCCAACCCGGCCTTGGCCAAGTCCGGCTTGTCGGTGACATCAGTGAAGCTGGCCCCACTCAGAACCGTGTTGAAGCTGAACAGTTTGGACTTGTCCAATTCCTGTCCCGGCTGTGCTTCCGCCAGTTGCCAGTCGGCAAATTCATTGGTGCGGGTGAGGGTGAAGCTATTGGTGGCCTCGGGATGAACAACCTGGATGAAGAGCGGTTGCTCCACCTTCAGGAAGTCTTTGGCAATCCACTCTTCCGCCTTGGTATTGGCGCTGGAGAGGGCGTCCGCCACCAGGGCGACACCCTCGGTGCCGGTTCCGGCTTGAACGTAACGTCCGTCGGGCATTCCTCCACCTCCGAAGGGAGATTCTTCACCCGATCCCCGGCTGTGCGTTTTTCCCAACATCAGGGTCTTGATGGCCTTGCCGTCCTTGTCGAGGAGTTCGACCAAAGTCCCGGTTTCGCGGGTGAGCTCGAGCATCGGCAGGCGGGAGGCTCCCACGGTGATGGGATTGGCGACCTTCAGTTCGGAGAGCTTGCGGACAAACTCGGCAATTTGACCGAAATTGGCCGGGTAGGCATTCCGTTCACGGACCGTCCAGTTGTCACCGTTGCGAAGCACATTGACGGAATTGGTTCCCTGGGTCAGCCGGATACCGGCCACCGCATTCACATCAAAGGTGGCCAGCAATTGGCCGCCCAATTGCCGGGCGCCCTGCTGATAATCCTGATGCTGACGGTTGAGGACATAGAGCCCGCCGCCGCCGAGTCCGGCGGCCAGGACGGCGAGCAAGACGAATTGTTTGGACTTCATGGATGTCTGGAGTGGACGGATTTACTTGGCGGCAGTGCGCTGGCGGCGAAGGACAGCCAGGGTCAGCCCGGTCAGGCTGACGATCACTGGCATCAACAGGATGTTGAGCCATTTCAGTCGATTTTCCATGGCGTCGACGTCCTGCCGCAGGTTGCGGCGTTCGATGCGCAGTTCCTTTTTGGTGGCGGCCAGATCGGTGTTGTACGACTTGATGGCCTGCTGCTGTTCCGGGGTCAGAATCACCTTGGCGGTGTTTCCTTCCTTCTTAATCTGAAGGTCCGCCAGCTTGCTCTGAAGTTCCTGTTGCTTCTTGTCCAGACCTTCAATCTTGGCCTGGTAGCGTTGGCGGGCCTCGGTTTCCATTTTTTGGACCACCGTGAAGGTTCGTCGGACGGTCGCACGGCTGCGCGCCCCGATGAGGTTGGAATCTCCCGCCGCCTGTTCAATCAGGTTCTGGAACAAGCCCAAATTACCATTGCGCGGCATGGCGACCCGCAACATCTGATTCACTTCCACGCAGTAGGGGTCATAGAGGAAATCCGCGTCGCCGAAAAGATAGACGACACCGTCCACCTTGGATTCCTTCAGGGACTCCCCGTCCTTGTTGTCGGTCTTGGCCTCGTCCGGCTTGGCGTCCTTCTTGTCTGCCGCGGGCTTTCCATCGGGGAAAGCCGTCTTGAACTTTCCGTAGAGGCGCGTCGCCAACGTGTACGAGACCCCGCTGGCCTTGAAATCATCGACAATCTTTTGGCCATTGATTTGCGCGGTCATGGCGTCCACCAGCTGGGAAGCACGGGTGGTATGGAGGAGGATGTCCTGATGGAGGCCATCGGCCACTTTGCCGGTGAATGCACCTGCGAATGGAATCCAAAGGTCGTCCGTCTGGCCCGTGACCGGGTCGTCCTGGGTGACGCCATCGGCATTCATGAACAGAAAGCTGGGCACCAGCTGAGGACGGCCGTCACGTCCCGACAGTTGACGCATGAATTGCTGGTCGGCCACCACCTTGGTGGTGTCGAACTCCAAGCCCCACGCCTTGAGGAGCTTCGGCATGCTGGAGCCGCCCCCGAGGCTGAGCCCCATCTGGTTGGGCTGCCGGTTGTCGGCCAGGCAGAGAGGGTCCAGGAAGGCGATCAGTTTGCCACCGCGCAGAACAAACTGGTCGAGGGCATATTGGGCCTTTTCGGAAATCTCCTTCGGATGGAGCACCACCATGACCTTGATGGCGTCATCGATCTTTTCGCTGTCCATCGGCACATTCTGCACCTGGAACTGCCGCTTCAATTCGCTGATGATGACCCACGGCTCGGTTTGCCCCTGCCGACCCATCTGCATCGCCATGGGGTTGAATCCGCCCATCACTTGCAGGGGCGACATCACACCCACCACGGGACGGTTGGTGCTGACGACCTCTGAGACAGCCCGGGCCAGATCATACTCCAGCAGTTTTTCGCGCTGCGGTGAAAGGAAGGGGATCGGGGATTTCTGCGGAGCGTACTCGACGATCAAGCCGAGGTACAACTGCTCACCATTCCGGAGCAATTGCGGTTCAATACCGTCCACCCGGGCCAATTCCTCCGCTTCGGAGTCGGGTTCGGGGTCCAGCTTGCGAATTTCAATTTTCCCACCGGTCTGAGCTCGAAACTCGGCCAGCAGATCGTCAACGGTCTGGACGTAGCTCTTGATTTCAGCGGGCATCCGGTCCTTGCCCTGACTGGAGTAGAAGCGGATTTGGATGGGGGCATCCACCTTGGCCAGAATGGCTTTGGTGCCCGGCGAAAGGGTGTGGAGTTTGTCCGCAGTCAAATCGACTCGGGCGCGCACCGGACTCAAAATGATGTTGGCCCCGATCAGTGCAACGAACACCAGCCCGACGCCGACGGAGGAGTACAAGGCGGTCTGGAATTTGGATGAGCTCATAGATGCGAGAAGAAGGAGGAAGGATCAGGCTCCGCGCAAGCCGCGGAGAATCACGCTGTTGGCAAAGAGGCAAAAGGTGATGACGCTGCCGAAAAAGGTGAAGGCGCGAAGGTCAATGACCCCGTGCGTGAACGTGTTAAAATGGGGCATGACACTGAGTGAACTGACAATATTGACCAGCCACTCGGGTGCCCACTGAACCAATAATCCCGTGACCGGCTGCCAACCGGCAAAGATGAGAAGGAAACAGACGACCACGGACAGGATAAAACTGATGACCTGATTGCGGGTCAGGGCCGAGGTCATGACTGTGACCGACAGATAGGTACCGGCCAGAAGGAAGCTGCCCAGGTAACCGGTCAGGATGGTGCCGTAATCGGGGTGACCCAAATAGCCAACGGTGAAGATGACCGGGAAGGTCAGTCCCAGAGCGAGGGCGATAAAAATCCAGCAGGCCAGAAACTTGCCGACGATGGCCTCCCAAGCGGCGATGGGCATGGTCAGCAACAACTCCAGCGTACCCACCCGTCGTTCCTCGGACCACAGGCGCATGCCGGCGGCCGGGACGAGGAACAGGTAAAGCCACGGATGCCACATGAGAAAGGCATCCAGATTGGCCTCTCCGCGCTCCAGCAAATTGCCCAGCATGAAGGTGAAGAAACCGTTCAGGGCGAGGAAGATGACAATGAAGACGTAGGCAACCGGGGAGTTGAAGTAGCCGGAAAGCTCACGCTTGCCGACAGTCAGGATGTTTCGCAGGGACTCGTTCATGGGACTCGCGTAGATAAATGAAGGGTGGTTCCCAACCCGATTTTGAGGATTGGGAGCGGACGGATAGGCGATTACTCGGACGGTTTAACGGTATCCGGGAGCGTGATGCTTCGGAACACCTCGTCGAGGCGTCCCTCTTCGGTTCGCAGGTCTTCGAAGCTCCAGCCTTCCCGCGCAGCCAGTTGGGCGACGGCTTTGGCCAGCTCGCTGTTGACCGTTTTGTCCCGGGGGAACACCCGGACAAACACTTGAGAACCCGTTGCTTCGGTTTCCACCTTGCCCACCACACCGAGGGTCGTGAGACGGGCTTTGATGCTTTCGGCGGCCACCCCGTGGGTCTTGAGAGCCACGCTTCCCGCCAATTTGTGGCGAGCACGGAGTTCAGCCGGTGTTCCGTTGGCGACCACACGACCGCGGTCAATGATGATGGCCCGCGAGCAGACGGCGTCGACTTCCTCGAGGATGTGGGTCGAAAAAATAATGGCTTTGTTCTGACCGAAGCGCTTGAGCAGCAGCCGGATTTCGTGTTTCTGATTGGGGTCGAGGCCATCGGTCGGCTCGTCGAGAATCAATACCTCCGGGTCATGAATGATCGCCTGAGCGAGGCAGGTCCGGTGCCGATAGCCCTTCGAAAGCGTGTCCACAGACTGGTGAAGAACCCCTTCCAGAAAGCACAGACCCACGGCTGTACGGATGGCCTGCTCACGTTTGGCTCCATGAATTCCCCGAATTTCCGCGGCAAAGTTCAGGAATCCATGAACCGTCATGTCGCTGTAGCAGGGAGCACTTTCCGGTAGATAGCCAATCAACCGTTTCGCGGAAATGGGGTCCTCCGCAACATCGAATCCTCCGATGGTGACCCGCCCCACGGTCGGTGGGATGAACCCGGTCAGCATGCGCATGGTGGTGGACTTGCCCGCGCCATTTGGCCCGAGAAAGCCAAGAATCTCCCCCTTTTGAACCGTGAACGAGACGTCGTTCACGGCCCTTTTGGGCCCAAAGTCCTTGCTCAGATGTTCGACGACGATCATGACTGCAATCCGATGTTATTCTGAATCCTGTTCCTTCAGCGACATTCGCCAGCTTTGGAAAAGTGCCGAAAAAAGAACGGATTCTATGCCTGCCGTCAAGGGGTGACCTCGAATACTCCGGCTTGCTGAACCCTTGGACTGGCAAAAAGTTCAACCGTTCAAATTGGAACCGAAATTTCCAAACGCCGGATGATTTCTTGCGCCAATTCCTCAGGGGATTGGCCGATATCGACGACCAGGGCGTCGGAGGGGGCCTCCAGGATGGCCAATTGACTTCCGAGCAGACCCGGGGGCATGAAATGTTCCTTTCGGGCAGCAACCCGCTGGGCGAGGAGCTCGGGCGTTCCCGACAGGTGGACGAATCGAACCCCGGACAATCCTTCAGAAAGGCGTCGACGGTACTCCTGCTTGAGAGCGGAACAGGCCACGACCGCCGAGTCACCATTGTCGAGGGTCTTCGACAGGTAGGTATGAATGGCCTGCAGCCATGGCCACCGGTCGGCGTCCGTCAATGGAGTCCCCGATGCCATCTTGGCCACATTGGCTGCGGGATGAAATTCATCGCCGTCGCGAAATGTCCAATGCAACCTTCTCGCCAGCAAGGAGCCAACCGTGGTTTTGCCGGCGCCGGAAACGCCCATGATGACGATGACCATGCCTCGAGGCTAACAACAGAATCCGTCTCGGGAAAGGGTTCGTCGGCAAACCTTCAAGTGTTTGTAACCAGTTCTTGACCAACGGAAACGCCACCCTTTCTGTTATTTACTTGGCGGTGGATTTGGTTCAATCTCTAATTGCTTGGAGACATTTTTAGGCACCTTAACAACCGTCGGCGTGGCCGTGGGCCTGGGTTTAATGCCGGGGACCATCCAGGCGGATGACCCACCCGCTCCGGTCACGCCAGGAGGGACTTCCGACCAACGGTCGTCCGTTGGCACCGCAGTCGTCAACACCAGTGCTGACATGGCTGCCCCCAACACCCCTACTGCGGTGACCAACGCAGATGAGTCGTTTTGGTCGGGATGGCATGCCGAGGACTACCTCAAGTTCGATTTGGGGAAGTGGCAGGTGAAGCCAAAATTCTCGATGGCGTCGATTTACACCGACAATTTTCAGTACCGTTCCTCCAGTCTGGCTGAAAGCGACAATCTGCTGTTTTTCAGCCCCGGCTTTGACGTTCAATACGGAAGTACCGAGTACAATCACGTTACATTCGGCTACACTCACGACCAGGTAATCTACGTCAGCCACTCGGACTTCAACACGTCCCAGGACCACCTCAATTTGGGGGTCAACCTCACCCACAACCGATGGAACCTGACGGGGACGGACCAGATCGATTTTCTTTCCAGCTTCATTGGCATCGCCAACGCCCAGCGGACCATCCTCATCAACCGTCAGCCTTGGAAGGATGCGTACACGCTGACCTTTGACGCCACCGAGCGGCTCCGGCCCTACGTCGTGGCCTATCACAACGCCATCGAATACGATTCCACGTCGGGATTCTATAATACCGAATTGTTCAAAGGTTACGTGGGGACCTCTTATATCCTGACGTCCCGGGTAAAATTGTTCGGGGACATCTATTACGGCCAGGAAAGCCCTTCCAAGACGTCTGAATCCCAACCGCCAGTTTATTACAGTGCCTTCTATGGCGGTGCTTTTGGGGCAACGGGACAATTCACAACCCGCCTCAGCGGCACGGTCCGTTTCGGATACGAGCTTCGCTCTGTACCGAATAATCCCGCCGTCAAGGACACCGGCTCTCCGGTGGTTGCGCTTGACTTGACATACCTGCCCACCCAGTATAGCCAAATATTGCTGACGGGGTCCCGATCCACCTCCGTTTCCGCAACCACCCCAACCACCTCGGTCGAAAGCAAGGTAAAGCTTTCGGCGATTCAGTATATTTCCACGGATTTAAAGTGGGCACTCCAATTCGACGCTTCCGCTTCGCTCATCGACCTGACCGACCGCACGGTAAAAGGTTTGCTCATTCCTTTCCCAATTCAAACGCCCTCCGGTCCTGGGACCGTATCGATTTTCTCTTCGGCGCGGACGGGGCGCAGTGACAAGGATTATTCCCTTGGTCTTAGCCTCAACTACATGCCCAACCGGTGGTTGCGTGCTTCGCTCGGGTTCAACCATGAAGAATACACCTTTACCTATAACGACCGGAAATACGCCTACTATGTTGGCAACAATTTGAACGGCCTGCAGCCTTATCAAGTCAACTCGGTCACGCTTCAGGTCTCCATCGGCTTTTGAACATCCCCGGTTTATGAAAACGTCGAAAAATCTCTATTGCCTCCCGGTCTTGGTGACTTCGGTCATCATGACACTCCAGGCTGAGGACGCTCCCACTCCAGCCGCGCCTCCTGCAACGACTCCGACTGCGGTCCAGACAGGCATTCCCATCCCCACTTCACCGACCACGCTGGCTTCGAGCCCCGCCTCGGCGACCCGCTCGTCGGATGACTCCCGGAGAGCCCGCAAAATCGCGGTGAATGATATTTTGTCGATTCGGGTGGTGGGCGAGCCAGACTTGAGCCGGGAGGTCAAAGTGGACGGTGATGGACGGGTCGAAATGCTCTATGTTGGCTCGGTTCAAGTCGTCGGGCGCAGTCCGGCGGACGTCGCCGCCGAAATCCGGGATGCCCTGGACCGGGATTGGATCATCAATCCGCAGGTCGCCGTGGACATCAAACAGTACGACATCCATTACGTCACCGTGATGGGCGCTGTGAACCACGCCCAGCAGGTTCAAATTATTCCCGACCACCGGATGGACGTACTGGAAGCCATCGGTGGAGCGGGAGACTTCACCCGCGACGCCGACAAAGAAGGCATTACCCTCCGGCGGGCGGCAACGGGACAGGTGCTGCGTCTCAAAAACCGCGACCTCATCCGGGTTTCCGACCCGAGTCAACGTGTTTACGTCGAACCCGGTGATGTCATCAACGTCGAGCGGACCATTTTCTAATCTTTTAACTCAATTTCAACGCCATGGAAATCTCCGCCAACCCATCCTCCGTCGTCACCAGGGGCGAAGAAGGCCTGAACCTTCGTCAGTACTGGCACACCATTCTTGAACGTCGATGGGCGATTATCATCATTTTCGCAATTTTCGTTCTGGCGGGTGGCTTTATCGCTTTCAATTCCACCCCCGTTTATCAGGCGGTGGCCCGGTTGGAAATCGAGCCGGAAATCGCGAGCGTCCTCAGTCTTCGGGATGTCATCACGGCCAATAGCAAGGACCAGGAGTACCTGCAAACCCAATACAAAAATCTGGTTTCGCGGTCCCTGATTGAGCAGGTCATTCAGAAACTCAAACTGGACGAAGACCCCCGCTACTCCAAAGCGATTGACCGCGCCACTGCGGTCGGTCACGACATCACCATCGATCCGGTGCGCATGACCCGTCTGGTCGAGGTCAAGGTCTTGCATCCCAAGCCACGGGTCGCCGAGGACATCGCCAACACCCTTCTGGAAATGTTCCTTTCCGCCAATCAGGACCGAAAGATTCTTCGTGCCCTGACCGGCTACCGCATGTTGAAGCAGGAGGCTGTCTCCGCCGAGGCAGAATTGCTCGCGGCGCAGGAAGCCGTCCAACGCTATCGGCAGGAGAAGAAGATGATTTCCCTGGTCGATGACAATCGAGCCATGGACAACGTGGATGCCTACGGTCTCCGCCAAGCCCGGAGCGATGTGGAGTCCCAGGCCATCATCACCGACGATGCCGTCCGCAAGGCCGCCGAGGGCAAACGCTGGGTCAGCGAGGGGCACGATTTGGCGGACTATTCGCTGGTGGCTGCCGACCGGTCCGTCTCGGAAATCAAGGTCAAGGTCCTCATGGACGAAGCCCGTTTGGAAGGCTTAAAGACCCGCTATCGGGACAAGTACCCTCTCGTGATGCAGGCCAATCGCGAATTGGAAGTCGATGTCGCGAAGCTCAAGGCCGAGTCCGCTCGTGCCTTTCAAGGCATCCTGTCGGCAGCCAGCATCGAGCAGCAGAAGCTGGAGAATACCAAGGCTCGCTTTGCCGATGCGGAGAAGCGGATGGAGGAATTGTATGAGGCCAAATCCAAATTTGACATTCTGGCCCGTCAAAAGGAGCGGGCTGAAACCATGTTCCAGCTGATTCTCTCGAAAACCAAGGAATACGACATCAATTCCAAGGACACCCAAAACAACATGGTGATTATCGACCGCGCAACGACGCCGGTCGTCCCGGCAAAACCAAACCGCCCGTTGATTCTGGCCATGAGTGCGTTCGGCGGACTGGCTGTGGCCGTCGGCTTTGCCTTCCTGATGAGCTTCCTGGATGACTCGGTCAAGACCCAGGAGGATGTCGAGCAATACCTGAAGCTCCCATTCCTCGGCTACGTCCCCAACATCAAGTCCTCGAGCATGATCGAGCGGGACCTCCAGGCTCATCTTCACCCAACGTCCGGTCCTGCAGAAGGATTCCGAACCCTGCGGGCAGCCATCTCCCTCGCCCGGAATGGCGACAAGCTCCGCACCGTTTCCGTCACCAGCACCATTCCCGCGGAAGGAAAGTCCCTCGTGGCGTCCAACTACGCCATCGTGACCGCTCAAACCGGCCTGCGAACGCTTTTGGTGGACGGTGACTTGCGCCGTCCTTCCGTCCACAAGGCCTTTGAGCAGCCCGCCCAAATCGGTTTATCGGCGTATCTCGTGGAACGGGTCCAAAATGTCGATGAAATCATTCATTCGACCGAAGTGCCCAATCTCGACATTTGCTGCTGTGGCGCTGTTCCTTCCAATCCCTCCGAACTGATCAGTTCCCGACGGATGCTTCAATTCCTGGAGGAGGTTTCCAATCGCTATGACCGGGTCGTCCTCGATTGCCCCCCGGTGTCAGCCGTGGCCGACCCGTTGGTGCTTGGAGCCATGTCCGACGGCATGTTGTTCGTCACCAAGTTCAACAAGATTCGCCGGGAACACGCCTCGCGGTCGATTCAACGAATTCAGGAAGCCGGCATCCACGTGGTGGGTGTGGTGCTGAACGACATCGATTTCGAAGGCAAGGACAGCTACTACTACAGCTACCACTACTACCAGAACCGGTATTACGCGAGCCACTACAAGAACAAGTCGACGGGCACCGGAAAAAAGCCGGGCAAACCGTCGGCTCCGGCTCCCGCTCCGAAAAGTGCCACCGAGTCGGCCAAGACCGACAAGACCGCCTGAACGTCGGTCCATTCTCCCTGAGTAATGCCGGGCGGCCACTCCGCCCGGCATTTTTCTTTTGCTGCGAACCCCCAAGCAATTTCGGTTGGAATTCATCGGTGGGCGCTTGAATAAACCACGCGGTTTGGTGTCAGCTTGGGGATGTTCCTCCGCCGTTCAAAACTTGCCCTCCTGGGAGGGCTCCTCGCGATCACTTCCGGGTCCGTTTGCCAACTGGCCGCGGAAACCTCCTGGATATGGGCCGAAGGCCCTGGAAGTCAGACCGCAGCCCAGTTTCGTCGCGGATTCGACGTGGCTGAACCACTCCGCGAAGCGGTCCTATTCCTGACCTGCGATAACGGAGCTGTTGTCTCGCTCGACGGACAACCGGTCCTAACCAACGCCGACTGGAATCAGCCCACCAAGATCGACTTGACCTCAAAACTCAAGCCGGGCCATCACGAGCTTCGGGCCGATTGCAAAAACGAAGGTGATGTGGCCGGGCTCGTCGCCCGGTTGGTCTTCAAGCCAGTCAACGGTAAGGATTCTTCCCTGGTCACCGATGCCACTTGGGAGGCCACGGTCCCAGGTCGTGCCGGCTGGACAGCCGCCAAGGTGGTCGGTCGATACGGCGACCAACCCTGGGGTGATGCCCTGGCCGGTGCCGGTGCGCCGCCAGCGCCACCCAGCGCTACCGACCCGTCCGAGATTCATGTTCTGCCCGGATTCCGGGTTGAACTGGTTCACGCTGTTCCGAAATCCGACCAGGGTTCCTGGGTCAGCATGACCGTCGATAACAAGGGGCGCCTGATCACCTGCGATCAAAATGGGGGCCTCTTTCGGCTCACCCTCCCGGCGCCCGGCTCCGGTACACCGGCCGCAGTGGAACGGCTGACCAATTCCGTCGGCGGTGCTCATGGCCTGCTCTACGCCTTCGACAGCCTGTATGTCATGGTCAATGAGCAACATGGTCGCCAGGGCCTCTGGCGGTTGTGGGACACCAACGGCGACGACCAGTTTGACGAGGAAAAACTGCTGCGTCGAATCGATGGCGGTGGCGAGCACGGACCCCATGCCATTGTCCTTTCGCCCGACGGCAAATCCATCTACGTGGCCTGCGGCAACCATACCAAGCTCCCCGACCACATGGAATTGTCCCGGGCAGCCCATGCGTGGAATGAAGACCAGGTCGTCACCCGCCTCTGGGATGCCAACGGGCACGCCCGCGGCATCCTCGCCCCCGGAGGTTACATCTGCAAAACCGACCCCGACGGTAAGGTGTTCGAGATGATCAGTTCGGGCTATCGCAACGAATACGACTTCGCCTTCAACAACCTCGGAGACATCATTACCTACGACTCCGACATGGAATGGGACGCCGGCATGCCTTGGTACCGCCCCACACGTATCTGTCTGGCCACCAGCGGCAGCGATTTGGGATGGCGTTCCGGTGCCGGTAAGTGGCCCCCGTACTACCCCGACAGCGTTCCCGCCCTCGTCGACATCGGGCCCGGCAGTCCCACCGGTGTGACCTCCGGGAAAGGTGCCAAATTCCCCGCCCGTTATCAGCAGGCCATCTTCGCCAACGACTGGACCTATGGAACCATGTACGCCATTCACCTCACACCCGAGGGCGCTGGCTATCATGCAGAGAAAGAGGAATTCATCAGCGGACGTCCCCTTCCCCTGACCGACCTGCTCGTCCATCCCCGCGACGGTGCCCTCTATTTCGCCATCGGCGGACGCGGAACCCAATCGGCGGTCTATAGGGTGACCTATGTCGGTACCGACTCCACCTCCACTGCACCGGCATTGACCGCGACCCCGGAACATCAAACTCGACTCGATCTGGAAGCCCTCCACGCGGAAGGAACCGGACCCGAAGCAATCGCCAAGGCCTGGCCCTACCTCGGACACTCCGACCGGTGGATTCGCTACGCCGCCCGCGTCGCCATTGAGCGCCAACCGGTCGCCGCGTGGGCCGACCGCGTCTTCGAAGAAAAGCGTCCCTGGGCAATCATTGAAGGAGCCGTTGCCTTGGCCCGAATCGGTACCGCGGCCCATCGGGACCGGCTTCTGGCCCTCTTGAACCATCTCGATTGGGCTCCCCTGGACGAGGGTGCCCGGCTGGCCGTCGTTCGCGCCTACCAGTTGACCCTCATCCGCCTCGGCTTGCCGGAAGGTGAAGCCTGGACCTCGACTCAGAACCGGTTGGATGCGCTCTATCCGTCGTCCAGTCGCCCCCTGAACCGCGAGTTGGCTGGTGCTCTGATCCGCCTTAAGGCCCCCGGTGTGGTGGCCAAGACAGTCCCGCTGATGCTGACCGCCAGCGACGCCGACCTGAAGTACGCCAGCGATGCCCTGCTGGCCCGGAATTCCGGCTATGCAGGACCGTTCGCCCAGGCGTCCGCCAGCAGGCCCAATCAGGAACAAATTGCCTTTGCCTATCTCCTGCGCGAAGCCACCGTGGGCTGGACACCGGCTCTTCGCAAATCCTTCTTCAGCTGGTTCCCCAGAACCGCCCCTTGGCAGGGCGGAAACAGTTTCCGCGGCTTCCTCGAAAATATTCGCAAGGATGCTCTCGCCACCATGAATGATGCTCAGGAACGGCAGACCATGGAAACCTTGTCGACCACCAAGGCCGCACCGGGTGCCACTCCTCAATTTGCCGCACCCAAGGGACCCGGCCAGGCTTACACCGTCGAACAGGCCCTATCCGTTCTCGCTGGCGGCGTCCATGGACGCAGCTACGACAACGGGCTGGCCCTCTTTCATTCCACCGGCTGTGCATCGTGTCACCGGTTCAACGGTTCCGGCGGCGGCGTCGGACCCGACCTCACCGGGGTCGCCTCCCGCTACACGATCCACGATCTGGTGGAAAACATTATTGAACCGTCCAAGGTCATTTCCGACCAATACGGTTCCGAGGAAGTCCACCTGGCCGACGGCTCCACCCTCGTCGGTCGCGCCTATGAAGAAAACGGCAAACTGGTGGTGGTCGCCGATCCGCGCAATCCGGAGGAATCGACCACGGTCGAACTGGCACAGATCAAATCCCGCAAGCCATACCCAATTTCGTTGATGCCCGCGGGCCTTCTGAATCCCCTGAACAAGGACGAAGTGCTGAACCTGGTGGCCTACCTCCAATCCGGAGGCGATCCCAAGAACGCGGTTTTTACCAAGTAAATCGGTTCTCCGCCAACGACGGGAGTTTCGCTCTCGTCGTTGGGCGGACAATAACGGACCGGTGCCTGGATACAGTCCCTACCGGGGGTTGAAGGAAAGATTTGGGGACTTGCAGGAGCGCGTCCGGACACAAGTCCCTCCGAAGGAGGGACATCCACCGGAGGGACGCGCTCC
>CAITXU010000242.1 GCA_903896505.1 uncultured Verrucomicrobiota bacterium | reverse complement strand
GCCGCGCCGCCTCTACCACGGCGACCTGGCCGGTCTGGGGCAGGTCAATCTCATCGAGGCCTATTTCGATCCAGAGCTCACGCAATGGGTCCCCGAACAGGACCGTGATGGATTGAACCGTGAGCTGCCCTGGGTCAGCGAACGGTTCCCGCTCCACCGAGCCTATGCCAGAGCCGGAGTCCCGGAAATCCTGGGCGACCGTGTCACCGCAGCCTCCATCCTCGAAGCCGGCCATCTGGAGACCTCCGTCCTGCTCAATCGCGGCGACCACTTTGAATCGGTCCCCCTGCCACCTGAAGCCCAGTACAGTCCGGCCTTTGGAATCAATGTCGCTGATTTCGATGGCGACGGTCACGAGGACCTCTTCCTCAGCCAGAACTTCTTCGCCGTACCGCCCACCGTCTCCCGCTCCGATGCCGGACGCGGCCTCATCCTCCGCGGCAATGGACACGGAAGCTTCATGGCGATGCCCGGCCAACTCTCCGGCATCGAGGTCTACGGCGAACAACGAGGCAGCGCGGTTGCGGATTTCGATGCCGACGGGCGTCCGGACCTGGTCGTCACCCAAAATGGCGCTCCCACCCGCCTCTTCCACAACACCACCGGCACACCCGGCTTGCGGGTCCGTTTGCACGGCCCGCCGCATAATCCCGATGGCCTTGGTGCCGTGGTCCGTCTGGGCTTTGACCACGACCAATGGGGTCCCGCTCGCGAGGTCCACGCCGGCAGCGGTTATTGGAGCCAGGACTCCGCGGTTCAGGTCCTCGCCCTTCCCTCCACCCCCACTCGAATTCAGATTCGATGGCCAGGTTCTTCCTCCCCATCTCTCATCCCTCTGCCCAGTCCCCTGCCCCGCGAAATCTCCATCGACCTCAATGGAATTCGTCAGACCCAACGTTAAATGAACGTTGGGTCACCCTATTTCACGTCATAATCCAGATCGGACCCGATAGAATCGAGTTCCCTTCGTACCGGGTGAAGAATCGACTAAGGCCAGGTTCCCTTCGGCGTCGGCGGTGGCGCTGCCGACATCGGACCATGGACCGTTCAACTGATCAGCGGCTTGAACGGTGTAGGAAACACCCGGCATCGCCAGCAGCGGACCGGATATGTTCCGACCAAATTCAGAGAGACCACCGCCAGCGGAGAGAATGTCGAATGACGGTTGAGAAGAGGCAGCCAAATGAAAGGCCGCTGCCACGGCAAGGCCCAGAATCTGCAGACGCAACTGAAATGCATGCTGCTTCATGTTCAAGGAGGGGATAAAAGTTCAAATGGTCTCAAGCATGCTTCATGCCGGAATGAGTCGTGGTTTAACGCTCAGAGTATGGACTCAACGGATTACAGGTGCAAAGTAAATGGCCTCCTGTTGGCTTCTCTTTATTCTGTAGGGCTGTATGACCACACCTATAGTGCTCAAATCCCTACAAAGAAGAAACAGATGGCTCGACGTCGTTCCAAATGACGGCATTTCCGATCCCGGTCCCCATCTTGATGGGACGTTGTAACCTGCGCCTCTTCCGCACAGCCAGGGCCATCGTGGAAGCAAGTTCGACCCATTCAGAATTGCGCCGCCAAACTTGGCTGGTGGCCGAAGCCAACCTCCTCTTGCCCTATGACGCCGAATGGGACGAAGCGCAAATAGCGCTTCGTCCCCGGCTTTCCGATTACTTGGGCAAGACCACGGAATCAATGACGTGGATAACGCCGTTGGAGGCGAGCACGTCCGTCTTGATGACATGGGCACCGTTCACTTTCACAGTACCGTGGTCGACGGTGATGTCGAGCGGCTGGCCATTGACTGTGGGGGCATGCATGGGCTTGACGTCTGCCGCCATGACTTTTCCCGGAACCACGTGGTAGGTGAGAATTCCCACGAGGGTGGCTTTGTTCTCGGGCTTCAGGAGGGTTTCAACTGTCCCGGCCGGAAGCCGCGCAAAGGCATCGTCGGTCGGGGCAAATACCGTGAAGGGACCGGCACCCTGAAGGGTTTCGACCAACCCGCCAGCCTGGACGGCGGCAACCAGGGTCTTGAAAATGCCAGCAGCGACGGCAACGGCAACGATATCGTTCGAGTGAGAATGTTCCATATTTTGATCGGTGGAGCGGAGTGCGTGTTTCGAAATGTAGG
The DNA here is from genome assembly GCA_903896505.1 of uncultured Verrucomicrobiota bacterium. Lineage (GTDB taxonomy): Bacteria > Verrucomicrobiota > Verrucomicrobiia > Limisphaerales > UBA9464 > CAILNN01. The sequence continues at coordinate 47,380 of CAITXU010000242.1, read as the reverse complement.
TTTGTGAGTGAAGAGCCCGGAATTACTTGGGCAGAATGACGGTGTCGACCACGTGGATGACCCCGTTGCTGGCGGCGATGTCGGCCTTGACGACGGTGGCGTCATTGACCATCACCTTGTCGTCCTCGACCTTGATATTCAGTTCCTTGCCGCTGACCGCCTTGGCGGTCATCGTCTTGACGTCGGCCGCCATCACCTTGCCGGGCAAGACGTGGTAGGTAAGAATCGCGACCAGCTTTTCCTTGTTTTCAGGCTTCAGCAACTCCGCAACGGTTCCTTCGGGCAATTTCGCAAAGGCCGCGTCGGTCGGCGCGAAGACAGTGAACGGTCCCTTACCTTTCAAGGTTTCGACCAGACCGGCGGCTTTCACCGCTGCCACCAGGGTCTTGAAACTACCCGCCTTGGAAGCCACCTCGACGATGTCACCGGTTTCGGTTGAGTCAGCGACAATGCGGAGTGCGGGGAGGGTGATGGTCGCGAAGGCCAGTACCAGGCCCGCCAGCAGATTACGTGATGTTTTCATGAGTTTCAAATATAGACAGTTTTTCAGGCTCTTTAGCCCGAGGGCAGCAAGAACGACCCCGATTTCCTGATATGTAAGGAAGCAAGGCATAGAGAACCTAGTTTACGCTGGTGTCGATTGTGTTGAATGTCAAACGGGTCATCGAAAGATTCCCAGGACTAAATTACGTGATCACCCGCGGGTTACTTTTCCGTGACGCTGAACCAAATGAGTTGCGCCCTTGCAGATCGAGGTAAGGTTGGACATCTTTTGAACGTTAGATACCATTGGCCGACAGGCTGAAAGCATCTCACTGTGGACAAAATCGTCGCTGCACTTCAACTCGTTGCGGGCTTTGGAATCCTGAACGTCTGGATTTTACGGTCGGGGAAGCCCACGCCCTTTCGAGGCGGCAACGCCAGGAATCTTCGGGAGGAATTCGCCGCCTACGGACTGCCCTTCTGGTTTTTTTGTCTGGTGGGCGTTCTCAAGGTTGGCCTTGCCCTGACGCTGATTGCGGCAGTGTGGATTCAGGGAATCGCCCAACCGGCAGCCATGGTGCTCGGACTATTGATGGCAGGTGCCTTGGTGATGCATTTTAAGGTGAAGGACAAGCTTCCGAAGGCCATGCCCGCAGCAGGGATGTTGATTCTTTGCGCTGCGATTGCGCTGATGAGCCCGGGGACATTGGGAACCTGAGCGGGTTTCTACAGGGGGAGGCCCCAAGTTGCGTCCCTCCGACCTACGAGGCGATGCTCCGGCGGGCCGTCTTGCTCAATCAAAACTTCGCCCAGCAGAGGTAACCGTTGACTCCGAGGAACATCAACGCGGGGAGGGTTTGAACGAGGCTGTCACCAATCTTCATCCGAACCGCAACCGCCCCGAGCATCATCAGGGCAAGACCTGCGGCCGCCCCCTGCCCCAACAACGGCTCCCGGAAACCCGCCAACAGGCCGACGGCGGCGCACATCTGAAGACCGCCGATCAGGGTGCGCTGGGCACCGAATCCGTAGCGTTCGAATTCGAACTTCATCCGCGGATACAGGAAACACCCGAGGCCATAGCAGAAGAAGGAGCTGGCGGAAAAAATCACTAGGACTGCATTCAATCGGTCAAGCGTACACCAATCCCCAGCATTTACCTAAGGCGAGTTTTTTACGACGTTCAACCAGGTGCTGCAACACCCCTTGAGCTCCGCTCGGGTGTGATTCGAATCCAAAATGCAACGGTGATTGCGGACCGCCGACCTCACGGGACGTCGACCGACACCTTCCAAAAACGGAAATTGAGCAAGGGGATTTCGTCACGCCGACATTCACCACGGTCCCCAAAATCCGAGTAGCTGTGTTCCAACGGATACCCGATGAAGGTCACTGCCGGTGGTTATATCCGGCAAAAATCATTTCGCCAATCGGAGAAAGGTCCTTGCCGAGGTGGTTCCGATATCGACGACAAATTCATCACCAATGACCGCCGGGTTGTTGGTCAACCCATTCCAAGGTGTGGAATCCAAGACTGCCTTTTGTTCCAAGTGGTATCTCACCGCATCGAGTTGGGTTGTCCCCGCATTCGACTCCGCCTCCTGTCTTCGGTACGCATCCCCGGATCAACGCTGATCCACTGTCCGTGTCAACAGACCGGACGCCTCCTTGTTTTGTTGTCATGAATGTTTGACATTGTGAATCACTCAGGCGTGGAACGTCGATGCAACGTTGAACGGAGCAATTGACCCGAGTAATGATGTTAAACTCCTCAAAGCGGTACGTCATCGTGCAGATTCCGCAGGTATTGGTAATCTGGCTGGCCAACAGCCCGCTCTGTATCATAAAAGCCATCAAGACGGCGCGCTGGACAGGGCCTTGAGTGGTCTTCACACCTGCCGGTTTATCATAAAAGATCGGTTTATGCGAGCCAATGCATGCCAATCTTTGAACGATCGAAGCGACTTTTGGTAAAGGGGTCATATTATAGATTATAAAGAACAATCTAACGGAAGTCAAGCGAACTTGTTCGCCCAGTCGTTCAACTCGTTGGGGTGCTGGCAGTTCGGTATGCGGATAGCCGAGGCCCATGGGATGAAGTTTGTTACCTTGGATGAGAGGGTTTCCCACCCCGCAGCCTTTGTCGTTCCAACCTGACTGGCACTCGGCTAACAGCCACGTGCTGTTTTGAAAGTGGTAGATGGACAACAGCCATCCAAGCTTCCCGGACGACCTCAGCGACGGCACCATGGTACTCATTTCCGCTCTCGAACCGTGTTCCGATTTGTTCTGAATCACGGACCAATACACTCTTTTTTGCTTTTAGGATGCGCGGCTTCTTCGGCAAAGCCGCCTGGGCCTGCGCGCTGGCCTTGACCAATTCTCTCCAAAACGCATTACCTTTTGCTTTTGCGACTTTCGACTTTGGTGTCGGAAGGATAACAGAGGGCGTGAATTGACACCGGTGTTCTTGATTCGGGTAGATTGCAAGGCCACAGCGTTGACACGCCGACACCCACGGCCCGCGTGCCTTCGACCTGCCCTTGTTTTGTCGGATGACCCAGGTGACATCGTGTGGAACATCGGCACACATGTTTCTTTGAAGTAAGGTTTTCGGACGTGATTTCCTTTATCGCCATTGGCGTTCAGCGGCAAATCATTCCGTAACCATTTCCCGGCACAGCAACTCCGCCTGGGAGAGGACCTTTTTGACGGCTTCTTCCTGCAAATCAGGGGGATAGCCGTATTTGTTGAGGATGCGCTTGATCAAGACCCGTATCTTGGCCCGGGCGCTTTCTCGGAGTGTCCAATCGATGGTCACGCTTTTCCGCACTTGGGTGATTAGTTCGGTCGCAATGACTTTGAGCTGGGCATCCCCCATGATCTTGACCGCGCTCTCGTTGGTGGCCAGCGCATCGTAGAAGGCGATTTCGTCGTCGGTCAAACCCAGTTCAACCCCGCGTTTGGTCGCCTGATCCATCTCCTTGGCGATGGCAATCAGTTCCTCGAGCACCTGGACGGTCGAGATGGCCCGGTTGTGGTAGGCGTTGAGGGTTTTCTTGAGCTTTTCGCTGAAGGTCTGGGCCTGGATGAGGTTCCGGACGGACCGGGTCTTGATTTCCTCTCGCAGAAGCTTTTCCAAGAGTTCCGCTGCCACGTTCTTGTGTTTCAGGCCCCGGACTTCGGTCAGAAATTGTTCGGACAGAATGCTGATGTCGGGCTTGGCGAGGCCAGCGGCGGTGAAAACGTCGATGACTTCGCCATGGGTCGTGATGGCTTTTGAAACCAGTTGGCGGACTGCTGCCTCGATTTGTTCCGGCGACCGCGGATTGGTCGATGCCTGCTTGTTGAGGGCCGCCTGCAAGGTCTGGAAGAAGCTGACGTCGTCCCGGATGGCCGTGGCTTCGTCGCTGGTCGCGCAAAGGGCAAAGGCCTGGGAGAGTTCGGTCACGACCTGGACAAACCGCTTTTTCCCGTTGTCTTGGGATAGGATATGCTCCTGACCCGCCGGAATGAGACGAAGGCGGTCCGCAGCCTTTCCGGTAGTCCAATCGTCCCAGTTGAATCCGTGCAGGATGTCCGAGGCGATGCTGTGCTTTTCCAGCAGGATGGCGATGGCCTGGGCCATGTCGTAGGTCGGTTGCCCCTTTCCTCCGCCTTGCGTGTAGGTGGCAAGGGCGTGCTTCAACTGGTCGGCGAGGCCGAGGTAGTCGACCACCAGCCCGCCGGGCTTGTCCCTGAACACACGATTGACCCGGGCGATGGCCTGCATGAGGCCATGTCCCTGCATCGGTTTGTCGGCGTACATGGTGTGGAGGCAGGGGGCATCAAAGCCGGTCAGCCACATGTCGCGGACGATCACGATCCGGAACGGGTCCCGGCTGTCCTTGAAACGATTCGCCAGGGCACGCCGGGCCTGCTTGGTGCGGATATGAGGCTGCCAGTCGGGGCCGTCTTCAGCACTGCCGGTCATGACGATTTTGACGACGCACGATTTTCCCTTCTCCGCTTCGGCATCGTCCGAGGCCGCACCCGCCCAGTCGGGACGCAGAGCGATCAATTGCCGATAAAGGTCGACGCAGATGCGGCGGCTCATGCAGACCACCATGGCCTTGCCCTCCATCGCTTCCCGGCGTCGTTCGAAATGAGCGACCAGATCGGCGGCAATGAGCTTGATCCGTTTCTCATCCCCGACCAAGGCCTCCAGGGCGGCCCACCGGGTCTTGAGCTTTTCTTTTCGGTAGGCCTCTTCGCCTTCGGTGATTTCGTCGAATTCCTGGTCCAGCTTGGGAAGCTCGGGCTCATTCAATCCCAGCTTGGCCACCCGGCTTTCATAATAGATCGGCACCGTGGCACCATCCTTGACTGCCCGTTGGATGTCGTAGGTCGAGATGTAGTCCCCAAAGATGGCGCGGGTGTTGGCATCGGTCTTCTCAATGGGTGTCCCGGTGAAACCAATAAATGAAGCCTGGGGCAGAGCGTCGCGGAGATTCCGGGCCAGACCATCGACCAGATCGTATTGGCTGCGGTGCGCTTCATCGGCAATCACCACGATGTTGCGGCGGTCGCTGAGTTGGGGCATTCGCTCCCCTTTTTCCGGTAGGAATTTTTGGATGGTCGTGAAAATCACCCCGCCGCTCGCTACCGCCAGCAGCTTCCGGAGGTGCTCCCGGTCGCTGGCTTGGACGGGTGTCTGGCCCAAAATCTCATGGCACCGCTGAAATTGGCCGAACAACTGATCGTCCAGGTCGTTGCGGTCGGTCAGGACCACCAAGGTTGGATTCCGCATCGCCGGATGTCGGGCCATTCGGGCGGCGTAGAAGAGCATCGAAAAGCTTTTCCCGCTCCCCTGGGTATGCCAGACCACCCCGGCCCGCCGGTCACCCTGCTTGCCCCCGTCCATCTTTCCAGCCCAGAACGCTTCCTTCCCAGCCGTCAGGACCTCCATCCCGCTGGCCCGGATGGTTTCCTCGACAGCGACATTGACCGCATGAAACTGGTGATACCCGGCAATGATCTTGTGGATGGAACCGCTATCGGGGTCTTCCTCGAAAACGGTGAAATGCCGGAGGAGCTGGAGGAATCGACGGGGATCGAACACCCCCTTGATTAGGACCTCCAGTTCGAGCGCATTGGCCGGGGCGGTGTCGGTTCCGTCGATGGTGCGCCAGACCTTGAACCACTCCTGATTGGCCGTCAGGGAACCGATGCGGGCCTGGGTCCCGTCACTGACCACCAGCACGGCGTTGTACTGAAGCAATCCTGGAATCTCGGCCTTGTAGGTTTGGAACTGTTTGTAAGCGCTCCAAATGGTGGCCTGCTCTTCTGCCGGGTTCTTCAGCTCGATCAACCCCAGAGGCAGGCCATTGACGTAAACCACGATGTCCGGTCGCCGCTGATGCTGGCCTTCGACCACGGTCAACTGGTTCACAGCCAACCAGTCATTCTCGCGGAAATCTTCGAAATCAACCAGGCGCACCAAATTTCCGGCCACGGAACCATCTGGGCGGGCGTATTCGACCTCGACACCGTCCCGAAGCATGCGATGAAAGGCATGATTCGACTGGATCAGGGAAGGCGACGCCACCCGGAGAACCCTGCGGAGGGCTTCTTCCCGGGCATCCTCCGGAATGGTTCGATTCAACTTCCAGATGGCCCCCCGAAGTCGCCCCAGCACAACCACCTCGCCAAATGCATCCCGCTCCGCCGCCGGCTCCTCGGGCGCGATGTGCGGCCCGTGCCCGACCGCATAGCCCAGCTCCCCAAACCATTCGAGGGCGGCTTCTTCGACGATGGATTCGGTGAGATGCATCCTTACTAAACAGGTACCGGTAACGACTCGCTGAATCTCAATTTTACCCAACCCAGCATCTGAAGGTTTCGAATCGCTTCCACTAGGCTATGTTGCTTCGACTCGTCTTTTCTCCAGAGTTTTTTCCAATCGAGAATGTAATTGAATAGGTCGGCCTCGCTTACCTCTTCTGGCTTCCGCTCCTGCTTTAGGTTTTGAACAGCAAAGATCACCGTGGCCACTTCCTCGGCCTGATCCGTGTTCTTGATACGGCTAAATAAATCTACGGTCTTGTCGATTTTACGTTGGAAGGGCTTTAATTCCTCTACAAAAGTTGCTCGCGCCTTGGCGTATTCAGGTCCGACTCGGAGCGCGGTCATCTTGCCGAGCTGCAGCTCCATAACCCAGTTGTTGTTGGCAAGAACGTTGATGGCCTCCTTCACTTCTTCCGCAAAGGGGCCGTAGCTATTCCTCTCGAATTGAAACCCTGTGTCCACTCCCTGCTTTGTAAGGATGTAGCAGATTTTCTGGAAGATCGTCCGTCCAACGGGGTTTGCATAAGGCTGCTTCTCCAACTCGTAAAGCACCTCGATCAAGGCCGCCCACTCCGGTCGCAACTTCTCCCGCCGCCGTCCCTTGACACTGAACTCCATTTGCTGGTCTGCGCCGAGAAACTCCTCCTTCAACTGATGGGCAGGAGTGCCAAATGGTGCGTAGATTTCAACCGGTATCCCGAGCCCCCGGAGTTTTGAATACATAAGAGGGCCGACGGTTTCCCAGTCAAGGCCACCATTGCCGCAGCCCAGCGGCGGAAATGCAACCGAGGTAATTCCCCATGTTCGAAAATGCTTCTCGAAGAATTGAAGTCCGGCTTCGACATCGTCGAGACGGGTCGCCGTCCGCCAGTGCCCCTTGGTGGGGAAGTTCACAATCGAGACGCCGGTTAAGTCCTTATAATGGTAGGGCTCGCCTAGGCGCACTTCTCCACGGGCGCAACGATCCGCGTAGTCGTCAAACATGGCTGGAAACTTGTTTCTAAAAATTTGGGCGATCCCTTTGCCCATGATACCGACGCAGTTCACTGTGTTGACGATGGTCTGCATGTCGCTGGCGAACATGTCACCGATCAGAGCCTTGATAGGTGTTGTTGATGTTTTCATGGTTCAGTGAAAAAACAGGGCTGCATTAATGTCGATTGGTAGAGCGAAACCGAGTGTTTCCAGTTTCGTTCGGACGCTGGCATTCACGACGTAAGCTCCAAGAAGGAAGCCGGGTGGAATCCTATGTGGGACCAACGCCTCCGCACACTTTGCGCTGCTGTGCTGATATTCCTCAATCTTGTTGTCTGGGTGTTTCCAATTTGGGGCAAAAACGTAGTCCAGATCGATGTACTTCAAACGGTCGGGCGCTGAGAATCTCACATACTTGCTCACTGCGTTCTGGTCTGTGATTACCGCACCGGAAATTTTCAGAATTTCGGTTGAAACACGCAAGACACAAAGTGTGTGCGCCTCGTTGCGTCTGCTGGACATCATAGGGTTCCGGGCGTGGAAATATACGTTGGCATATTCGTGTAACGCCAGCCCTCCAGGAATATGAATATTACCCCTCTTGTCCTGAACTGCCTGTAGAGCAACAGAGTGATGCGGCAGCTTTGAAGCTTGGGCGTGCGAAAGAATCCCGTTCTGGAGAATGGAGGGGACGTTCACAAGAGGAGTGATGTTCTGGAACTCCGCTAGCTTCATAAAGGATGGCTATCCGGATTATGCGCGACTTCCTCGGCGGCTACCACGCTCATCTCTCCACTTAGCAGCTTAGGCAGGAGCGTATCGCGCAAGGCGGCTAGGGTGCGGGATTCTCTCTCCTTGGACACGATCTGCTGAAAAAGTGGAACCGAGACATCGGCGAATGCTTGAAAAACGCGTTTGGTCGGAAGTACGAACATCAGCCGTTTGAGGTCCGTTTGAGTCACCAACGGCTGCGTCGATCCTCTATTTAGGGTGATAAGGTCTAATCCCTTCAAAACGAAGTAGGTGAAGTCAAAATGTCCCGCGTGCGGTTCAACGATGAGCGTGTTGTCGGAAGGCCAGGAAGGTTCCGCTGTCCGGAAAATGAGCCCCAAAGTCCCAACCCGTCCGGTGAATAGGATGGGTTTGTCGTAAAGTGCAAAGGACACATAGCCTATGCGACCACCGCCTCCGTAGAGCGGAATGTTGCATTCGGGCGACACAATATCGCAGCGCCCTTGGGGGCGTTTTCCGGTCCTGATACTTGCAATTTCTTCAACATGTGCAGGTCGCCATCCATGGGGAATTGGTCCTAGCGTTGAGTCTTCAAACGTCCCCGGGAAAAGAGCGGCAGTGTCGCTATCCATTCCCTCGGGTTCGCGTCCATCAAGTTTGGCGCGGACGGGGTCGAAATCGACGAACCAGCTCTGGAAAAGCGCCCGCGCCATGGCCTCCAGCGTCGCGTTCATTCGCCGGTTCAATTCGATCTTGTCGTCCAGTGCACCAAGGATTGAGGCGATGGCTTTTTGCTCGGCGAGGGGGGGGAGGGTGATTTCAAGGCGCGAGAAATCGCCTTTGTTTAGGATCGGCTGCGCCGAGCCGCCCGCCGCTTGGTGGCGAATCTCGTCCTTCCGGGTGCTAAGGTTATAATAGACGAACTCGCTGCTAAAGCTGTCACCCACGACGATAGAATTAATTTGCTGGTTGGTGACACAATCACGGCCCGCAATGACGGCTTTGCCCATGTCGGAGCCAATGCAGGAGACCATCACGGAGCCGGCGGGAATTCTCGACCCTTTGACGGACGCTGCGCCAGCCTCGGTGAGGTTCCGGGCAGTAGTGGTGAGTATTTTTCTGCCGTCCATGTCCGACGGGGTGACGAATGGTATCTGCCCGCCGAAGTTTCCTTCGACCGCAGTCTGCGGTGTTTTGCCGGTTACGATTCGGCCCAAGTCACCGAGGTGCAAAAGTTCCCATTCAGTGTACCTCGTACTTACTTTGGCCGCTTGCTGAATCGCCTCGAACCGTTCGGTAATAATCGTTCGGAATTGTTCCGATATGGCGTGCCAATCAAGGACATCCACCCGAAAAGGAAGGTCGGATTCAGTGAAGGCTTCTCGTAAGGCGTCCAGTTGGTCGCGCTTCAATTTTTTCGGCCCCAGGACGGCAAGGTCCAGGTCCGAATAGCTCTTGGCCGTCCATCGCACCCGTGAACCAAAGGCGCGGACCTCGCAACCAGGAACATGCCGGGCGAGAATGGCTCTGACGGTTTCGATCTGTTGAGGGGAGAGGTCAATCATTTCGCCTGGAGATTTTCTCAACAAAACGCTCGGCCTCGGGTGCAAACGACGCGGCGATGGAAAAGACATCCTCGGCGGTGGCGGCATTGTACGTATGAGCCGCCTCATTGCGCGCCCGGTGGAAGGTCATCCACAGGTCCACGTCCAGGATCAACTGGCTTTCTGCCGCAAGCCGAAAGAGCTCTCGTCGGGTCACTCCATCCACGCTCTCGGAGTTCACGTTGGTCTCGAGCCAGCGCTTCATGGCCTTCCAGCATTGCTCGTAGGCGACTTCGAAATGCTGGATGACGCCGGCCTTCACGGTCTCGCGCATCACAGGACTCAACGTGGCCATCACCGGTGCGGTTTCGTCCACGGAGCGACGCAACGCAGTGATGGATTGCAGCAGGGAGGTGAAATCGAGTGGCATAAGCCGAAAAGGTGAATCGAGGTCAGGCTTGTAAATGGACGACGGTATTCACGAGAGTGCCTTCAAAGGTTGCTGTCACGGACGTTCCATAGCCAACCTTCCCGTAAAATTGCGATCCACCCGGCTTCGCGACCAGGACTCTTCGCCCTCGCTGGTCTTGCGTTTTCATTTCGACAATGCCGGAGGACCGGCGTCGATGTGGAAGGTATGACGTCATTTAAACCCCAGTCCCTTTAGGTTTTTGCGGATTTCTTCCTCCAGCCGCTTTGATTCTGCGAACTGCCCATTCAATTCGGCAACCAACCGCTTCATCTTGGCGTCGAACGGTTCACCGTCTTCCTCGACTTCCTCGGCCCCAACGTAGCGTCCCGGTGTCAGGACATGGCCGTGACCGGCCATCTCGGCGGTAGTTGCGGATTTGCAGAAGCCGGGAATGTCTGAGTAACCGGGTCCAGCGTCACGCTGGTCGCCCCGCCATGCGTGATAGGTGGAGACGATTTTTTTCAGATCCGCTTCGGTCAGTTCTCGATGCACCCGGTCGATGAGGGTTCCCATTTTTCGGGCATCGATGAAGAGGGTTTCGCCTCGGCGGTCCCGGAAAAGGGGGATGATGTCGCGGCTTTTGTTTTTTGGGGAGAGCGGCAGGATGCCGCTGCCACTTCCCACCGATTTTGAGGAAAGCGGCGGGACGCCGCTGCCACTTTTGTTACGGGTCAGGAACCAGAGGCAGACGGGAATCTGGGTGCTGTAGAATAGCTGGCCGGGTAAGGCCACCATGCAGTCGACGAGGTCGGCCTCGATCAGGGCCTTTCTTATTTCACCCTCACCCGATTGGTTGGAAGACATGCTGCCATTGGCGAGGACGAACCCCGCCATCCCGTTGGGGGCCAGGTGGTGGATGAAGTGCTGGACCCAGGCGAAATTGGCGTTGCCTTTCGGCGGGATACCGAACTGCCACCGGACATCGTCGTCTTTGCGGAACCAGTCGGAATCGTTGAACGGGGGATTGGCCAGAACGAAGTCAGCCCGGAGGTCGGGATGGAGGTCGCGACGGAAGGTGTCAGCCTGTTCGGGGCCGAAATCGGCCTCGATCCCTCGAATCGCCAAATTCATGACGGCCAACCGCCGGGTGGTGGCGTTGCTCTCCTGACCGTAGATGCTGATGTCGCCCATCTTGCCGCCGTGGGCTTCCACAAACTTTTCGGATTGGACGAACATCCCACCGGAACCGCAGCAGGGGTCATAAATACGCCCCTTGTACGGGGCCAGCATCTCGACCAGGAGCCGGACGATGCACGAAGGCGTGTAAAACTGGCCCCCGTTCTTGCCCTCGGCACTGGCGAAACGGGTGAGGAAGTATTCATAGACCCGACCCAGCAGGTCGACCGAGCGATGGGAGGCCTCGCCTTCCCGGGCACCCGTCAACGTGATCGTGGCGATGAGGTCGATCAATTCGCCCAGTCGTTGCTTGTCGAGTCCCGGGCGGGCGTATTCCTTGGGCAGAACGCCCTTGAGCCGGGGATTGTCGCGCTCGATGGCGACCATGGCGTCGTCGACCAGTTTTCCGATGGTCGGTTGCTTGGCATTGGCCTGGAGATGGGACCACCGGCTTTCCTTGGGCACCCAGAAGACGTTTTCAGCGCGGTATTCGTCTTTATCCTCGGGATTGGCACCGGCGTAGGGGCCTTTCCCGGCTTTCAGCTTGGTGTACTGCTCCTCGAAGGTGTCGGAGATGTACTTGAGGAAGATCAGTCCGAGGACGACGTGCTTGTACTCCGCTGCATCCATGTTGTTGCGCAACTTGTCGGCGGCGAGCCACATCTTGGCCTCAAAGCCGAGATTGGCGGAGGATGCTTCGTCCTTCGGTTTTGGTTGTCTGGCCATGTCGGAACCTTGAAAAACTGAACTCCAGAAGCCGGAAAGCGGCGCTTGGAACTCATTTCCAGATGTTGTTTTGAGAAAATGGCAAACGGAAGCCCGGAGATTCTTATCTTACCGGTCTGTTCCTCATCGTCCCGCCATCCTGGCCTTGATTGATCAGCGGGACCAATAGATTGACGTCCAACGGAACCTGACCGATCAGACTCCCTCTTCTTCGATCAGACTTTGGATAACTTCGTCAGTGACGATTGCCCCACGCTTTTTGAGGCTCAGCATCCCGTACGGTCCTTTTTCATAGGCGACCTCGTCTCCCATGGGGAATTGCTCCTCGCGAGTGATCTGTTGACGGAGCGAAAGCTCGATCATCGCGGCGAGGGTTGTCTGACGGTGATCCGCGACCTTACGGGCCGCTGCCAACAGATCGTCGGGGAGGTCCAAGGTCGTTTGCATTCAAGAGAAACTATTCGTTTCTTCCGGAGTGGCAAGACGCATGCCGCTTCACTGTGGCCTGGGGCTTTCCTCGAATAGAGTCGGGCGGATGGGAACCCGGGATAAGCTCCTCGGAAATGGTGCAACAATCCCTCTTGAGCTCTGGTCTGCGGTGGGTTAAACCCACAGTATGAAAGTCATTGCGGACCGACGGCGTCGCGTGACGTTACCCAAGCCGGTTCTTCCCGGCGACGTCTTCGATGTTGAACACGAGGACGGCGGACGGCTTGTGCTGACCAAAATGGAAAAACCGGTCCGACCCAGCGCAAAACTCGTTCAGCGCGGCGAACTTTTGCTTCTTTCGACACCAGAAACCATCAGCTGGGAGGAAACCCGCAAGGCAATGGACGACTATCCATGACCTATCTCGTGGACGTTTCTACCTTGATCGCGCTGCTGTGGGAGAATCACGTTCACCATTCACGGGTAAGAGCTTGGGAAGCCGGGAAGAAGGTTGCAGTATGTCCGATAACTGAGTTGGGTTTTCTGCGGATTTCAACGCAAGCCTTCAATGCGTCCATGAAAGACGCGCGACTTGCTCTATCGACATGGCTGACCAATCGAAACCCCCAATTTTTGGCCTGCGACGAGCGGGTTCTGGCAGGTTTGACAGCACCGGCGGGGGGGCAGACGACGGACTTTTATTTGGCTCACTTAGCCGAGGCCCATGGGATGAAGTTTGTTACCTTGGATGAGAGGGTTTCCCACCCCGCAGCCTTTGTGGTTCCAACCTAATTGGCATTCGACTATTGAGTCTCAATGCAGCGAGTTCGGTAGCAGGAGTGCTTTTGTGGGCACAACCGAACTAAACTGACACAGAAAGTGGCGGAGAGAGGGGGATTCGAACCCCCGATACGGCTTTTGGCCGTATACCGGTTTAGCAAACCAGCGCCTTCAGCCACTCGGCCATCTCTCCGCGCTGCCCAAGGAAAACACGAGCCACCACCTCAGGTCAAGCGGTTGGAAAGGATGCTGAAGGATGAACCGCAGTTGGCCTTTTCTCGGATGTCGAAGGTTCGGGTGCCGATTTCGTGCCCACCATAAGATCAGGGATTTACTGGATCCGCGGTCGGGCGGATGGCCCGTTGGCTTTGTACGACTCGCTGTGATCCCTAGCGGGCGTTGTACCATGGATCGGGCTTTCAGGCCTAAACCATTGGACGATGCTCGACCTGGCCCGATGGGCCAGGCTGGGATGGTTTCGGGCCGTTGGCCCTTCTCATTTCCGGGACTTCTGATTGGTGGATGGTGGGAGTGGAGGGAGAGCGGCGGGACGCCGCTGCCACTTCGGATGGGATGGAAAGCGGCGGTGGCCGTTCTCTTCACCTTGCCAGTCTTCTTGGTGCCTTCGCGTCTTCGCGCGCGTACTTTTACCAAGTTTTGTCCGTGAAGCTGCAAAAAGCAGGGCTCCATACATTCGATCTCCGGTGGTGACATCGGGAACTCTGGAGCAGGCTTCGGTGGCAAAAATCGATATGGGACTTGTCCCGCAGTAGCGGGACGTCCCTCCGCTGGATGTCCCTCCTTAGGAGGGACTTGCGTCGGGAGGGACGCGCTCCTGCAAGTCCCTGATCATTGCGGGGATCATCACCTCTCCCGTCGAAAAGGCACCTCGGCTACTGGGCTTATGCCTGGCTTGAGAGCGGTCCATACCTCGCCCGGCACGCAATTCAGTTCCGGTTATGTCAAGCGTCACCTTGAGCGACAATGGCGGGTGCCGCTGTGCCGCTGGCCGCCAGTTCTACCGGGCCGTGGGCTGGGCCGAAACGCGTCGGAACGGGGTGTAGCGCAGCCGACAAGAATGTCGGCGAAACGGCAGCATCGCTCCCGTGGCGCTCCGGGGTAAGGCAGGGTATAACTTGCGAGGCGGATGCGGTACGGACCGCCGCGGCTCGACGGGAGCCTCGCCCTACCGATGTGACTGTGATTCATAAGGTTGCAGACGAATCGACCGGTGCGGAAGATGGCGGTGTTTGGAAGACAGGAATGTCTGCGCTACGGGCGCGGTGCTTTGGGGAGGCGGATGCAAGGCAAGCGGCGGGAGGTGGCCGGTATTTTTGATGGCACGGGAGCGGCGGGACGCCGCTGCCACTTCAGACGGGCTTTCAGCGCTCTTTCGTCCATGTGGGCCCGACCTGGGCCGTCGGCCCAGGCTGGAATGGATGCGGGCCGTTGGCCCTTGGCATTCTTGGGCCTTCACGGTAGTGGGGTATGGGTGGTCTGAGAGCGGCGGGACGCCGCTGCCACTTGGAATGGCAGGTAGGCGGATGGAAGATACTTCCACTCTCGCCCACGGGGTCTCTTCCTGTCATCCTGACTCCAGTGAGCAAACGGTTTTATATCACCACGGCCATCGATTACGTCAATGGAGCCCCCCATCTCGGGCATGCCTATGAAAAAGTCGTCGCCGATGTCATCGCCCGATCCCGCCGGAGTCTGGGTGATGACGTGTTCTTTCTGACCGGCCTCGATGAACATGGTCAGAAGGTCCAGCAGGCCGCCGAAGCCGCCGGGCTGTCGCCCCAGGCTTATTGCGATAATCTGGCGGTCCAGTGGAAGGCGCTCGCTCAACTCCTTGGGCTGAGTATCGATGATTTTGTCCGCACCACCGAGGAGCGCCATCAACGGGTGGTCCAGGTCGTCCTGTCCAAGCTCCATGCCGCAGGTCAATTCTACAAAACGACCTACAAAGGCTGGTACTCCGTTCGCGAGGAAACCTTTCTCACCGAAAAGGACCGGAATCCGGACGGCACTTGGGACGCCAAATGGGGTCAGGTCAATGAGTTGTCCGAGGATAATTGGTATTTCCGGCTCGGCATCCATCAGGCCTGGCTGATCGAGTATCTGGAGACCCATCCGGAATACGTCACGCCCGAGTCCCGGCGTAACGAGGTGCTGGGCTTCCTGCGTTCGGAAAAGCTCGAGGACTTGTGTATTTCGCGTCCCAAAGCCCGCCTGAGCTGGGGTATTCCCCTGCCCTTTGACCCGGAGTTTGTCACCTATGTCTGGTTTGACGCGTTGGTAAACTATTTCTCGGTCCCAGCCGCCCATGGTGATTTGGCGGCACTGGCACCGCTTGGGGATTATTACGCAGGAAAGGCCGGTTCGTTCTCGGCCTGGCCGGCGGACATCCACCTCATCGGCAAGGACATCCTCAAGTTTCACGCAGTTTACTGGCCCATCATGCTGCGCGCCCTCGGTGCACCCCTGCCCCGCCAATTGCTGGTCCACGGCTGGTGGCAGAAGGACGGCCAAAAACTCAGCAAGACCACCGGCAATGTGGTAGATCCCGTGGCCGTGATCGGCGAGTGGGGTCTCGACGCCTTCCGATATTATGTGGTGCGCGAGCTCGGGATCGGGCCGGACGGCAACTGGACGGATACTGGCTTCGGGGACCGTTACCGGGCGGAATTGGCCAATGGCCTGGGCAACCTGGTGAATCGCGCGATCAGCATGCTGAATCGGTACCGGCAGGGGCTGGTTCCGTCGCCGCACTTGGAACTGGCGGCGGAAACCACGGCGGTGGTCGAACAGACGGCGCAATTGTACCGCAGCTTTGATGCCCAGGGAGCCTTGGTCAGCATCTGGAAGCTGGTCAATCGGGCCAATGAATACGTCGAAAAGACGGCCCCCTTTCGATTGGCCAAGGACCCCACTCAAGCGTCCCGATTGGATGAAGTTCTCTACAATCTGGTGGAGGTTTGCCGCATCTTGGCGGTGCTGCTCTGGCCGGTCATCCCGCACACGTCCGACCGGATTTTTGCCCAACTCAAGCAATGCGATGCCCCGGACCGATGGGACCTCACCCGATGGGGTCGTCTCGAGATTGGCCATCAGGTGGGCCAACCCGAGCCTCTGTTTCCCCGCAAGGATTTGGCCCCGGGCGGGAAATAGGGACTGGCGGTCAATCGCGAAGGGTTCGACCGGTCAACTGGAGGAAAACGTCTTCCAGGCTTGGCTGTCGGGTGGCCAACGAGAGGACGGGGATTTCCCGTCGTTCGAGGAGTTCCAGCACCCTGCCGGCCACGGCGACCTGACTCAGCAACAACTGGAGTCCATCCGAAACGGTTTCGATGGCAGAAACCCCGGTTATTTCGGTCAGCCACTTTCTCGCCTCGACCTGATGGCCGGCGGCGAGCCCCACGCGCAGTTGGATGCCTCCGCTCGCCTGAACCTTGAGGTCGGCGACCCGGGCATCAGCCAGAATGCGCCCGTGATCGACCACGATCACCCGTTCGCACAAGCGCTCGACCTCCTCCATGTAGTGAGTCGTGTAGACGATGGTCTTTCCCTGTCGCCGAAGGTCTTCGATGCTCTCCAGCAAGGCATTGCGACTCTGTGGATCGACCCCGACGGTGGGCTCATCCAGGAGCAAAAGGTCCGGGTCGTGGAGCAGGGCCACCGCCAGATTGAGGCGGCGCTTCATTCCTCCGGAGAAACCCTTTACCGGTTCCTGAGCACGATCGGCGAGACCGGCAAACTCGAGTACCCGCCGACAGGCTTGAGCGAGGGCATCGCCTCGCAGGCCATAGAGCGAGCCAAAGAACCCAAGATTATCCATCGCGGTCAGCTCCTCGTACAAGGCCAGCTCCTGGGTGGCCAAACCGATATGGCGCTTCACTGGGTCGGTATCGCCCTGGAGAGCCATGCCGTGAATGGCCACCGTTCCTGCATCCGGGGTCAGGAGTCCGACCAGCAGGGACAGGGTGGTGGTTTTTCCTGCTCCATTGGGTCCCAGCAGGCCAACGGCCTCGCCGCGCTGGATTTGGAAGGACAGGCCATCCACCGCCGTTCGGCCACCGAACCGCTTCACCAACCGGTCGACCGCTAATACCGGAACTGACATTGGGTCCGTTGTCCCTCCCCCGGCCTGCCATGACAAGCCTCGTGTGAAGGAATTGCGTTATCCGCCGCCAACCTTGCAGAAAGGCCTAGGGGGCGCTAAACCTATCCGCACATGGACGTTGCAAATCATGATCTGGTGCAGCGGCTGAGTCGGTCAAAGATTTACGCGGATTATCAAGCGGCGTTTGGGGCGGCGACGGGTCTGCCGCTTTCGCTTCGGGCCCTGGGTGAGACTCACCCGATCAACCATGGTGCGCCCCGGGAAAATCCCTTTTGCGCCTTGATGGCCCAATCGTCCAGGAGCTGTGCGGCCTGTCTGGAAGTCCAACAATCGCTCACCGAGGGAGGCGGATCGCAGACGGCGACCTGCTTTGCGGGTCTGACCGACACCGCTGTTCCTTTGAAAGTCGGCGACGAAACCCTGGGATACCTTCAGACCGGTCAGGTTCTCCTTCAAGAACCCACGAAAGCCCAGTTTGCCCGGACGGCCCGGTACCTCATCGATTGGGGTTACAAGACGGATTTGCGACGGATGGAGGATGCCTGGTTTCACTCGCGAGTGATTGAACCGGAGCAATACACCGCCATGGTTCGCCTGGTCTCCATTTTTGCCGAGCACCTGGCATCGGTGGCCAATCAACTGGCGGTGCAACAGCAGCAGGCCGAGCCTCCGGTGATCACCCGGGCCAAGAAATACATTCAGGAACATCAGGAGGAGGAGATCGGACTGGCCGAAGTGGCCAAGGCGGTCAACACCAGCTCGTTTTACTTCTGCAAACTGTTCAAGAAGGCGACGGGCCTGAATTTTACCGACTACGTGGCCCGGGTCCGGGTCGAGAAGGCAAAGAACCTACTGTTGAATCCCAATGCCCGGGTCAGTGAAGTGGCCTTTGACTCCGGGTTTCAATCGCTGACGCATTTCAACCGTGTCTTCCGTCGGGTCGCTGGATCTTCACCCACGGTTTATCGCCAACAACTCAGTCTGCATGCCTGAATCAGGCACGGCTGAGGGCGAACCCTGGCGCGGCATGGCCGTGCGCTCTGCCGTCTGCACCGTCGCGACCGCCACAGCCTGGTGGCTTCCCGCGGAATCGCCCGCCTCACGGTTGCTCTTCGCCGTTGCCTATCTGGCCGGGGCTCTGGACCTTGCCAAGGAGGTGTTTGCCGACCTTCGGAAAGGGCACTTCAATACCGAGTTTCTGATGCTCCTGGTCGCTCTCGGTGCCGGTACCGTGGGGGCCTGGGGCGAGGGAGCCCTCCTGCTGATTCTGTTTTCGGCCTCCGCGGCGATGGAGGAATATGCCTCCGGGCGGACGCAGAGAGAGATCGGGGCTCTCTTCAAGGGAGCACCGAAATTTGCCACCCGGCTGGACGAGGGGCGGGAGGTGGAACTGCCCGTCGCCGATCTGAAGCGCGGCATGCAGGTTCGGGTTCGGGCAGGCGAACAGGTCCCGGTTGATTTCGAGGTCCTCGAAGGGGAAAGCGCCTGCAACGAATCGATGCTGACCGGTGAGGTCGAGCCGGTCTCCAAACGCCGGGGCGACACAGCCATGGCCGGAACGGTCAATGAGTGGGGCGTTCTCGACGGCACCGTGCTTCGCGCCGCGGGAGACAGTGCACTCCAGCGCATCATCCGCCTGATTCATGAAGCCCAGCAACAGCGGGCGCCGACCCAGCGGTTCACCGACCGCTTCGGAACCCGTTATACCGCCGCGGTCATCACCGGATGCGTCGCACTTTTTGTCTACTGCGGCTGGGTGGAGAACCGGCCGCTGTTTCACTCGGCCCCAGGCCTTTCGAGCGCCTTTTATCGGGCGATGACCCTGCTCGTCGTGCTTTCCCCATGCGCCCTCGTCCTTTCGGTCCCGTCGGCCATCCTTTCCGCCATTGCCTGCGGAGCACGCCAGGGAGTCCTCTTTCGGGGCGGTACCGCGGTCGAACTGCTGGCAGGCGTGGATACCGTGGCGCTCGACAAGACTGGGACCCTGACCGAGGGCGAGCTGCAACTGGCCCACGTTGAAAGCCACATCGGCACGCGGGAAACACTTCTGACGGTGGCCCTCGGACTGGCCAGGCTATCCCATCACCCGGTTTCCCGTTCCCTGGTGCGCGCCCTGTCACGCGAAGGCATCGAACCAAGTCCGATGACCGATTCAGAAACCGTTGCCGGGCAGGGCATCAAGGCGCGGCTGGGGTCGGAAAGCTTTGGCTTGGGCAACCGGAAGTTGTTAACTGGCTGGCTGACCGCAGAACAACTGGCGAACCTTCCTGCCGCTCCCGCCCAGGCCAATGAAACCTGGGTGATGGGCCCCGGCCTCTTGGGCCGGTTTGAGCTTCAGGACCGACTCCGCCCAACAGCACGGGGCCTGATCGACCAGCTCCACGCGGATGGACTTCAAACCTTGATGCTAACCGGCGACCGTGAGGAGGCTGCCGTCCGGATGGCACAGGAATCCGGGGTCGGCTCGGTCCGTGCCCAGCTATCGCCGGAAGGCAAACTGGCAGCGGTGCAGGATTTGAGGGCCCAGGGACGTCGGGTGGCCATGATTGGAGATGGCGTCAATGATGCCCCGGTGCTCGCGGCGGCCGACGTGGGGGTGGCGATGGGGGCACGTGGCTCGGATGCAGCCCTGGAACAAGCGGACGTGGTGTTGATGAACGATCGGCTGGAGCAGTTTCTGCTCGCGCGCCGACTGAGCAGAAAGGCCGTGGTCATCATCCGCCAGAACCTCTGGGTTTCACTCGGTGCTATGGCCGTGATGGCCGGCCTCACCCTGGTATGGCCCCGCCTCCCCCTCTGGATGGGCGTTGCCACCCACGAAGGCAGCACGGTCCTGGTGGTGATGAACAGCCTTCGCCTGTTGTTCACGCCGGGTAGGACGTCCAAGTAATCCAATTGGACCCTTTCCAATACTCCGAAATCCAGAGAGTTGCATCGATACTTCAGAAAGCCATGGTAGGGCGAACCTACCGGTGAGCCGTGACGGCTCGGATTGCCTACGGTGTTCCCGATGCCACTCTTCTTCTATCTGCGACATCGGCGGACAATTTTCTGTCGTCTGAAGAGTTGGATCCGCAGATTAACACAGATTAACGCAGATTTTAAAGACAGGACACGGTATCCCGAGGGAGATGGAGCGATGTTTTGCGGGCGGCTGTCGCCGGTCCGCAAAGTCCTTGTCCTGCCGATCTGTCCGATAACGGGCTTCAGCGGAGGAGAGTTTGCGCCGACGGTGCGTGTCATGAAACTCCCTTCTCCATTCAGTTATTCAGCGGAGATTGGAAACGTTCGTTGATGGTGGCTTCCCCATCAAAAATCCACTCCGAGCGACGTGATCAGCCGGAAGTCATTGGGAGTCGGTGCCGTGCCCGCCGACTCGGTCTGTGGATTGCTGATCCGGTCCCAGACGAAGGACAGGTCCAATTTCAATTGCTTGTGGATATCGAACTCGAGGGTGGCCACCGTGTGGTGCGTGTCGTTGCCAGTTTCGCGTCCAGTCAACTGACCACGGTATTCAAAAATGAAGTCCAGTCGGCGGGTCAATTCCGTCTCGAACCGGGTCGACAACACCATCGCCAGAGAGTGCGGTGAGCTGTTTTGGCCCGCCTGAACCGAACTAAACCAGTTGCGCTGCCACGACGGACTGACCGTCGCACTCCACTCGGTCCGGGCGGTCTTGATGATGTCGTAACCCACACCGGCACCGATGGTGAACCGGTGTTCGAGGTTTTGCAGGGGGTCGCGGTAATACTCGATGTCCGGCAAGCGGGCGTAGAGCTTGCGGGAGAAAAAGTAGTCGTACTGCCCCGAGAGTCGGTGATTTTCCTCGGTCGCGACGCCATTGATCCTTCCAAAATTGCCGAGGTAATCGAGACCAATCCGGGTGTCAGGAGTGCGGCGCTGGGCCGTTGCCTGGGTGTTGACGTCCACCTCCCGGGTATTGCCCGCTCGGAAACTCACCCCGGCGGAAATCTTTCCGGTCCACTTGTCCACCTCTCGGTCACCCGTGGGCGTGATGGCGAGAAGCTCCGAGCGTGGAAAGCTGTTGGTGGCCGTGTCAGTGACCACGCGCACTTCATTCGTCGTGACCAGCAGAGCGCCGTCCACGGGTTTATTGTTCTCGATGCGAACACTGACCATCCGCTGCGAATGAACCGTTCGAATATCCTTCCAATCGAACGTCAGCAGGTTCAATTCCTCACTGTCGAACTCCAGTTTCTCCTCCTGCAACGACTTGATCCTGCCCGTAAGCCATTCCCCCGATTTCAGTTGAATCCAATCGTACTCTGCTTTGCCGGATGGCCCGTCAGACCAAGGTAGGAACAGGTTCGTGCTCGTGGAACCGGGAACACCGCCCTCTGCCATCGAATTCGTGGCTACGGTCAAAGGCGGGGCCGGGGCCGCCGGAGAGTCCTGTTCGACACGCTCGATTCGGTCGCGGGCGATTTCCAGTCGGCCC
The DNA here is from genome assembly GCA_903896505.1 of uncultured Verrucomicrobiota bacterium. Taxonomy (GTDB): domain Bacteria; phylum Verrucomicrobiota; class Verrucomicrobiia; order Limisphaerales; family UBA9464; genus CAILNN01. The sequence continues at coordinate 25,715 of CAITXU010000242.1, read as the reverse complement.
AGCGTCCGGGACTCGAACACAATCCCCGTGGGCCCCTCGGAAACGAGCCTGCCCACCACTTTTTCACCGCCCACCAAAAACACCGAATCCGCGCGGACAATGGAACCACTGAGCAGCGCAAGGGTGAGCAACGCAGGGCGGAGTGCCCCGCACGCTCTCCCCCGCCACTCCGGGTCCAAATAACTCATTGGGCAGGGATGGTGATCAGCGGCAGGTTGTCCTTCTCGCCGGTTTCGGAAAGGGTGAAGAGCAGCATCATGAACGCGAACGTCCTCTTCGATTTCAGGTCGCGGTCGTCAATCCAAAACCAATGGTCGCGATACGGTACCGCCACATAAGCATTCGTTGGCTTTTCCTTTCCGCTGCGTATCCACATCGGACGTTGGGCCTCATTCGTCTGCGAGGTGGAACTGAAGCCGGGGGTGGCACGTCCGTCGGTGACGTCCTCCGGGGGCACTTCAACCAAGCTTGCCAGGTTTTGCATGATGCCCAGCAACGGTCGCGTGAGAATGGCCAATTCCCTGTCGTTGCCCGGCGTTGCAGCGAAGACCAATCTCAATTCGGCGGCATCGGGATTCAAATGCAGCAAACGACGCAACTCTGTCGTGTCAGATATCGTTTGCGCGCTGATGTCCTTGGAACGGAAGGTGATCAGCGTGGTTTGGCGCTTTTGAGCGTCTTCTTCCACCCGCATCCCGACAGCACCCGAAAGCTGGATTTTTCGAAACAACTCCAGAGCACGAACAAAGTCCGGATCAGGTGCCGATACGCCCGCCAAGTTGCTATCCTGATTCTTCAGTCCATTCATGGTTCCCACAGCCGCAGCAAACACCGAGTCGGCAGGATAACCCGATTGCACGGTAAAGAAGACCGAGTCGGGCGGCAACGGTGTCATCAACGCCTTGATGAACTTATTGCCGGTGAGCGGCGTGTAGGTGATGGTTGGTCGATCCGTAAACCGAACCGAACCACCCAAGGTGGCTGTGCTGCCTCCAAAGGCCGTCGTTTCCGGCAAACTTCCGCCGGCATTGAGGCCTGTTTCGAGCGAGTAACCTGAGACAATCTGCCCCACATCCACAAAAATAGGCGGGTCGAGGTAGCGAAGCTTGACGATGTTGAGCAACGTCTGCCGCTTCCAGGATTCGCTGATGGAGGTGCTATAGTCGAGGCGATCGCGGGGAACAGTCCCGGGGCCAATACTTCGGCAACCGGAGGTCAGCAAGATGCCCAAGGCTGTGACGGAGAGAAAAAGGTATCGCATGTGAGAATGGAGAGCCAGCGGTGAAGGAGCAGTCGATGCAACCCGGGTCACGGGGACTTGGGCGCTGGGGGAAAACTTTTTAATATCTCAAGAATACCGTCCCGAACCCGGTCTGGATTCACCTCGCCATCGCCGGACCGTTCGATCCAACCGACCCAGGTCGGATTGTGGGACTTGTTGTCATAAACCTCGACGATCAATCTCCTATCTTCAGTCACCTGAACGTCGCTTTGGGGATAACCGCCGTAGCTGGGATAAGCCCATCCGGATCGGCGGCCCGCGTAACCGGGATACCCAGGATAGCTGCCATACGGCGTATAGCCCCAGTGGGTCACTTCGATCCGTGGCAATGACTGACCCCGAACCAGAACGGCAAAGTCCGACTGTTCCCGGGCGACCTCGGACATTCCCTTGGCGGTGAGCGCATCGCGCACCGCCTGCTCAGCGACCGGAGCCAGCCGCAGTGCCGTCCCAGGATCGACGCCGGACCGCTCCGTGGAAATCGGCAGAACCGCGAACGTCTTGTATCCGGCAAAGTTCACGGCCGTATCGTGCTCGGTACTCACCTTCATCGACGCACAGCCCGTCAGCGTCGCGGCTACAACCAGGGCCGTGACTCCAACTGCCACGGCTCTTCGGATGGTGCCGACCGACTTCACCAGATTGTCTCGCATCGCGTTCTTCATGGATATCCTTCTTACGCTCTCTGGAACATTCCGAGTCTCAACGCTTCGGGCCTGCCGGCACCAGGGGAATGGAACCTGCCAATTCGAGTCGAACCGCCAGGTCCAGCCGATTCTCCAGCTGCGCAAACCGAAGCGTCTTGGTGGCTGGCAAAACCGCACCGATTTTCTTCAAATGCTTCAGACGCGTGTTCACTAGTTTGGTTTCCAGCTTGGAGTAGCGCTTGAGAATTTCACGGGCACTTTCTTCGGACACGTGCGGGTATTGGTCGGCGTACTCCAACACCAGCTTCACCAATTCGTCGTTGGCGCTTTCAATATCATGCCGATAGTCGCGATAGAGCGGCCAGAAGGCTTTTCCCTCGGCCTCGGTGAGTTGCAGATTCTCGGCAATCACGACCTTGCGGTCGGCCTTGATGGTGGCGCGGATGACTTCGATCCCGTCCACCACGGTCTGCGCCTGGGTGGCGCTGACCATCCCGAGCATGAGGAAGGCGGCGAGGACAAAGCATTTTGACAAGGGAATGTTTCGGATGGCTTTCATTCTAGTGTCTTTGTAGATGGCTTCTTTAAGGTTTAATATATTCAATGGATTTCCATTTCGAGGGTCACTTCACCGCGGCAGATTGACCGTCAACGGCTGCTGGAGTTGAAACTCCATCAATTCACCCGGGGCCACACCGACCGTCTGGCCACGCTTCAGACCGGAAGCTGTTGCGCCGATTGCAGCTCCCTTGCCCGCATCGCCCGCGATGCCACCAATGGCGGCCCCCACGGCGGTAGTCTTGGCGGTCTTGGCGAGAGAACTCTTGCTGGCCTCAATATAAGGGCCGGTGACAATCGGAACCAACACACCGCCCAGAACCAACTCACTCAACCGCAAATCCAGAGTGCTTCGTCCGGCATAGCGCCCCGCCTGCTTGGCACTTTCGACCCGACCGTACGCCCGCGTTCCCGCCTTGGCGACCAGGATGCCATTGACGACAAAATCGGTTTCCAGCGTGGTGGTGAAGCGCTTTCCTCGACCGTCGCGCGACGAGACACCATCGACCATCCGCACCAGCAGACCGGTGCCCGCATTGACGGTGATGGAGCTGGGAACGGCGGACGGAGGCGGGGTCCCTCCGGGATAAGTTGTAGGGGGGGCCGCAGGAGAAGCCGGCTCGGGAGCCGCCGCAGGTGCAGGCGCTTCTTCACCTGTAAAGGTCAGTGCCACGGCCTTGCTGGTCTCGATCACCTGGGCTCCGGTGGCATCGGTGAAGCGGATGGTGCCGGCTGTTCCGCCGGTGTATTTTCCAGTCAGCAACTGACCGCTCTTGAGTTCCAGAACGTCGGAATGCAGGGAAAGCCGCGTCCCACAGAACAGAACAAGTGCACCCAGGAGAAAGTTTCGTTTCATGTTTTGAATTGGATGGATGGTTTGAAGTGTTTTAAATGGATTCAGAACACAAGTCCGACCTTAAACCAGACGGTGTCGCCCTTGAGACGTTTGTTCACGTTCAGTTCCGGCAACCATTTCAGTTCCGCCGCAAGGTCTGTGTTGCCCATCTTCTTGATAAACGAAACCACCGGACCAACGCCTGCGGTGCGGCCCTCGAAACTGCCCAGCTTGGCACCGATGCCGCTGTCTCCGCTGATTTGATCATAGAAAAAAGCGTTTGCACCAACACCGATGATCCCAAAGCTGCCAATGGGCAAATGTTGGGCCACGGTGCCGTCGAGGTGGAATGACGTTCCCGACTTGTAGTCCGTGGCCGTGTTTTCGGTATTGAAATCCAGTCCGGCAAAGAGGGTGACTTCCGTCCCGATCTTGGTGCTCAGCCAGCTCCACGACACAGCCGGCTCGAACGTCCAGTAGTTGCGGCCAGTGTTGGCCAGCTTGCCGACGGTGTAGTCGCCGCTGGGCGCATAGATGCCGAGGCGGACGTCGTACTTCATATCCGACGCGTTGGTCCAACCGAGCATGAACGGATACAGGGTGATGTCGCCCAGGCCGCTGGCCGAATCGCTCTTTTTCACGGAAGGGCCGTCCGCTGGAACGACCGTTCCTTTGACGTCCAGCCATAGGAAGGGAAGCGCCGTGGCCACCGCGTACTGACCACCCAGCAATCGAAGTGGCGTTTGATAGATGCCGAACAAGGTGTCGGCATAGCACGTGGCATGTGCGTCCAGAGTGAGTTGACCTGCGAAGTTGATCGGATTGTCGACGCTGGCGCTCCCGTTGTAATAGGTGAACGCGTCGGCGACCACCCAGGACGGTTTTCCAGGGAGTGTGTCAATAAACGAGGCGGTCGCTCCCGGCAAATAATGGCCACCCGCTGCCTCCTCGCCGCGAATGACAGACGCCCCCAGGCTGGCGATGACTGCCAGTGTCGTGAATGTTGTGTGCTTCATGTATACTGGATGTGATGGATTGCTGTCTGCTCGTGTCGCTCTTTCAAAAGGCTGCCACCCGCTGGATGACCCAGAACATGGCCACGCCACCAATGGCGTAGGGCGGCACCAGTTTGCCCCAGCGCGGGACTGGAAAACGGATGCGATGGATCAAGGCGATGAATGCCAGCACCGCGCCAATAAATAGGAAGTGACCGGTTTCAACACCCAAGCTGAAAAAGAGCAACGCGGCGGGGATGTGTCCCACCGGGAGCCCGGCTTCACTCAGTCCTCCCGCAAAACCCAACCCATGCATGAGGCCGAAACTGAACGCCACCAGCCATGGGGCGCGGGCGGTCATCCCCTCTTCACCCCTCTGTTGGCGAAGGATTTCCGACGCAACGAAAACAATGCTCAACGCAATGAGGGCTTCGACCAGGGGCGGAGGAATGTGCACCCAACCCAGGGTGGCGGCCGTCAGTGTCAGACTGTGCGAGACGGTGAAGGCGGTGACCGTTTTGACCAGTTTCCAGCCACCCCGAGTGATGAGCAGCAACGCAAGAACGAAGAGCAGGTGGTCGATACCCGTCAGGATGTGTTCGATGCCGAGCGCCGAATAGGTGCGGGCCACCTCCATCGGCCCGGGGGCGGATTGCACGATCAACGAGGGAGCGGACGGCGTCAGCCGTGTGACTTGTGCCCGACCATCAAGGTGTTCCATGCGGACGAGCACGTCTGTCATGGTCGCAGACAAACCGCGGATATGGATTTCGCTGCCGTCCAGTCCACCGGCGCGTCGCACGGTCCATCGTTGGGTGAAGGCGTTACGGATCATGGCGGCCCGGGGTTCGATGACGTTGGTGCAGTCCGCTGGGAATTCCACATAGAGCCCCAAGTGAAGATTCTCCCCCATGCCCGGGACCTTCCAGAGAACGTCATAGGTTTCCGGCCCGGATTGGCGCAGTTCGAGATAAGCCGGGCGCAGCTCATGGGCCAGGACCGCAGACGATTGAAACAAGAACAAACAGAGAAAACCGAGAAACGAGAGGGGAAACACCCCTGTTTTTAACCGATCCCATGTTCCTCGGGTTCTCATTGGGCGTCCGCCACCTTTCTTGGCTCCGTCAGCGTCGGGCGTTCGATGGTGACCACATACCGCTTGAGCAAGTCCTGATACACCTTTTCATTGGCTTCCATCCGTCGGGTGTTCTCCCACTCACGCCGGACGGCATCGCGCACTTCTGAAAGAAGGGGAATACGACCTTCGGACTTGTCACTCACCCATACCCAATGCAAGCCGTAACTGGATTCCACAGGGCCGGCCCATTGACCTGGCTTGAGGCCAACAAGAGCGTTGGCGAATTTTTCGCCGAACTGCCCGGCCACCTCCCGGACCGAGACAGCGGTAAACCGGTTCTCCAGCAGCGAGGAATCTCCCAAGGTGGAAACATCTGCCTGCTTGCCGTTCGATGGCAGTCGGGACATTAGTTGATCAGTATCCCGCGCCAGGTTGGTTCCATGCTGTGCAGGATTAAGGTATACCTGCTGAAAGGTGAACCTCGGATCAACCCGAAACTGCTCCGGGTGTGCGCCCAAATAGGCGCTTAGATCTGCGTCCGTGGGCTGGATCTGGGTAGCAATATCATCGGAGACAAACTCCATTTTTTGCCTGAGGCGGCGGCGAATGACGGTGTCGTCCTTGTCGAGGCCCAAGGCCATCGCTTCGCGGCAGTAAACCTCCTCACGGACATGGTCACTGACCAAGCCGACCAACTCATCGGAGGTGGGCTGGCGTTTCCATATCATGGCAAATCCCGTCGCCAGATGCTCGATTTGCCCCTGAGTGATCACAATCCGTCCGCGTTCACCCTGGTCGCGATTTGGCAGCCAGTTGTGGACCGCAAAGATTCCGGCCCCCAACAGGAGGAAATGCAGCAGGGGTTCCTTGATGATCCGCTGGACGATCACGGCGTATACCAAACCGGCGACGTGTAGGCGCGTTCCTGCAACGTCATCGGGACTTCCTTCGGCATTTCGATGCCGTAAAACTTCGCGTCGAAGGCCGTCCAACGAGGGGTCGGGATTTCAATCACGCGAACATAGTAGAAAGCCCGCAGCTTGGGGTTGAAGTCCGGGTCTTTCCAATAGGTTCCGATCACCGGCGTTCCAATCGTATTTTGGTAACTTGCGTCGGGAACGTTCACGGTGTTGCCCACCGGCGTCTTGCACCGGCCATCCGCTTCGATCTTGCGTCCGTCGCTCACCGCCACGTCATAGATGCGTTCGTGGGTTTCACCCTGGGCATCCACCCAACCCTTGATGACCTGAACCCGGTCCAGGTTCGCACCGTCCGGATCGCGCAGGGCGCGAATCAGAAATACCGGTGATTTACCCTCCGGAGCTTTGGCAAGCTCACCACCCATGGGAACCCCCCGACGATAGCCTTCGCCCGCAAAATCTGGCCGGTTCACTTCCTCCGGGGCAAAATCCCATCCGGCGAAGAGCCGCACGGTCATCCGGGTGCCGGTGGTTCCGTAAACCTCACGGCGTTCCATGGCATCAAACAAGGATTCGCGCGTATTTTCCCGTGCCCAGACGGCGGCCAGGCCGGAGGCACCCAAGGCCCAGCCCTTGGTCACCAACTCCGGCTTCAGCGCGGGAATGGCCGCATGCTCCCACCGGTGCGCACTCGGCTCGGTGCCAACCGTTTTTCCGAAGAAATTGTTCTCTTCCGCTGTCGACAGCGCGGTATGCGAGTCGGTGCTGCCAATCAGGCCAAATTTGAAAGGATTGGCCCCCAGTTTTGCTTCGAGAGCCAGACCGTTTTTCAGGGCTTCCCGGGCATAGCTTCCCGGTAGCATCTCCTTGGTGATCGCGATATTGCCACCCAGGTTCGATTTGTCCCAGATTTCAAAATTGGCGAACTCATCGTCCGGGGAGAGCGTGGGATGGGACTCGCTCGTGCCCTTGGGCTGGGTCACCTCGATGATCGGTTCCCGCTTTGCCCGGGTCTCCGCGTAGGCGCGGTCGAACGGCTTGCCCGAAAAGGTCTGTGTCATCCACATCATCCCGCCGCTCACGTCGCCATTGTGGGGGATGGCCAGCAGTCGCCCGCCGGTTTTCTCCTCGTAGCTCTGCATCCATTCCCAGAGCTTTTCCGGGTCGAAACTGTCGTAAGCCGAAAGCGGAAGCACCCGGCTGGCCAGTGGCCCGCCGTCCCGAAAAATGACATTCCGGTGCAGATTGTTTCCCTGGGGAGTCGAGGTCCATTCGAAGCCGATGAACGCCGTGAATTGTCCCGGCGAATTGTACTTTTCCGCTGCTTTGATGATGAATTCCCAGGCGGAGCGCGCCATCTCCGGGCTCTTGATGGCGTCGCCCGTCAACGCGGTGCCCATCCATTCACGGAAGGCCGTCAGACCGTTGCCGCTCTTGACCAGGTCATGCCAACGCTTGCCCGTGGGGCTTTTGAGCAGAAGTGGGTCCGACACGGCAATCATCGGCGCCAGGCCGAGGTTCTCAGAGTGGTCGGAAACCACGAGAAAATCATAGGGGCGGGAAAGTCGGGCCCGCTGGCCGCTGCTGCTCATGACCTCTTCGCCGCGCGCGAACCGGTAGGCTTCCTCCGGCCCCAGACGGCAACCCACCATGCCTGCATCGGTGGAAAAAGAAGTGTGCAGATGGGTGTCGCCCCAGAAAACCCTGTTGGGGAAATGAGCGTCGATATTGGGCGAATAATTCCGCGAAGGTGCCGCGAAGTCATCCTTGTTGACCACCTCCTGCCCCTGGGTCGGCAGGATGACGGTGGCGGAAACAATGGCGGTGAGAATTACGCGGGAAATCGATGGATTCTTCATTCTGCCTCTCTATTCACGTTTGAAATATCAGTAACTAATGCTGAGCGAAAGCAAAACTCATCATGGTGGCTGCGTGGTTGAGTTCCCTGCCCACTCACCAAGAAAATGGGCTGGTTGGCCATGAAATCCCCAGGTCCATCCGGCAATTAGAGGATTCGGGGCCACTTGGCCGAATCCTTAAGCATCTTCTCGCGCAACAGGCGGATGGGCGGTGCACCATGGCTTAACGCTTCATCGTGGAATCGTTGCAGGGTAAACTGCTCCCCCTCCTGTTGCTGCCAATCTTTGCGGAGTTTCAGAAGCTGGAGCTTGCCGAGCGTGTAGAAGCAGTAGCCCGGATCAAACGTTCCCCGGTTGGCCTCCGAGGCGGCCGGTTTGGCCTCATAGTAGCAGTTGTCCACGAAAAATTGGGTCCCCTGCTCCAGGGCCATGCCTCCGGTGTGCATCTGTATGGCGACACACAGCCGACAAAGACGAAGGAGAGCCTCATCGGACTGTGCGAGGCGAAACTTGGCTGCACGGACCCGCTGTTCAGAGGTGAGAGGGGTGCCCGTCGGTGCTTCGGGAAATCCGGCATCGAGCACCATTTGCTCGGTGTAATGAGCCCATCCTTCGACAAAGGCATAACTGTTGTAAACCTTTGCCACGGAACCGGCCCTGGAGGCATTAAGGGCCAAAAACTGGACATAGTGTCCAGGGTAAGCCTCATGGATGCTGACCACATCGGTGGTGTAGTAGTTGAAGGCCGTCAGCCATTCGTCCTTCTGTGCCGCAGGCCATTCCGGCTCGACCGGGGTCACGTAATAATAGGCCTCGGTGGCCTTGGTCTCAAAAGGTCCGGGAGTGTCCATGGACGCAAACGAGGTCGAACGAAATGGCGGCAGCGTTTCGCGAACAGTTGCCCGGACCTCGCTGGGAATGGAGACCAAACGCTGGTCAACCACAAACTTTCGGATCGTCTCCAGGTCGCGCCGGGTATCGGGGATCAGGCCTTCGGGCGTGGGATGCTCCTTTTGAATCACTTTGAAGACCTCGATGGGTGGCTTGGACGGATCGATTTCCCTGGCCGCAGCGGCGAACCGCTCCTGCTCATGGCGCAATTCAGCCAATCCAAGTTCCAAGACCTCCCTGGGGGAGAGATCGATCATTTCCGCTTTCAGGCGAGCAGCAAAGCCACCCTCGCCCAAGGCAAAAGGGGCATTCGCAACTGGCAGTCGTTCATGCTTAAGCCACTCGACGTAGCCCTTCAATTCCCGGACAGCCAGTTCACAGGCCTGATGAAAGCCATCTTTTGCAACCGCATCCGTCAACTGGTCAACCTCCCTCGTCACCTCATTCTGCAGGAACGAAGCAGTGCCATCCGCCACTTGAATGGCTGTTTCGACATAGGGACGGGGAAGAACCGGGTCCAGATTTTGGCGGGCTGCCGCAAGAACTTCAGGCGCGTGCTGGAGGATGGCGCTCAAGTCCTGGACCCGCTCAATCCACGGCTTCCAATCCCGTTTGAGATAGACGCTCACGTCGAGGGCGGTTGCATAAAACATCGGGTTTCGGTACGGGTCCCGTTGGGTCTCCAACGACCACAATTCGGTGGCGATCCATTGCTTTAAAAGCTGGACCTCATAGCGGTTCGCTTCGGGCAACTGTGCCCATTGGACCTGGTCGATAGCCGCCCCGTAGGCGTGAAGGGATTGACGCAATTTTGCCAGCGCCCGGGCATCTGGAACGATCAGCGCTCCGTCAAATTCATGAAATCCCAGCCCCACGGATTCGATGGGATGCGTTTGCTTCCAATGGGAAAGGTAGGTTTCGGTCAGAATCGACGGGTCCGTGGGAATCGCCACCTCGATTTCCCGCCCAGTTTTGGAAATGCATCCGGCCACGATCAGACACAGAATCGACGACAAACTCCATCGAAGAGACTTCATGGGCCTAAACTAGACATTCTCTCGCACTGAGGGGAGAAATTCCTTCAATCTTGGAGTCGGGGCTTGAACGGCGTCCCGCGAATCTCAAATCGAGACGCCGACCTGGGTTTGCTGTGGACGGACAGTGTGGGTAGACTCTCTTCCTATTGAATGTGACTTCGCACACTGCGGTTCCGCCCCCGGGGGCCGGAGAAGCCGCCCTCTGGCGTGCCGCGGGAGCCAATTGGCGGCAGCTCTTTGGCGACTTTGCCCGACTGGGTGTCAGCTTTGAATGGCATGAGCTCGAAACTCCAAAAGACCTCGATTGGTCCAGCAGCTTCCATCCGGGTAGCCTCGAGCTTTGTTTGAACTTGAATGGCCTGGCCGAAGTGGGGCTTGGCGGGGAAACACTTCACTTGCAGACGGGAACCGCCGGGTTCTATCGACAGGATGAGGAACCATTGACCGCTGTTCGTAAATCGGGCACTCCTCACCACTTCATCACGGTGGAAATGGCACCGGCATTCGTCATGCGGGTGCTCGGGGATGGCACCACCCATTTGCATCCCGTGGTCCAGGCGGTCATTCAGGGGAATCCCGGCTCCGGCCTTGGATCAGTGACCGCTCTCAGTCCCAGACAACGCGAGTTGGTGGCCAGCCTGCGGCATCCCCCAGTTTTGGCGGGGGCCCAGCCGGTCTGGTACCAGGCCAAGGCCGCCGAGCTCATGGGAGAGTTCTTTTTTCAGCCACCCACGAGTGATGAGCTTTTCTGTCATCGGCAACAGAGGGTCTCGCGAGACCGCGTTGAGCGTGTCATTGCCCGACTGAAAAGTGATTTGGTTCACCCGCCCACTTTGGAACAGCTGGGAAAAGAGGTGGGCTGCAGTCCCTACTACCTCAGCCGGACCTTTTCAAAGGAGGTCGGTCAGACACTACCCCAATATATTCGACAACTGCGGCTCGAACGAGCTGCCGAGCTGTTGAGGAGCGGACGTTTCAACGTGACCGAAGCAGCCATGGAGGTCGGATACAACAGTCTGAGCCACTTCAGCCAGGCGTTCCACCAGGCCTATGGCTGTTGCCCGGGACTCTACCCCATGGCCACACCCACCCAGATGGCGGCCCGGAATGGCCAGGGATAAGCGACCGCCCCTCGACGTGGTAACGCTTCACACCACTTCAACAGGACACTTTGGAATGGCGTCCAGAAAGGCCTGCCCATAGCGCTTGGTCAGCACCCGGTTATCTAACAACACCACGATGCCCGAATCGCTCTTGGTCCGTATCAGCCGACCTACACCCTGACGAAACTTCAGAATTGCCTCGGGAAGGCTGTAATCAAAAAAGGAATTGCCGCCGTTGGCTTCAATGCGTTCCAGGCGGGCTTCAATCAACGGGTGGTCCGGGACGGCAAAGGGCAGTCGGGTGATAATGACATTGCTCAAGGCCTCCCCAGGCACATCCACTCCCTGCCAAAAGCTCTCCGCTCCAAACAACACGGAATCGATGTTTTCCTTGAACTGCTCCAACATGGTCGAGCGCGGAGTTCCGGTGCCTTGCACGTAACACGGAATCCCCAGTTCATTAAAGAATCCCTCCATTCGACCTGCGATTTGTTGCATCAATCGGTTGTTGGTGAATAGAACAAAGGCCTTTCCATGGGTCATGCGGACAAAATGTTCAATCCAATGGACAAGGGCGTCCTCGTAGGTTCCATCCCTCGGGTCCGGCATTTTCCCGGCGACATAGACCTTCATCTGCTTGGGATAATCAAAGGGTGAGCCCACTTGAAGCTGCACCGCCAGTTCGCCCCCCACCCGCTTCGCCATGTAGCCCAGCGGTGATTTTGAACCTGGTTTTACGATGGGACCTGATTTCTCGCCGCCCGTGCGCCCCTCGGATGAGCTGACAGCCATGGTGGCGCTGGCCATGATGACACTCGTCTCCGACTCAAACAGACGCTGGCGCAAGTAATCGGAGATATCGATGGGTGCGGCATTCAAACGCAAGGATTGCCGGTTTCGTCCAGTCCGTTCCACCCAGTAGACATGTTCCTCCGCCGCTTGTTTGAGGAAGGTTTGCACTGCGTCCCTCAGTTCGAGGATGCGGCGATTGCATTCCATCAATTCCTCACCCGTCTCCTTGTCGTCGGTCGCCTGAATCAAGTCGCTCACCTGCTCCCGCAAGCGAACCAAGGGTAATGTCAGGGTATCCTCTATCAAATCAGGACGCCGTACCCGCAATTCGGTCCATGCCCGCTGGGCGCCGCCTCCCCGACCGCCCCCCACGGTCGGCCGCGCTGATGCCGGTGGAGGCTCTTCCGCCGCGCGCTCGGTGATTTCGTTACAGGCGGATTCGATCCGGGAGAAAAACTTTTCGCTCAACTCAATCGTATCGGCGACCGACTTGATGGATTCACCGCGTCGAAGCACCGCCAGCAACCCCTTTTGGGTCTGCGGGTTATAAAGTCGCTGCAGTGCATACCGGACCTGACCCGAACCGACAGAGACTCCTATGTGACGCGCGGCCACCGGTTCGACGGTGTGCGCTTCGTCAAAGATGACAAAATCATTTTTGAAAAGCACCCCACCCTTTTGCTCTTCGTCGACGGCATTCATCAGGGTGAAGAAGAGGGTATGGTTGACCACCAGGATGTCGGCACTTAGAATACGCTTACGAGCTCGCTGAAAAAAGCAAACACGGCCCTGATCGGCCAGGTCGCTTTGGTATCCGCATCGTTTGGGTGTGCAAAGGCCTCGCTCGGAACACACCTGATCCCAGACCCTTGCGTCGGGTTCCACGGAAAAATCGCTCAACGAACCGTCATTGGTGGTCTCACTCCATTCCTGAATCCGACGGAGTTCCGATACTTCCGGGGAGGTGAAGAGCGAATCGGCTTGGGCGACGGCCTTCTCCAGTCTCCGGGTGCAGAGATAGTTGGACCGCCCTTTGAGCATGGTGTAACTGAATTCGACCGGGAGGACGCGAGCCAGTACGGGCAAATCTTTCTCGATCAACTGCTCCTGCAAATTGATGGTGTGGGTCGAGATGACGGCTTTCTTTTTGTTTCGGACGGCAAACAAAATGGCGGGGACCAGGTAGGCAAAGCTCTTTCCCACGCCGGTTCCCGCCTCGGCCAGCAGATGGTTGCGGTTCATCAATGCGGACGCCACGGCCACCGCCATCTGCTGCTGCTCGGGCCGGTACTCGAAGTTCTTGGACCGAGAGAAGATGCCCGTTGGTGAAAACATCTCCTCGACCTCCTGAACCAGGTCTGCCGGTCGCGCCGACTCTTCCGCAAACGAAATCACTTCAGCAGATATTCCAGCATTCAACCAAAATTCCAAGCCACGAATCGCAGGAGAGGAGGTCCCTTAAAGACCCTGGTAAACCCAACGGTGCCGGTTACGTGGCTCGCGGACGCCGCGTCACCACTTCGATGGGTGCGACGTTCTTGACCACCATGTGGCGGGGAAGAATTCCCCGCCAGCAAACGTTGGGATAGATGACGCTACCCCGGCCCAGAATGGAACCGGGATTGACCACCGAATTGCAGCCAATTTCAGCTTCATCGCCAACCAAGGCTCCAAACTTGCGCAATCCGGTGTCGACGGGGGTTCCATCGATGTCCACGAAAATGTTCTTTCGATCGAGTTTGACATTGGAAAGGACGACTCCGGCGCCGAGATGTGCGCGGTATCCAAGGACCGAATCGCCCACATAGTTGAAGTGAGGCACCTGTGCTCCATTGAACAGGATGGAGTGCTTCAATTCGCAGGAATTTCCCACCACACAGTTGTCTCCCACGATGACATTCTCTCGCAGGTAGGCATTATGCCGGATCTGACATCCCCGCCCAATAATGGCTGGCCCCAGAATCATGGCGCCCTCTTCCACCACGGTTCCCTCGCCCAATTGAACGTTCTCCCCGATATGGGTTCGCCCAATGGTCCGATGAAGTTGAATTGGTCGAAGATTTTCCTGGATGTAGGTCGCCAGCCTCTTCAGGGCATCCCACGGATACTCAACGCCGTCGAAAAGGGCCACATGGTCGGTCTGGGACAGGTCAAAGAGGTCCGAACTAATGAGGGTCATGGAGCAACGCTAGGAAATTTTCTGATGCGAGCAAGCGGGAACCCGAAGCTATCATCCCCTAAATCCTTCGTCGTCATGGGAATCCCGTGTTAGATTTCCAGCCCCATCTCCCCGGAAACGGTACTCAATCGGGCCCGCCAGAGGGAAAGTTGCCGTTGGACCTGTTCCGTACCGGGTGCACCGACCAGATTCCGACGGGCCATGGCCTGCCCCAGGTCAAAGACCGTCGGTGAACTGCTCGGAAATTTTGGTGACACCCGTTGGTAATCTTCGACGGACAGTTGGTCCAAGGACTTGCCCACGCCCTCGGCATAAGCAACAACCGCCCCCACCAAATGATGAGCCTCCCTAAACGGGATTCCCTGGACTACAAGATGATCGGCAAGATCGGTGGCCAGCAATTGGGCATCAGCGGCTGCCCGGGCACAAACTTCGGTCCGAACCTCCGCCTGCTCCAGCATCCCCGCCATCAGTCGCAAACAGCCCCTCAACGTGGCGGCAGAATCAAACAGACGCTCCTTGTCCTCCTGCAAATCCCGGTTGTACGTCATCGGAAGCCCTTTCAGAAGGACCAACAGGGCTGTGAGGTTCCCAACCACCCGGCCCGTTTTTCCCCGGGTCAACTCGGCGACATCGGGGTTCTTTTTTTGAGGCATGAGCGATGAACCGGTCGTGTAGGCATCCGATAGCCGGAGGAAGTTGAACTCGGAACTAACCCAAAGGATGACGTCCTCCGCCAATCGGCTCAGATGAACGGAGGCCAGAGCCGCCGCGGAGCAAAACTCGACGATGAAATCCCGGTCCGAGACGGCATCCATCGAATTTTGAGTCAAACGCGGGTGGCCAGCCGCATCGACAAAGCCCAACTCGCGTGCCACAAATTCCCGGTCCAGCGGCAGTGTACTTCCGGCGATGGCCCCGCTGCCGAGTGGGCAGACGTTGAATCGTTCCCGACCGTCAATGAATCGACCGGCATCGCGTGCCAGCATTTCGACGTAGGCCAGCAAATGATGCGCCCAATAAACCGGTTGCGCCCGTTGCAAATGGGTATATCCCGGCACAATGACTGCCGGGTAGCGCTCGCCCAAACCGACAAGGGCGATCTGAAGCGCTCCAATGTCATCGAGAACCGAAGCCACCTCGTCGCGCAGCCAGAGCCGAACGTCGAGGGCGACTTGGTCGTTTCGAGAGCGGGCGGTGTGCAATTTCGCTCCGGCAGGAACCCGGCGAGTCAACTCCGACTCGATGTTCATGTGGACGTCTTCAAGGGCTGAATTCCACGAAAAGGTGCCCGCTTCGATTTCAGCACCGATTTCTGTCAGACCAGCCGAAATGGCGGTCAGTTCGTCTGCTGACAGGACATCTATCCGGGCCAACATCCCGGCGTGAGCCAAGGACCCGCGGATATCCTGCCGCCAAAGTCGCCAATCGAAGGAAATGGACTCGGAAAATGCGGCTACGTCTTGGGACGGACCTGCGGCAAACCGTCCGGAACGAGAAACCACCGTGGGAAGGGAGACGTTCATGCGGCAAACAAATCGAGAGGATTAAAACACAAGACGAGGACTGGAGGCGACCGGAATCGCGAATTGCCATCACCGCTCCCGTCTCCTAAAATCGTGCCCGTATGCGTTCGACCCAGAGATGAAGCACCAATTGGAGTTTGAGAAACCGATAGCCGAACTACAGCGGAAAATCCACGACCTTCGGCGTCAGTCGGAGTCGCATGGTTCCGGGGTGAATGTTGAGGCCGAGGCAAAGTCGCTGGAAGCCAAACTGGAGGCGCTGAAGCATCAGATTTATTCCAATCTGAACGCCTGGCAGCGTGTCTTGGTAGCCCGGCATCCTCAACGCCCCTACACGCTCGACTATCTGAACCTCGCGTTCAACGATTTCGAGGAGCTTCACGGCGACCGGATGTACGCCGATGATCGGGCCATCGTCGGCGGTTTTGCTCGCTTGTCGGGAGAGCGGGTGATGGTCATTGGCACCCAAAAGGGCCGTGACACCAAGGAAAACATCCTTAGAAACTTTGGTTCAGCACATCCCGAAGGATACCGCAAGGCCCTGCGGTTGATGCGTTTAGCCGCCAAATTCTCACTGCCGGTCATCACCTTGATCGACACAGCCGGCGCCTATCCGGGCGTTGGGTCAGAGGAGCGTCACATCGGTGAGGCCATCGCAGTGAACCTGCGCGAAATGATGCTGCTGGACACCCCTATCCTCGCAGCGGTGATTGGCGAAGGAGGCTCCGGCGGGGCCTTGGGCCTGGGAGTTGCCGACCGAGTCCTCATCCTGGAGAACGCCTACTACTCGGTCATCAGTCCAGAGGGCTGTGCCGCAATTCTTTGGAAGGACCGGGCAGCCTCGAGCAAGGCCGCCGAAGCCTTGAGAATCACTGCCGCCGACTTGAAGCGCATGGAATTGGTGGATGAAGTCGTCCCCGAGCCATTGGGTGGTGCCCATGCCAATCCGTCCTCCGCTGCTGCGGAATTGAAATCCGCTTTGGTTCGCCATTTGGCGGAAGTTCGAGCGTTGACGACCGAAGATCGGCTCCGCGGGCGTTACGCCAAATTTCGGGCGTTCGGACATTTCAGTGAGCCGGCCATTCGGGCTGCCTAGCATCGGGGTTATGAAATGGTATCCAATTTCTTTTTCTCCCATTTTCAAAGAGCGAATTTGGGGAGGGCGGCGACTTTCGAGCCTGTACGGTAAAGCGCTGCCCGAAGGCAAACTCATCGGTGAATCGTGGGAAATCTGTGATCGTCCGGAAGGCACTTCCGTGCTGGCCAACGGTCCTGCCGCAGGCCGCGACCTTCGGTGGCTCATGGAGAAATTCGGCAAAGAGATCGCAGGTCCCGGCTTTGGTGGCGACGTGCGGTTTCCGTTGCTGGTCAAACTGTTGGATGCGGAAGAAGACCTTTCCCTTCAGGTTCATCCCCCTTCGCATGCGGCGGCGGCACTTCGGGGCGAATCCAAGACCGAATTCTGGTATGTGGCTGACGCACAACCGCATGCATGCCTTCACGCCGGGTTAAAGCGAGGAACCACTCCGACCGAGTTTGAGCGTCAAGCCAGGGAAGGAACTGTCGCCGAGAGCTTCCATCGTCATTCTCTGACCTCTGGGGATGCGATGTTCCTACCCAGCGGAAGGGTCCATGCACTGGGCGCTGGAACGGTGGTGATTGAGATTCAGGAAAACTCCGATACCACCTACCGGGTTTTCGATTGGAACCGGGTCGGACTTGACGGCAAGCCACGCGATTTGCATCTGGAACAGGCGATGGCCGCAATCCACTTCGAGGATTACGAACCAGACCTCGTTCGATCACCTTGGAGGGAGGATGACCACGGACTGCTCTGCCGAAATCTGGTGGACGACCCTCTCTTCCGAATCCGACAATTCCGATTGCATCCCGGATCGACATCGGTCCACCTTGGCGGGGGAAAAATGACGATCTGGTCGGTGATCTCCGGTCGCCTGCGGTTGTCGGGCGGGGGCGAAGTCCTCGATCTGGCCCCCGGACACTTCGGTCTCATTCCCGCAGCACTTGAAGAATGCCCGGTTCAGCCCCTCGCGACCACGGAAGTGCTTCAAATTGAGTACCCCGGGCCCGAGACGGACTAACGGTGGGCGGGTATTTGGCTTTTTAGGGCGAACGGTCACTCTAGATTACCGTCGTCCAGGGCAGAACGTACTTTGGACAATCCTCGAACCCAATTGATGAAGTCGGACCCTTCAGACTTACCGGACCGCTCCGAACAAGAGCGCGTCGAGGAGTTGCCGCCTCTGTCGGGGTTGGTTGAAACTTCGAGTTTCGTTCGCCAACTCGTCCACGAACGATATTTCAGAATCGCCGCCGTCCTGATGGTCCTGGCGTTGGTGCTGGTAGGAATCTCGCTGCCGCCGTTCCTGCGCACGTCCCCGGTAGACTTTCGTCCGATCATCCGGGTCAACCTTTTGTCGAAATTCGAAAGCGTGAACCTCGCGCGAACGGCAAAAAAGTTGGACCAGGAAGGGAAAACGGAAGAAGCCATTGTCACGTGGCGGCAGGCTCTTTACAAAAATCTGGCAGACCACGATCATCAGGTCGGGTTGCTCCGAACCCTGATAGGCCAGCCAGTCCCGTCCATCAAGTGGCTGGGATTGGGCGTGGGACAGGCAATGTGGACACTCAGGATGTCCGGCGGTGCCGCCGAAGACCGGTTACTTGCCGCCGAGCTCTTCGCAAAATACGACATTCAAGAATACGTCTGGCAGTCACTCAAGCCGTTGGAGACAAACCTGAGTGATTTTCATGCCGCCCTCTATCTCAAAAGCTGTTTTCACACCGGCCATTTTGCTGAATTTGGTGGGGGATTGGAACGATTTCCCAAGGTACTGAAGGTTGACCCGGAGATTCCGGTATTCGCAGCGGCCTGGGCTGCGGCTTGGGGACCTCCCGGTGGTGCCGTCAAAGCCCGCCGCGAACTGGCTGCAGCGCGCACGAATCCACCCACCATGGTGACGGCAAACCGCCTGCAGCTCGTTGTCAGTGAAGCGGAGTACGATTGGCCTACCTTTTCCCAGGCCATGAAGACGTTGCGCGATTTCAATGCGGACCGCCCTATCGATCATGTCGCGGAATGGAGGTTGCTGGAACTGGTCGGCCGGGCGAACGACGCAAGAGAACAGGCGCGCACGTACTCCTCCCCACCCACCCAACCCTTTGAACTCCGGGCCATGTTTGAAGGGTTGATGCGCCTCGACCTGAAGGAATATGCGGCTGAATTCATGAAAAAGCACCTGCCGAACCTGGGAACCGAAAGGGAACTATGGCCGATGCAGGCGAATTTGTTGATGCAGTTGGGGCAATGGGACGATGTGCGGGTGTTGGCCATCGACTTGCGGACGACTCATGCTGAACTGGAGTTGGTCGGATACGCTTGGTTTCTGGAAGGATTGGTTCAGCTCCACAACCATTTGCCTGACCAGGCAGCCTATGCGTTCTCACGTGTCCCCGAGCGTCCCATTGGCATCCCGCTCCTTGGCTTTCAGGTCGGGCGTCAGCTAACCCAGCTGGGATTTCCAAAAATCGCTGAAAAGACGGTGGCCAATCTCGAGCAGGCAGCAGGAAAAACCGCCGACTACTGGTACAACGTGACGCTGGCGGCACTTGCCAGTGGCGACTTTGAAACCGCCGGGAAGGCTGCGGCCAAAGCACACGAATTGCAACCGGACCATCCGGCAACCCGTATGAACTACGCCGCTGCTTTGCTGACACTCCGGACCAATTCCGCCCTCGCGGCAAAACTAACCCTTCAACTTCACCGCGATAACCCAAATGACCCGGGAATTGCGCTCAACTACGTCCTCGCGTTGTTGCAAAATGAGCGCTTGAGCGATGCCGAGGCCCTTTTGAATGAAATTCCCGTCGACCGGCTCGACGGCCCCACCTCAACGACTTTTGCGGTGGCCATGTTTGAACTGAGATACCGTCAGCAGCGTCAAAAGGAAGCCATGGAAGCATATCAGGGCATTCAACTCCGTTTCCTTCAGGCTCCCCAGTCCAATTGGGTGGAAAGCGTTCGCCGAAAACTGCTGGCAGCCAACAGGACTGGGAATTAACACGAAATCATTGATGTTTTGAGACGAAGGCGCGACCAGATTTGAACTTATGAGCGATCCCAATTCGAACCAGGAAGAAAAGCCGCCCAATCCCGAGGCGGAACTGAACGCGCAGAAGGAACTGCCGCCAAAGTTTTACGAGCACGCCACGTTGCTCGTCCTCTTTTACGATCGCTGGTTCCGATTCGCGGCAATCATGTTCGTGCTGGCGCTGATTACTTTGGGTTTGTTGCTGCCCAAGCTTTGGCGGGTCACCCCCGAGCACATGCCCATTGTTCGAATCAGCGGCCTCGATTTCCTTGAGTCCGGCTCGCTACGTCGGTCCGCCGAAAAGCAGAGTCAGAACGGACAAATCAAGGAAGCGCTGGTCTCCTGGCATTCAGCCGTGGAAAACAACCCTGGAAATACCGAAATGCTCCGGGAAATGCTCCAGTTTCTGAACACCCTGCCAGAGGTGCCACCGGAATTTGCCGGTTACGCGGCCAACCGCGCCCTCTGGCTGCTCGGGCTTTCCAAGACCAATTTGACAGACCTGGCCCTGGTCACTGAAACCCTCGAGAAAATTGAAGAAGATGCCTACGTCTCAAATCTGGCGTTGTCGAAGGCCAAAGTCCTTCCCGCATCAGCTCTTGGGGCTGTGGCCAGGGCTAATTTCCGTCTGGGACGAATGGCGGAATTCGACTCTCTGTGGCAAATCAACCCCGACGCATTGAGCAAGCAACCCGAGACTGCGCTCTATCGCATGGCATGGGAAGCCGGTTGGGGGCCGCCTAGGACATTATCCCGCGGCCGGATGCAGATGCAACATGAACTCAATAGCACCAATGACGTGACGTCGTATACGGCCCACCACCTGGAGCTGTTGGTCAACCTGAATGCCCAGGATTTAGTCAATTACCGGCGGAATCTCGATTGGCTGGTGGAGCATCACGAGGACAGGGTGATCGAGCACATCAACCTCTGGAAATTGCTGATCAGCCTGGGCAATCGGGCCGAAGCCACACGGTTGGCAAAAGCTTTTTCGCGCCCCGCTGCCAATGCCGAAGAAACCGTTGGCATTGCCCACGTCTACAACCTTCTCGGAATGACCGATGTCGCCATCGAATTCCTGGACAAACAATCCGGAACGTATGGGTATTCCCATGACGTCTGGATTCTCCTCGCCGAACTCCGGATGAAGGAGAAGAAATGGGACCAGCTCTTCGGTCAGGGAATCACCATGCGTCGGGACGAACATCTGGGCGGAAACCTTGACGGTTATAGTTATTTTATCGAAGGGATTGCCAACGCCCAAACCGGACGCAATGAAGCCGCTTCAAAGGCTTTCAAAAACGCTGTCGAAAGCCGGTTTGCCCAACAGACCTATCTGGCATTTGACTGTGCCCGGCGGATGCGGGAGGCAGGTTATGCGGCCGAGGCTGAAAACCTGCTTCGCAAATTACAAAAAGGTTTCGCCAAGCAGGCCGAGTATTGGTTTGAACTATCGCTTTCTGCCTATCACTCGCGGGACATGGAAACATTCAGCATGGCCACCGAGAAGGCATACCAGTTGGAACCCGACAAAGATGGCTACGTCATGAACTATGCCGCCGTCCTTATTGCCCAGCGGCGAAACCCGGAGGAATCGGTCAAGCTCACCTACCGACAACTGAATGCTTTTCCGAACAAACCCGATCTCCAAGTCAATCATGCCCTTGCACTTCTCCAGATGCAACGGTTCGACGAGGCGG
Organism: uncultured Verrucomicrobiota bacterium; assembly: GCA_903896505.1. Taxonomy (GTDB): domain Bacteria; phylum Verrucomicrobiota; class Verrucomicrobiia; order Limisphaerales; family UBA9464; genus CAILNN01. The sequence goes on along the minus strand of CAITXU010000242.1, from coordinate 4,201 downwards.
AGAATATGCTCAAATCCATCAATCCTCTTCGATTGAACGCCTCGGAGGCATCGGTTGTGAATTATGCCTGGGCGGAGCTCTACCTTCTCAGGAACGACCCCCAGAAGGCGCGGAAATCCTATTCCCTCGTGAATACCAATCACTTGATGCCACCGCAGATCACGTGGTTTGAGACCAAACTCAAGGCTCTTTAGTCGGTACCGCTCGCGGCGGCCAGGGCACAAAAGCACTGGTCGTCCGCTGATACTGCCGATAGGCATCTCCCTTGGATTCAACCGAAAGGGCTTCGGTCATCGGTATGCCGGTGACTTTCAGCAAGAAATAAAGAATTAAAGCGGGGGCTAAAACCGAGGCCCATCCTCCGGGATAGCCGATGGCGAACAGCGCATAGGCCACCCAAATCAACCATTCAAAAAAATAGTTGGGATGCCTCGACCACGACCAAAGTCCATCCTGGCACACTTTACCGCGGTTGGACGGATTGGATCGAAAACGGGCGAGTTGACCATCAGCAATGGCTTCACCCAAAAGGCTGCCCACCCACAACAGGATCGAAACAATTTGGAATCCGGCCAATACCGGTGAATCCGAAGCGGTTTGACGCCCCAGGCAGGTCACAAGGAATGGCAGCGAGAGCACCACTTGGAGCAACCCCTGCACCAGAAAAAATCCATACATGCGCTGGTCGGCATGAATACCCCAAGCCAACCTCAATCGGGCATACCGGACATCCTCGACCGGGTGATGGCTGGCCACCCGGCGTCCCAAATGCCAGGCAAGCCTCAGGCTCCAGAGGGTCACCATGAGGGTCAATACACCGGAAGGAATTGGATTCCATCCGGGAAAGCCATTGCGCTCAGGATCGTATTCCCGTGATGCCGACAACGCCCAATAAAGAACCGCGATCACGGCAAATCCGCCCGACCACACCACGTCCACTATTCCATAGTTTGACCAACGCCGCGCCAAAAGCCATATGACCGTCATTTCGCCCAAAGCAAAACCGAGAGCGGCAAGCGTGAGAAAAATAAACGGACTCATGAGGACAACGGTGGCCACGCCGGCTCGGGAGTCATCAGGCTACGATTGTTCGGTCGGCTCCAAACGGCCTGCACCACACTGATGTTACGCCATGCGAACGCTGCCTCGCAGTAGGCCAGATAAAACGACCACGTCCGGATGAAATAATCGTCAAAACCAAGCCTCCGAACCTCATCGAGTTGCTCGTTAAACCGATAACGCCACCTGCGCAGCGTTTCAGCATAGCTCAATCCAATGTCTTCAAGATCGTGCATCCAAAGGTCCCCACTGCGACGAATGGCCTCGCCAGTCCGGTCCAGAGAAAGAAGGAGTGAACCCGGAAAAATGTGCTTTTGAATCCAATCGACACTTCGCCGGAGCTCGGTGTGCCGGCTGTCCGGGCAAATGATGAATTGGGCTCCAAGCAGTCCCATTGGAGCCAGCGAGGACTGAAGGACCGACAGACACTCCTCCAGATACTCGTCCCCAACGGCCTCCAGCATCTCAATGCTGACAATCTTGTCGAATTTGGTCTTGAGGGAGGGAATCTTCCGATAATCCAGGAGTTCGACCCGAGCCCGGCCTGACAACCCTTCCCGTTCAACTCGTTCCTGTGTGTAGCGCTTCTGTTCTTCGCTGATCGTGATGGCCGTCACTCTGCAGCCTCGGGTCCGTATCGCATGGGAAAGGAATCCACCCCATCCACATCCCACCTCAAGCACGTGGTCGCCTGAGCCGATGCGTAGCTTCCGGCAAAGCCGCTCATACTTGGCAGCCTGCGCTGCCTCGAGTTCCTGTTCCGGAAATTCAAAAAGTGCGCTGGAATACGACATGGTTGGATCCAGCCACAGTCGATAGAATCGATTTCCCAAGTCATAATGGGCGCGAATATTTCGCCGGGATCCCTTTAACGAATTCCGATTCCAGGCATGTCGCATCCGTTCCAGGGAACCCAGCCAGTTCACCGCGCGACCAAGGGAAACCGAACTTCTTCGAGTGGGAGACCCGTCCATGTTGGCGCAAAACCAGCCAATGACGGACGCCAGGTCCGGGGAGTCCCAATCACCGGCTTGATAGCCCTCCCCAAATCCAACCTTCCCACCGAGAACGCCCCGGGAGAAGAATCGATCGTTGTGTAGTTGGATTTCCGCATTCGGGCCTGACCCACCTTCCCCGAATTCAAATCGGCCCCCTTCTGGCAATCGAAGAACCAGACGACCATTCTTCATCGGTCGAAGCGCCCGACACACCAGTTGACGGCACAAGGTTCGCCATGGATCACCCATTGTTGCCCGCAACCGTGATTGGGCGGAGGTCCTGGTCACTGGGGAGTTGGAGGGAAACGGAGCGATTGGAAACATGGAGGGCGTCGGAAATGGAACTACGGATTCTGCGTTGGAACAATGGACCGGGGTGCAAGAACGCCGGGTGCCACAGGAAGGGTCGCATGTGGCCGGAGCACTTGCCGTTGCATGCCGGGATCGGCCTTCTTTGAAAACCATGGAACCCGCTTGGTCCAGAGTCGAAATGCCTCCCAATGGATTAAGCCAATGACTCGCAAACTGACCAACGGATAGAGCAGGGTCAGCCGCGCCAACTGGATATCCGAGAGGGGGCGCCGAATCCCGGTTAATCGCGTCACCAACGATGCCTTGCCGTCCGAGGTCAGATCGTCGACCGCCAGCGCCAGCCTTTGTCCCGGAAGTCGCAATCGAAAATCGAAGCTCCAATCCAGTGGACTGAAGGGGGAAACATAAAAATGTTTGGGAACCATCCGGCGAAAACGGCTCCCTTCAAGCCTACCCTGCACCCCATCCAAAGGAATCAAGTAGGGCTTTTGTTCGCGATAGGTATTCCCGACCTCCGCAATCGCTACCAGTGGCGAACCATCCGGATCACAGATAAAGAAGAAACTGACCGGGTTGAACACGTAGCCGAGAAATCGCGGTAGCGTTAGAAGGAAAACGCGGGAGTCTTCCGGCACTGGAGCCCCTTGGGTCCCCAGCCACCACCGAACTCTTTCCACCAGCCTTTGGGGTGCCTCCGGTCCAAAATCCAAATGGTCGGACTCACAAAATCGATAAATCGAGCCAGGCCCCAAACCGAACCCGCGAAAACGGCCCTCAAGATGCGGAAGTTCTTCCAAATCAAGGTAGAACCAAAAGGAGTGATACCCGAACTGATGCCGCTTCGGCAAAAGTCGATGGTGCATGACATGGCATTCGTACAGGCACGAATGCGCGATCCCATGCTCGGAGCGAGGGGACGTTGATTCATCAAGTTCCATCGAGACAACGACAGATTGGCACAACTTTGGACGACCGCCAACCGATCGGTCGAGATCCCCGCCTGGACCCCAATTGGAAACGGTAAAAGATGGCGCTTATCCGTAGCAGAAGGAATACTGCACGAAGTTTCGGTCCCAAGTCCGGATTTAGGGGCTTGGCGTTAATCGTTTATATCTGTAATCTTACTCCATGAGTTCGCAAACGATCCAATTTCTGCAGACATGCAACTCGGATGCTGAAATCGACATCGTCCGGTTGGTCGATTGCGTCATTATCGATGCCGTTGCAGCCGGCGCGAGTGATATTCACATCGAGCCGTGGGAGAACTCCATCGCCGTGCGGGTTCGCCTTTCAGGGGTGTTGAACGAACTGGTGCATTTACCCAGTGATTTATTACCGAAAATGGTTGGGCGCCTGAAAATCATGGCGAACCTGATTGGGCACGAAACCCAACTCCCTCAGGAAGGTCGCGCACCCACCTTTCCAGAAGCAGGTAACGTGGTCTTGCGTATCTCAACCTTCCCCACCATCCGCGGGGAAAAGGTCGTCGTCCGAATTTTTGACCCGAAAGGACGCAGTTTTGACCTGGAGGGCTTGGGAATGGAAGATGAGACGGTAGCCGTCTTTCGAACCATGCTGCTTCGACCGACCGGCTTGATACTGCTGACAGGTCCGACCGGTTCCGGCAAGACCACTGCCATTTACGCCGCGCTGCACAATATCATTGAGCGATCCGGTCCGAGCATCAGCGTAGCCACGGTCGAAGACCCGGTGGAGTACAACCTCCCATTGATTGCCCAATCGCAATGCAATCCCGCCCGCGAATACACCTATCCGGTTGCCCTTCGATCACTGATGCGCCAGGACCCGCAGGTGATCATGATCGGTGAGAT
>CAITXU010000241.1 GCA_903896505.1 uncultured Verrucomicrobiota bacterium | reverse complement strand
TCCAGCTCCGAGCCGTCGCCCAATGGAACCGTACGGGATTTCCAACACCCGCCCGTGGCACAACAGTCGAGTTGCCCGATGGTATGATGGAACTGATGCCCGGGGTATTGTTCCCAGTGGGCGGGCTCTCGTCCACCTGCGACCACGACGCACCCGCGCAGTCTGGAACGACCGGGCGGCAATGGCACTGCCGCGGCGAGATGCATGAGCAGGGTCACGGGACAGAGTATTCCGTCCGCGTGGTAAACGAGAAGAATCAACTCACGCAAGCTGGTTTTTCCCCGCCAATCGAGAACGCCACGGAGTGGCGGATGGTAATGTCCCGGTTCGCCCACCTGCACAAACTGAACCCGTCCTTGCAGTTGGTCCACGACCTCCTGCCAGCGCCGCCGATGCCACCACTTTAGGGTAAAGTCATATTTGCCACCTGCAGCGATCAACCAATAGGGAACCTTCTGACCAAGCCGTTGATGAACGGACGATGCACGCTGCTTTTCCTCCTCTGAAAGGTGCAGATCTCCCTTGAATTCTGTGGGACGAACGGCCAGTCCCAATTCCTGGTTCAGATGTTGGATGAAACCGTGAATGAAATGGTACGGCTCTCGATTCGATTGATGAATAAGAGGGTAATGACAGGACATTGTCCGGACGCCGACGTCGGAAGAGTCCAAAGGGGTCAAATGCGGATTATTGCTCCAAAGGTCTGGGCACGAGGTGCGTACGTCCGTGGCGAAGCGCCCGGGATAGGTCCTGTGCAGGTCACGAACCGCTGCGGTGAGCATGACGATGTCCCCGGGCGAGAGTCTGTTTTCAAAAATCCACTTATCCATGGGACCAACGTCGAAGGATGGGTGGACCGTTGAGTTCGTTCAACGGCAGTTCATCAAAGCCGGGAATGGCGAACTGTGAACTCAGGGAGGCGGCATCGGAAAGGAGACCAGGAAGTCCGGGGCGCAAGATGCCCACATCCCGACAGAGGCCACCTTCAAAAATGGGCTCTCCATAGAATCCCAACGGTGCATACCGATCTTCCAACGCCTCGATCAACTGACGGGCCCGAGCCACGCCTTCGGACCTTAAGGGCGAACCTTCAGGCAGCGCCAGTTGCCGGTTGAGTTCGTAATAGGCCGAGACGAGTTCAAGACATCGTTGATCATGCGAATCCAGGCTAAGAGACGGAAGAATTGCCCCATTGCAGAGCGGCCAGAGAGATGGGCAAAAATCATGCTCCGCTCGGGGTTCAAGCTCCATTTCGAGCGGGAGGAGTTGGTTGGGGTCAAATTTTCCGGTGTTCATGGTTGAATCGTTCCCGGCGAAGGCGGTTGAAAAGCACCGGCGATATGGTTTGAGGATAGCATTTCAAACCAAGGTTGAAGATTCCAAACCAGGAGAAATCCATCTTCGGTCACGCCTGCCAATTGCCCATCGCCGGCCTTCCATTCAAGGTGTTGAATGGGTGCCAGGCGTGGGCTCGAAAAATCTGCAAACAGCCGACCCGAAGGCAAGGCAACGAGTTGGACACGATGACTGTCCACCACCATCGCGAGAAGGCGTCCGTCATGCGATGCCGCTAGTGGGCGTTCCTGCCGGGCTTCCGGTGAGGCATCCATCACCCGAAGAGAGCCGGGTTCGTCCACTCCCCTGATGACTAGTCCTTCGCTGAGATTGCGGGTGAAAACGTGCTTTCCGTCCTGTGCCGCAGCCACTCGCGTACGCATGGGCAATCGGAATTCTGCAGGTGCATTAGTCAAGGTGGGTCCGCCTGCGGACGTTGGCCAAAGGAGGAGCCTCGCCTGGGTGTCATTCTTGAGGAACACTCCAAGCAAGGTGCCGCAGCTGTCCCAAAACCAGTCTGCCATGCGTTCGTCAGGATTTCCCACTTCCACGGGATTGCCGCTCAGCGACACATGGTGAACGTCGAGGAACAGCAACCGGCGGTCGACCCGGACCACATGTCGTCCGTCATCCGTCGCAACCAGCGGAGCCGTATCGGGATGGCTGAGACCGTCCAAGGAGAGCGGCTCCACCGGATTGGGGGACTGAAGGCGGTCCTGGCCAAGGACCATAAGTTGGACTTGATTCCGTCCATGCGAAGGGCTGATCAGGCTCAGAGTCACGGAATCGGATCCCGGACCCGGCAGGATTCCATCGGCATTGACGTTCTCATGGAAAGAACGGGTTTCCAGGTTCGAGGATTCCAACCACTGGGCGTCGTCGGCGGTCAGGACGCACAAACGGGTTCCGTCCCGGGTCCAGGCGAGATGGGTGACCCCAGCTCCTACAAATTGTTCGGACGGCAATTGTGGGGGCAGAAAAGAAAAGATTTCGGCCTCTCCGGAACTGCGTAGGACCCGGACTTCCTGCTTCACAAAGGCCAGGCCAACGACGGAATCCGGATTCTTCAGGAGATGTTCAACCGCGAGGCTGATGCCTGAGAATGTTTGACCCGTGGCATGGCTCCCTGGATTTCCCTGGTCGGCGCGGGACGGACGTTCAGAATGGAAGCCCTGGTGAATTTGCAGTAACCCGCCCGCATCGAGGGAAGCCAGCCAACGACCATCGGTTGAAAACGCCAGAAACCGTACCGCCTCCCGATGACCCAGAAGGATTTCCTGGGGTCGGTCCATGGCGGGTATGTTGAGAAGGGGCGGTAGGTCGAAGTCGTTCGAGGAACCGGGTTTGGATTTGGGCAGGGTCGCACCATCCAGGTCCCATAGACGGATGGAATGGTCGGCAGAACCCGTGGCCAATTGACGGTTCACCGGATGCCAGGCACAGGTGAGAATATCGGACGGATGAAAGAGGTACGTTTCGATCCCTCCGTCCGGAATTTTAAGGATGAGCAGGTTGCGACTGGTGGCACCTCCTCCGACAGCCAGGCGCTGGCTGTCCGGACTAAATCGCACCAATTCGGGCTCACCCACTGGCAGCCAGGGGAAATTGGTCCAGCCGATTGTTTTCGTAATCCCCGACTGCAATTCCACCAGGTTCAGGAGCCCATCGGTTCCATTTCGGTCGCGGGCGATGGCCAGCCACTGGCCGTTGGCACTGGCTGTGCGTGCGGTTTCATCGGGAAGTTTTGCGTGAGCCGTCCCCTCAGGCAGAAGGGCCGGGATGGACGGCTGAATTGCGCCCGGCTTTTGAGGAACTAGGTCCGACAGCCCGAGGACCCGGGCGGCCGCCGAGCGAAGCTCGGTATGATCGGTGGAATGTTCGGCTGCCAGAGCCCAATAGCCGAGACCGCGTTCACGGCGGCCCGCCTGCAGGTCGGTGCGGTCCAGTGTCTTCAGTCGTTCGAGGTGATTTTCTGCCAGCCGTTGTTCAGCGACCCGCTGCTGGCGCATGGCATGTCCGGCCAAAGCCATGATGCCAGCCACCACCAGCACTGCGACAGCGGCGGTACCGGCGACACCGCGTCGGTAGGCGCGACGTTCCCTCGCTTCCAGTTCCTCCTGACGCCGACGTTCCGCACGCTCGCGGTCAGCTAGTTGCCGAAGGCTGACCGCAAGCTCACCAGCGCTCTGCCAGCGCCGCTCCGGCTTCCCGGCGAGACATTTGGCCAGGTCGGAGCGCAGGTGCGAATTGGTGATGTGACTTGCCCAATCCGCAGGTTCCAATGCCGCATTGAAATTTCCGGCAAGCAACTGCCACAGGACCACTCCCAGGCTGTAGATATCCGACCGAGCCGTCGCCGGCTGTCCTCCCAGGACCTCGGGTGCCAGGTAAAACAACGTCCCCGAAAGGGTTGAACGGGCCATTCCTGAAACGGTGCGGGTGAACCCGGCCTGTCCCCCGCCGCGGACGAGGTCTTCTGCGACAATCTGGCCAATGCCAAAATCGGCGATCAGAACGTGTACGCCGCCAGGACTGGCATTCGGTTGACCCCGGATCAACAGGTTGGCTGGTTTGATATCCCGATGGAGAATGCCGGCCTCATGGGCTGCTTGCAGGGCCTCCGCGACCTGAGCCGCGATCTCGGTCCGGATGGCCAAATCCAACCCGTTCGGCCCGCCAGGGAGGCCGGTACACCACGTGGGGAGGTCCACCGCATCGACATCTTCCATCATCAGGTACCAGGGGGCCTCGGCCAGGGACACCTCCAAAAGGGGAACGAAATGCGGATTTCGCCCCACCCGGTCCCGAAGAAGCCGGTACACCGTCAATTCCCGACGCAACGTGCGGGCCTTCTCCTCTGAATCGCAGAATTTGAAAACGCGCTGATCGCCCAGTTCTTGATGGTGGCCGCGCCAAACTTCACCCACCCCGCCTTCGCCCAGCTGTTGGTCCAATTGCCAACGGGTTCGCGGTATCACCGCTCCGGCAACTGGTTTCCAAGGGGCCGGAGCCGGTGTGGCATCGTCGAGCCGTGCAGCCGCAGCGTCCAGGGCTCGGCCAAACTCGGCTAGTGTCGTATAGACGCGATCCAATGGATCGCGTCGCACCGTTCGCGAAATAATTTCATCCAGCAGAGGTGGACAATCGCTCCAAGCTTCCGCAAGTCGCAGCACTCGACCCTCGAGTTTGGCCTCACGGATTTTGGTCAGAGTCCGTTGTGCGGGAAGGTCAAACGGAGGGCGACCAGCCAGGAGCTCAAAAAGAATGACGCCGATGGAGTAGAGGTCGACCCCTGCCAGCTCCTGAATCGAATGGGTCCGTCCCAGAAACTGCTCGGGCGCCGCATAGACGGGCGTCCCCTCAAAACCCCCTTCCATTTCTGCCCCTTCCGCGTCCATCAGCTGCGAGATTCCAAAATCGAGGACCACCGGGCGCCCGTCCTGGCGAACCAAAATATTGGCCGGTTTCAGGTCCCGATGAATGATCTGCCGATCATGGGCACTCTGGACTGCGGCACAAACGGCTGCCATCACCCGTAATAGTACTGCCACCGGACGGTGCTGATCGGCCGCCCATTCGTGGAGCGGGAGACCTTCCACCAGTTCCATCGCAAAGAAGGGCATCGGTGTCATCCCCTCCGCATCGTGGATTCCCGCCCCATAGACCTGCACCAACCCTGGGTGACTCAACTTTCCCAGGGTGCGCATTTCCCGAAGGAATCGCTCGTGGCGGTCCGGTCCAATCAGTTGCGCATGGATGACCTTGACGGCCACATCCCGCTCGATCAGTTCCTGACGCGCACGCCATACCGTTCCCATGGACCCCGCTCCCAAAATCGAAATCAGTCGGAATCCGTTGAACGAGGTGCCCGACTTTAGACCTGTTACTGCCGGTCGGTCGGCGATCAATTGCCGGGCCAATTCCAGAACCAGTTCGGATTCGCCGGAGGTCGCCAGCGCCCGGAGGCGTGCGCTCACTTCATCGGACGTCAGCGCCGACAATTGCTCCGCCAGCGTTTCCGCCCGAAGCCAGTCTTGTTCTTCCGGTCGGTGCACAACGGTTCACGCGGTCGCCCGCTCCTTGTAAAGAATCTTCAATAACGCCCTGCCTCGGCGGAGGTCCCGGTCCACGGTTTTTTCACAGCAGTGACGAATCCGGGCGATATCCCCCGTGGACACCTTCAGGTCATAAAACAAGGCCAGCACCTCGGCTAAATCCGGATTCATCTCGGCCAGTTTCGTTCGCGCCTCGTCCAAAATCAGAAATTCCTCCGGGCGTTCCTCGGCATTCCAAGCCAGATTCAACAATTGGGGATCATCCGGCGCCAGATAATCGACCTTGTCGCGTCCTTTCGCCTTGCGATGCCGTGCCCGGTCCACCAGGGCCCGACGCATGTGCGACGACAGGGTGCTGAAAAAGTGCGCCCGGTTTTCCCAAGTCACATCCAGCCAGTCGGTGTCGCCCGGTTTGGCCCGTCGCAAAGCCGTGCTGACGAGTGCCGTCGGCGTCAGGGTCGGATTTCGGGATTCTGCTTGAAGGAAATGATGGGCCAATGCCCGCAGCTCGCTGAAATACTCCGCCAGATTGTCGTAGCCAATCGGTCCTGAGGGCAATGGGTCTGATTCCGTGTCGTCCATCGCGGTGTGAAACGATGACGCATCCAGCGGTCCAGTGTAAACCGGCAAATGTGCCGTTTGGGTGGCAGTCAGGGCGAGACAGTCCAGCATGGTCGTTTGGGTTCAGGTGACACGGGAGACCCTCCGTCGCATCGTCACCAATGCCGGGATGTCTCCACAGAGTCAGGCGTGAAAAATCTCCGGCCGGGGACACGAAAAATCGAAAAAGTTTTTTCGTTACCACACCTCCACCGGACCCTGCGGAACTGGGATTGCCGTTCGCCGGGTGCTGGCGGGTTCCTCTTCCGATTCCGGTCGCAAAAAGCTCGCCACCATCGGTGCCGGCTGGAATCGGGGGAGGAGTTCGCCCTGGTCGTCGCAAAACTGACCCCGCCATTTCAGGTAGCTCTCCAGTATCTGCCGGAATTCTTCGCGACTGCGCAATTGGACCACGCGCTTGTTGAATTCGTGGACCGGACCAAACCGCCGCGCATACCATGGCGCAATCTTTCGAAACTGGACACACCCTAATTCTTCGCCAAACACCTCCACCATCCGATCAAGGTGCCGACACATGACGCGCACGCGCTCGTCGAATCCGGCGTCCGGCGGTGTCATGCCCGTTTCCAACAATTGCCGGGTGCGAAGGAATATCCACGGATCGTAAAAGGCCCCGCGTCCAATGCTGACCCCCGAACATCCCGTCTCTTTCAACATCCACTGGGCGGCTTCGGGCGTGGTGACATCCCCATTGCCGATCACAGGGATTCGGTCCACGGCCTCCACCACCTGCCGAATCCCGTACAGGTTGACCGTCCCACCAAAGCCTTGTTCGCGAGTTCGACCATGAACAAACACGGCGGCAATTCCCGCACCCTCCAATGCCCGGGCCAGTTCCGGGGCGGTGATGTTGTCGTCATCCCAGCCCAACCGCATTTTGGCAGTCACCGGAATTCGGACCGCTTCGACCATGCATCGGACAAGCCGGGCAGTTTTTTCATGCTCGGTCATCATCGCCGAGCCTCCACCCGTCTTGGTGACCTTCTTCACCGGACACCCCATGTTGATGTCAATGGAGGCCACACCCAGCGATTCGAGGTACAGCGCGGCATCCCGCATCTCTTCGGGCACCGCCCCGAACAATTGCACCGCCAGGGGACTGTCCTGGGGATTGGTTTCGATCAGCTTGAGCGCCTTGCGATTGCGCTCAATCAGGGATCGGGCATTCACCAGGTCCGTCGTGGCCAGGTGAATTCCACCCAGTTCCCGCACCACCAATCGGAAAGGCAGGCTGGTATAGCCCGCCAATGGCGACAAAAAGAGGTTGGAGTTCAGCTCCAATGAGCCGAATCGGATCATTCCGGACTTTAGCGAGTGGGAGGCTCGTTGTCAGCGAATGATGAAATCGTCGGTGCTGACTCACTGCCTTGCTCCGTTCCTCTACTCACCTGGGTAGTCTGGTAGACTTGGGAGGTATCCAGGATCGCGAAAATTCGAAACCCGAAGGAGCAACGGACGAAGTGCCTCGGCATGGGCATCATAAAACAACCCGATAAACCGGCCCCCATGCCGTGGCGGATAGTGGGTCTCATTGGTAAAGGACAGCCACGGCGGGCGGGGCGGCGCCGTGATGCGGGAATCCGAACATCCAGGACTGCGCCGATGGTCCCACACAATGAGGCGACTGGACGGTTGGGAAACAATTCCATCCCGCTGTGCCGCCGGGCTGCCCGTCGAATAATTCATGGCATATCCGGACTGCCATTTGGGCTCGGTCGGGCATTTGAAGATGTTCGTCGTTTTGAAATAGGGCTGCATCAGACCCAATTTGAACCCGGCCCCGGGAACCCCGTTGGGCACCTGGGTCGGATCGTAGGGTGCCCACCACTGTTCATTGGGCCCGGTGGGCGGTGGGGAATTAGCCGCTGTCCCGCTCGGGACCGGTGCCGCGAGCCCGTAGGGATCATCCGGTGTATCCGGACACAGCCGACACGGCATGTTTACTTCGTTGTTGTCGCCCCGATAGAGCGTGTGGCCGAGCCCAATTTGGTGGGCGTTGTTCAGACAAACCGTGGTCTTGGCCCTGGCCTTCGCCTGTGCCAGCGCCGGCAACAGCATGGCGGCCAGGACCGCGATAATCGCAATCACCACCACCAACTCGATGAGCGTAAAGGCCCTGCCCGCACAGCGAAGATTGAAGGGGCGTGTCACCCGGGTGTCCTACCGAGGTCGATATCTTCTGTCAAATATATCGAGAGCTACCGCGGGTCCGGGGATTCAGTGGAGGGGTCAGGCCGCACGAGCGTTTGGAGTTCCTCCCAGGTCGGAGCCACCGCAGTCCGCGACACCTGCTCCAGGCTTCGGTAAAGCTCAAGCACCCGTCTTCCAGTGGGAGTGAGCTGAGCCCCGCCGCGTCCGGTGCCGCCACGGGTCACCACAACCAAAGGCGTTCGGAAACACCGGTTCATGGTCTTCACAAGTGTCCACGCCCGCATGTACGACATGTCGAGATGCTTGGCGGCCTCGGCGATGCTGCCAACGGCTGCGATGCCCTCGAGGAGGTCCGCTTTGCCCGGACCGAGCGCCACCTCATCGCCCCGCCGAACCCGAAAGCGATGCTGAAGTTCCACCTCGGAATGGGGGGGTGAGAACATTCCGGTAATGTACGGTTCGACTCTTCAAATGTCACTTGCGACCAAACCAACCAACCGGTATCGGGATTGAGTTGCAAGACCGGATTCAAGATATCATTGGCGGGGTTTCCAAAGGACCCGGCTTCTAGCGGGTCTTCGTTGGTTTGGAGCCCTTTTTCTCGACTGCCTCTCCCTTGGAACGCACCTGATTCTTCAGGTCATCCAGTTCCTTTCGGAGCTTCCGACTTTCGTTTTGCAAGGAAAGAACCTCCTCCCGCAGCTCTTTGAAGTCGTCGACTGGCTTCCGGGCACTTCGAAGGGCGGTGATTGCCTTTTCAGCCCGGGTTCGTTCGGGACTCTCCTTGGCGGCCTTGGCAAAGGTCTCCAATACGGCCAGCACTTTTGAATCACCCAGGGTCCCCAGGGCGGTCAATGCCGCCAATTTCACCCTCTTGCGCCGGTCGTTGACCTGGCGAACCAGAAACTCCCGGACGGCATCCCGTTGCGTTTCATTGCGCGCGAGGTAACCGACGGCGTCGATGCCCTGAGCGATGACATGCGTGTTCAACCCGTTGCCGCGCCCGTCAAGTCGATGAAGCAGCGGTTCAATGTAGGAAGGATCATCCTGAGCCTTCATCGCATGGATCGCAGCCCCGGTGAGTCGGTCTCGATAGGAATCGGTCTCCAGATATTTCAACAGGGTCTCCCGAACTCCGCCGCTCGGATAAGGCGCAAGCCCTCGCAATGCGGCCGCCACGACTTCGGGGTTCTTCTCGTGAGCCAGAATCTGGTTCAAAACCGGCGGTATGCTTTCCCGGTAGAATTCTCCCAGGTGAGCCACAACCTGCTGGCGGACCCGGGCATCGCTTTGCTCGGTGGAGGCCAGCAACGCATCGAGAGCCTCGTCGGTATGAATCGTCCGCAGCGCAGCAGCCGCTTCAATTCGGACCCCATGAAATGGGTCTTGCCGGAGGGCGGTTCCCAGCAACGCCACCGACTCGTGATCCTGTTCGGTCGCTAGTTTCTCAATCGCCAGCAAACGGCCCATCACATCGTTGGTGTTGGCCAGTTGAACTTTGATCATTTCCCGGGATACCTCGAAATGAATCTTCGCCAGCAAGGTGTAATCCGGGTCGATGCGGACACTCAACGGAGCAGCAGTCAGCGGAAAATAGAAATCAGCCTCCTTTTCTTTCATTTGGACCACCCGATCGACCGTTCCGAAGGATCCCTGACAGCGAACGGTCAGGGGAAAGTCGAACAGCAACACCTGTGAGCTGAGGGCTTGATCCTGGCGGACCGTCACCCTTGCCAGATGGGTCGCTTCATCCCATCCGTAGGTGATGTCCAACTCCGGGTGATGGGCGTGATAAAGCCATTGGTCAAAGAACGATTCAAAGGACCTTCCGGAAAGCTCGTGGATGACCGCCCGCAAGTCCTCCGTCTGCACATTCTTGTAGGCATGTCGGGCGAGGTAGGTCTGGATGCAGCGGCGGTAGAGGTCCTCGCCCAACTGGCTGCGCAGCATGTGCAACACCCAGCCCCCCTTGGGATAGGCGAGGTAATTGAACACGCTCATCGGGTCCCCATAGTTTTTCCGGACGATGGCATTCGTATCGTTCGCCTCGGCCAGGATGCCCCGGGCATTGTGGTACAACTCATACAGCATCGAATCCCGTCCGTGCTTATGGCCTTCGTAGAGCACCTCGTAATACGTGGCAAACCCCTCGTTCAACCAGATGTCGCTCCAATCCTTGCTGGTCACCAAATCGCCGAACCATTGATGCGCCATCTCGTGGGAAACCAGGGAGCCGCTGTCATGGATGTTCTCCGTTTCAGCGGTGAACAAGGTGTCGTCGGTGAGGGTTGTCGCACTGGTGTTTTCCATGCCGCCCTCGACAAAATCATTCACACAAATCTGGTCGTACTTGTCCCACGGATACGGCGTACCGGTTTCCTTCTCCAGGAAATCCATGACCTCCCGGGAATCCTGAAAGGAACTGCGAGCAGCGTCGATTTCCGAGGGTGGCGTCCAAAACGCCAGCGGGACATCCCGGTGGTGGTCTTCCAATTTCTTGAAGTATCCCGCCACCAACGTCACCAGGTAGTTGGCGTGCGGTTTCTCCTGGGTCCAATGAAAGCGTGTCAGTCCTGACGCCGGGTCCTTTTCCTGTGAAACCAGCCGTCCATTGGAAATCACGGTCATGCCGTCCGGAACCCGACAGGTGACTTCCGTGGGGAATTTGGCATTGGGAGCGTCGATCATCGGGTACCAATACCGGGAATCCTCTGCCTCTCCTTGTGAGAACAGGTGGGTATCCCCCTCTTTGTAACCCATCTCCGGCGTCCGAAAATAGATGCCCTTGGTCGGTTCAGCCGAATAGGTCACGACCAGATTAGCCTCCCGGTCAGCCGGAATCGGTTGGGTAAAGGTGACAACCAACTTGCCGTCGGCGGCCTGCCACGCCTGAATGGGTTCACCCGATTTCACCGACTGAATGGCCAGGTCCACCGCATCGAGCGTCACCTGCGTGACCGGCTTCAAGTTGGGCTGAAACCGGATATTCACCTCTCCGGTGATCGTCCGCAGCTTGAAGTCCGGGGTGATGTCCAACGCCAGATGCCGGACAAGGACCTCCCGGTCTGGCGGATAACGGCGCCGGTCCCGCGACAAATCGGAAGGCTGCGCTACAGCTTGGATAGTGAGTCCCCGACGGGTGGCCTCCCCGCCCGCCGAGTCGGCGCGGGTCAAAAAAGGGCCCAGTCCAAAACGTAAGACCAGAAATGCGAGGAGAAGTCGCGGTGCTCGAATCACCCATGGCCTCTAGCAACCGGCCCACCCCATGGCAACGCATTTTGACATCGCCCCTTGTTTTAGCGCCCACGGTGCGACCCAAAGACGGCAGAAAGTTGTCCGCAGATTTTCACAGATTCACGCAGATGAAAGGCAGGCACCCGGGTGAAAACCAAGGTGATCGGAACCACATTGGCTCACGGTGTGGCGCGCTATAGCCTTGTAGCACCTGTCCAGCCTCGGGTGGTACGAACGACGCCGATGACGCAGAAGCGAAGCTAAATCGCCGTCCGCAGGACCGCCGACAGCCCAACAGACGAAGCAGCCCCAAGGGGGCTGAATGCGATAGCCCGGGGCGCGAGCCCCGGGTCCGCCCGCGAAGGATTTTACCAGCCCTGAAGGGGCGGAATTCCTTCACGACACCTTCATCCCGCTGATATCCTTTGTAGCGCAGGTTTCCAAACCTTCCAATTAGCAGCATTTGTCCACCTCCGGACGAACGGGCGAGGTGGTACGAGGGCGATGGTGGTAGAAATCGATATTGGGACTTGCAGGAGCGCGTCCCTCCGTTGGATGTCCCTCCTTCGGAGGGACTTGCGTCCGGAGGGAC
>CAITXU010000240.1 GCA_903896505.1 uncultured Verrucomicrobiota bacterium | reverse complement strand
GGCGTGATCTGATCCAACACGGTGTCCGGGTCGTTGCGCCGGCTTTCCGGGGGGGGCCAGAAGACTATGTCTGGAGGGAGGTCGCACATCCCGACATCCAACTCATCGCCGGAGCCTTTGGGGTTCATGAACCTTCTGAAGCCTGCCCAGAAATCGCGGCGACGGAACTGGATTGGGTCCTGGTACCGGGCGTCGCTTTTGATGAGGAGGGTGGGCGGCTGGGGAGGGGCAAAGGGCACTATGATCGCTGGCTCCTGGGAGAAACCACGGGCCTCCGCTGCGGGATTGGCTTCGAGGAACAGATTGTTCCAAAAGTTCCACTGGAGCCCCATGACATTCGCTTGCACTATGTGATCACGCCCGCGCGGGTGCGGAATCCGCGCTCGGGCAAGTCCCCAATGCATGCAAATTGAACCGCTTCAAATCGCAGCCGGATTGGCTCTGGGCGCGGCTGGATACGGATGCGTGTCCTTTTTTATCTTCCGGCTGCGCGAGCGCGCATTACGAGCCGAACTCGCGGCGTCCGAGCATCAAATGCAGGTCCGGCTTCGGCAAGCGTC
The DNA here is from genome assembly GCA_903896505.1 of uncultured Verrucomicrobiota bacterium. Lineage (GTDB taxonomy): Bacteria > Verrucomicrobiota > Verrucomicrobiia > Limisphaerales > UBA9464 > CAILNN01. Next base: position 5,666 of record CAITXU010000240.1, on the reverse strand, counting down.
CGAGACCGAGCTGGCCCAAGCCCGGTTGGCTCTCAAGGAACAGTTGGCGCACGAACGGACGGAGCTCGAACGCACGATGGCGAGTCGGCGGGAACTCATCGAATCTGACGAGCGACGATTGGCGGAGCGGGAGCAGTCGATGATGCGTCAAATGGACCGTCTGGGTTCCCAGGAACTCGAGCTCCGTGCGAAGGGGGAGGCTTTGGAAGGCCTTCGGACCGCAACGGAGTCCGAGCGCAGCGAGGTGCGGCGACAGGCCAGTGAAGCCGTGGCCCGATTGGAACGCATCGCCCAATTGGATGGGGCATCGGCCCGGACCGTTCTGCTGCGGGAGGTCGAACGGGAATCGGCCCGGGACGCAGCCGATCTGAGCCGCCATATCATCGAGAACGCCCGAACACAGGCCGAAGCGGAGGCCCGGCGGATTGTCGGCATCGCCCTGCAACGGTACGCGGCCACCCACACGTTTGAGACCATGACGGCGACGGTCGCCTTGACGACCGAAGACATGAAGGGGCGGATCATTGGGCGGGATGGTCGAAACATTCGCGCGTTTGAAGCCGTGACGGGGGTTACCGTTCTGGTCGATGACACCCCCAACGCCGTGGTGCTTTCTGGTTTCGATCCCGTTCGACGGGAAGTCGCGCGTCAAGCCATGGAACGATTGATCCTCGACGGACGTATCCATCCCGTTCGGATTGAGGAAGTTGTGGCGGCGGTCAATTCAGAGATGGACGACTTCATCCTCCGAGCGGGAACCGAGGCCATCTATCGGGCGGGACTATCGCCGTTGTCGAACGAGATATCCCGGACTCTCGGCAAACTTCGGTTCCGCAACAGTTACTCTCAGAACGTGCTCGAGCACTCAGTAGAGGTTGCCCATTTATGTGGGCTGATGGCGGCGGAACTGGGAGAAGATATTCAGTCGGCCAAGAGGTCAGGTTTGCTTCACGATATTGGCAAGGCCATGGGGCACGAATTCGAAGGCCCGCATGCTCTGGTGGGGGCCGAGTTCTTGAAGCGGGAGGGCGAAACCGCTGACATCGTGAATGCAGTGGCGAGCCACCATGACGAAGTGCCCCATGAAAATCTGCTTGGGGTTCTGGTGGCTGCGGCCGACGCCATCAGTGCCAGTCGCCCGGGAGCCCGTAGTGAGAGCATGACCACGTACATCAAGCGCCTTCAAAATCTGGAGGAAATCGCTGTTTCATTCCCGGGTGTGGAAAAGGCGTTTGCTGTTCAGGCCGGTCGTGAGTTGCGGGTGGTGGTGCGTCCGGAAGCCATCGACGACGCGGCAGCCCATCAGCTGGCGCGACAGATGGCCCGAAAAATTGAGGAGGTTTTGCTGTATCCGGGTCAAATCCGGATCACGGTCGTTCGCGAGATGCGTTGCGTGGAATACGCCAAGTAATCGGGACTCACCTTGAGGTTTAATCACTTCCTTGTTGACCCTCTGGGGATGGATTGGAGAGATAATGGCGAACTGCGTTAATTAGATTCGCCACTATGCCGAGAACAGTCCGTAAGTCAGCGCCGACCACCCGACCGAGTGCCGCCGCCACCAAATACGATGCCCATCACCGGGTGTTGAGCAATACCTATGGTTCTTTAGCGGAACTTCGGCGCGAGCTCGCGGATTCCAAGGAAAAGGTGGCGGAGCGCGAGAATGTGCTCAAGCTGCTGGCGGAGTGCGCCGATCCTCAGCGTGCCTATCTGCTGTTCGACGATTACCTCGAGAAACTGGCCCTGCGGCGCAATGACTTTGGCCAGACCGATTGGTGGAGCCGGATTCAAAACAGCCTTTCCCGTGCCCGCCTCGAGGAGGTGGCCATGCTTTTCCTTCGGGCCAACCGTTCCCTGCCGACTGAACTCATTGGGTTTGCCAACTTCGATCGCTTCCAGGAAGTCGAGCAGTCCGAAAAGGAACTGCAATTCGTTCACGAACTGGAGAACTGGCTCCTCCCTGCCACCCACACCCATCTCGACGCTCCCAAGGCCGCGTTGCGCATCCTGTGCGAACCGGTCCGTGCCACCGCCGACCTCAATCAGTGGCGTCTCGCCATCCGCTTCATGCTCTTTCGCTCCCGGACGGGCGAAAAAGAAAAGTTCCTGGCCGACCTCTGCGACCTCCGGACCCGTGCTGCCCATGAAGCGGAACTGTTTCCTGCCGAAGACTGGGCGGTGATCGACTGGCTCCACGCCAACTGGATCGACAAAGCCCGGGAAGGGGAGCCGTTGTTGCTGGAAGGTGCCGACCTTCTCACCTGGCTGGCCATGTGGGCTCACGGCAGCCGGTTGGAGTTGACCGGTGCCGCCGTGAATTTGCAGTTCCACGGGCAACTGGCGGAATTGAAACCGCACCTCGACACCCTCGACGGCGACCTCAGCTTTACCCACCTGTTGGGTCTCCCCGATGGTCAGGTGCGCAACCTGGTCGACTGCCGGTTCATGGTGGGGCAGCCCGTCCTGGTCTTGGTGGACCATGAGGTCTACATCCTTCGCAATGCCCCACCCGCGACTCTATTGGGTCCATGGGCTCAGCGTCCCGTCCTGCCGGTGAAGAAGCTGTCGCACCGACTCCTGACGGAGCTGCGGCGGTCCCAGACCACCCGTCCTAAGTCGACGGCTGAATCGACCAACGGCGAGCCCAACGGAAAGCCGGCCAAAGAAGCTGTGGAGGCCGACTGGAGTCAGTTGTGCATTACCCACTCCGCCATGCCTCAGTTCGTCTTCGAACTGGCGGATGAAGTGGTGCGCTTGCGCCTCCTGGCCACGAGCGACCGCGATGGCTCCGAATGGCAATGGAACGGCCACGAATGGGCCAGAACCCGGGAAGCCGCCTCTCTGGCCGACCGTCCCGAGGTGTTGGATGATCCCCGGATTCAGGCAGCCATTCATTGGTTGCAGCAATTGGACTGGTTTACCCCGGAGCCCGGTCTTTGGGTGGGCGATGCCAACGAACATTTTCTCAGCGCCCTGGCGACCGCCTGGGTCGACCGCCCCAAGACGGCGGAATTCTTGGGAAATCCACCGTTCCAGCGATTGTTCCTCAACCGCCGTCTGGTCAAACCCAAGCTGGTCCTGAAGGGCAGTGGCATCGACTGGCTCAGCGTCAGTGCTGAATGGGAGGCCGAGGGGATGCGGCTCTCGCACGGTGACCTCCAACGCTTGGCGGCCGCCACCACCCGGTTTGTCAAACTTCCCGATGGAGGCTGGGTCGAGGTGGACATGGATGCCAACAAGCGCGCCCAGGAGATGGCGGCGACGCTGGGACTCGATGGTTTGAGCGCCGACGCCCAAAAGGCCTCACTCATCCACGCCACCCATCTGGATGAAGCCGCTCTCGAGGCTTTGGGTACTGAAAAAGCGGTTGCCGCCCTCAAGGATCGCTTGAAGGAGTTCAAAGGGGTGCCGGATACCACTCTTCCGACCGGCATCCATGCGGATCTTCGCCCCTATCAGAAGGAAGGTTTTGATTTCCTTTGCCACCTCAGCCGCATGCGCCTGGGCGGTATTCTCGCGGATGACATGGGTCTGGGAAAAACCCTGCAAACCCTCGCCTGGCTGACCTGGCTGCATGAGTTGCACTCGAAGGACCCCAAACCGGCGCTGGTTCTCTGTCCCGCCTCCGTTCTCCACAACTGGCGTCGTGAGGCGGAGAAATTTACCCCACATCTCAAGGTCCTGGTGCTTCAGTCCGGCCAGGCGCGCCACAATCTTCGGAAGCAGATTCCCGAACATGACTTGGTGGTCACCAATTACGCCATCCTTCGGCGGGACTTGGAGGAGTTGTCCAAGTTCGATTTTCGCTGTCTGGTCCTCGATGAAGCCCAGTTCATCAAGAATCCCAACGCCCAGGTGACCATTGCGGTGAAGGAAATCCAGGCCGACCACCGGCTGGCATTGACGGGAACTCCGTTGGAAAACCGTCTGCTCGACCTCTGGAGCATCGTTGACTTTATCCAGCCTGCCTACCTCGGCAGCCAGGCGTCGTTCCATGAAATCTATGAGCCCAAGGGCGATGGAGCCCCCTGGGAATTCAGCGCGGCCCGCCGCCGCCTCAGCGCCCGCCTCCGTCCGCTAATGCTCCGCCGCTTGAAAAAGCAGGTGGCCAAGGACCTGCCCGACCGGATCGAGGAGCGTCGCGACTGCGACCTGCACGAAGAACAACGCAAGTTGTACCTGGCCGAGTTGCGCCGAAGCCGCGAGCAGGTCATGAAGGCCCTCCAGGAAAAGGGCATGGCCAAGTCCAAGATGCACGTCCTCGCCGCCTTGACCCGGCTGCGCCAGATTTGCTGCCACCCCAAGCTCGTTGGAAACGACAGTCCCAGCGGCAAGACGGAGACCTTGTTCGAATTGCTGGAACCGATCCTGGCCAGCGGCAACAAGGTCCTGTTGTTCTCCCAGTTTGTGGAAATGCTCCGACTGCTCGAGGGGGCCTGCAAGGAGCGAGGTCTCAAGACCTACATGCTCACCGGCGAAACCAAGGGGCGCCAGGAAGTGGTCAATGCCTTCCAGGCAGAGGCCGACGCCACCGTTTTCCTGCTGTCGTTGAGGGCGGCGGGTACCGGGTTGAATCTGACCACCGCCAGCTATGTGGTCCTCTATGACCCATGGTGGAATCCTGCCGTGGAAGCCCAGGCCATTGATCGATCTCATCGTATCGGCCAAACCCGGACCGTGAACGCCTACCGGCTGATTGCGCCCGGGACCGTCGAAGAAAAAATCTGGGAACTGCAACAGCGCAAATCGCAAACCATCCTCGATGTGCTGGGAGAAGAAGGTTTTGCCAGTAACCTGACCAAGGATGACCTGGAATACCTCTTCAGTGAGGATTAGTTCGGATGAGATTCCTGGCGGTTTCGATTTGACGCGGAACGGCGGCGGGTGCTCGTTCTGGTCAAGGTGCGAACACCCTACGAGGACAGCTTTGTCAGTTGGTCCGTTCCGCCCCGGCTGATGGACCAGCTCTGGTCGGGGGCGTGGTGGTTTTTGGGGACCACCTTCTTCCGCCAGAACATGATCGCTTGGCGGGGTAAGCCTGCCGAGCTGCTTCACCTCCGGATTGCATTGTCCCGGTTTCGGCTCAGCCAGAGTCAGCGGCGGATCGTCCGCCGCAATAGCGACCTTCAGATCATCATTCGCCAGCCGGTCGTGGATGACGAGCGGCGTCAATTGTTCGATCGGCACAAGCGTCGGTTTGTGGAAGGGATACCGGAGGCGTTGGATGATTTTCTTGGGCCGGCACCGGGCGTCCATCCTGTTCAGGGGATTGAATTTGATTTGCGGTCTGGCGGGCGCTTGCTGGCCTCCAGTTACGTGGCGAAAGGCGAGAATAGTCTCGCCAGTTTGTACGGATTTTTTGATCCGGAAATGGCGGAACGCAGCCTGGGAATCTACACCATGCTGTTGGAAATAGCCCACGCGAAGCGTCTGGGCCTTCGTTATTACTACCCTGGATACGCCCTGTCCGACGCCTCCTGCATGGACTACAAGAAGCGGTTTTGGGGGTTGGAATCCTACGAATGGGACACCGGTTGGCGGCCATTCCAGCGCCAAATCGGTGGGGTATAGACTCGGTCCCCCGTAGCCGCCGAACGAACGGGCGAGGTAGTGCGTCGGCGATGGTGGTCGAAATCGATATAGGGACTTGCAGGAGCGCGTCC
>CAITXU010000239.1 GCA_903896505.1 uncultured Verrucomicrobiota bacterium | reverse complement strand
GGGGTCACCACGCCAGGAGAACTGGAACGGCTGGTTCAGCTGGTCGATGGAATCAAGCCCGGACGGTTTTTTGATTCCGAGGCGTTCAAGCGATTGCCTTATGCGAGCACCTACGCGGCGCAACGTCCCGAAGTCTTCTGGCTGCGTGTGCTGGATGCCTTACAAACCGGAAATGAATCTGCGGCGCTCGATTTATTGACCACCGAACCCCCCAGACTCCAAAGCTGGGACCCAGACTTGGCGGGAGCACTCCAACGGGTGCTCTATTATCGTAGCAAGCAGTCGCTCAATCCCTCGGGTGTCACGTTCACAACAAGTTGGGGCGACACCAATCGTCCGCCATTCTTTGCACTGTTGGAAAGGGCCGCCCGGGAGGAGCAGGCCGCGTTCGATCGTAAGCCCAAGCTGGCCCCGGACTTCAGTGCCCTCCTGAGGGGATCAAATGTCTTCTCGCACATTTTTTTGACTGCCGGATGGCGGGAGGCCGCCATTCAGCTTCGACGATCGGCACAGGTGGAACCGAGTGACCCGGATTCTCTTTCCGCCGCCTATGCGGAGGCGCTCAGGCTGAATCGGAATCCTCGTGCTGCCCTCGATTATTTGGGGAACGGTGGCCTGCCCATTTCCACCACTTTGGTGAGAGCCCAACTCCTCCTGGAAGTCGGGCGCCGCGACGATGCGCTCGCTCAATTGCGCGGCATGGCGAAGCACAGCTCTTCGACGGGCTCACGCGCTGCGTCATTGCTCGCGATCGATGCCTCCGACAAGAAAGATTACGAGCTCGCACGCAAATATGTGGCCGAACAGCCGCAGCTGGCGCAGTCAGATTTGGGCAAGCAACTTCTCGCCCGAATGGCCTTGGCCGAAAACCACACGGCTGAAGCCGAAGCAATCTATCGCAGCATCGCAAAGACCTCCATCGAAGCCAAAACCTGGCTGGCCCGGAAGGCCTTATCCGAGGGGAAACGGGACGAGGCACGGCGGATCATCACCGAATCCCTCGACCTTCTGCCCGACTCCCCGCAATTGCGTGAAAGCCTTGCCGCGATAGACATGAACGAGGTCCCTGCCAAAGCCAAGTCTCCCCTGTAACGGGGACGCTAGGGGAATTGGATAACGCGAAAAAACCTAATGCCGTTGGTCGTGGGAAGAATCTGCGACACAACGGCATTGGTAGCCACAAATGGGTCGCCAGCGGGACTCCATGCAATCAGGTCAGCCGAAGAGAACGGCAACCGGGCGAGAACTGGTGCATCCGGCAGGACTTGAACCTGCAACCCTTTGATCCGAAGTCAAATGCTCTATCCAATTGAGCTACGGATGCACTCCGCGTGACTTAGGTAGCCTGCTTTCCGGTAGTTGGCCAGCGTCAAAGTGAATCGCTCGCCTGAGCAGCGGGTTCAGGCAATTGAAAGCTAAGCAATAATCCAATGGCCATGACCGCCGTTGCAACGATGGCGGCAGCGGTGGCGACCTGTTCGTAGGTGGAACCCGAAAAATTCGGTGCGAGCACTTTGGAGGTCACCAAGGCGGCGGAGGTTCCAATCATCCGACCGCCAACGTTGGTGGCGAAACTGGCCCCGGTGCCTCGCAGGTGAACGGGGAATACCTTGGGCAGGTATTCACCGAAATAACTGAATTGGGCGGTGGTCGTGAAGCCAAGTGCAGCCACAGCCCATGGGAATAATTCAGGATTGTTGCGGAAGATGTAGTAGTACGTCAGCGGCGCGATGATCAGAGCTGGGACTTGAAAGAGTCTAAGAATCTTCCTTCGAGCCAATGCTGTCACAACCAATCCCGCGAGCGTAATCCGACCCAGAAGACCTCCTGTTTCCTGCCAGAATTGCACCGTGTTGCCTCGTTCCTTGAGGATTTTGTCGGGTGCATCCTGCCTCGTCCGGTTGGCAGCCAGTTGACCCAGGACCTTTTCCCGATTGATCACTGCCCGCCGCGCGTCCGGATTGTCTTTCGTGATTTCCGACAGTCGTTTGTCCAGTTCGGCAAATCCATTGGTGAGGCTGGCAATTTTTCCGAGTGCGACCGCTTTGGCGGCGTCGTCCAACGACGGATTTTCCGAGGCTTTCTTTGCCGCATTGATCGCCTGGCGGGCCTTGGTCCGTTGCCCGGACAATTCCTTGAGACCAGCAACGGCCTCCGTCGCGGACAGGAAGGCCGGTGTCACTTCGTCCAGCTGTTTGTTCAAAGCCGAAGCTTCAATAATGAGCGGCTTGAGCGCTGCGCGTTCGTCAGCAAGGTCGGGTAGCCCTGGAGCAATTTGGGTCGGTGTCAACTGAAGCGCCCCAAACGCGACAGCGTAGGCACAGGCCGACAGCCCTGCGGTGACAAAGGTGGTCCGACGCAATGACGGTGAAAAAAGGGCCCAAAGGCTGGGCCGTCGAAGCGTACCGGAGTTCCGCCGTTCCTTCCAAACCTGGGATTCTGGAGCGAATGGCAGCAGCAGCGCAATCGGGATGGCAGGCAATAACCCGGTCATCAACAGGTACCGCCAGGTGGCGTGCCCATTGAGGGGCTCTGCAATCGGCAGAAGGGGCAGGGTGGCCGCTGCCTTCAGAACCATGGAATTGGCCTGGGTCACCAGTATGCCCCCCAGCGAGGCAAATGCTTGGGTGACTCCCAGCACGATTTCCTTTTGCTTCGCATCTGGAAAAAGCTCCGCCAACCAGGTAATGGCCGCCACAAACTCGACACAGACGCCAATAAAAGTGGTGGACCTGAAAAAGATGAACGATGCCAGGCTCGTGCTCAGGGAGGCGAGTGCTGGGGAGACGGCATAGAGCGCGATGCTTCCCGCCAGAACGGTCTTGCGACCAATGCGATCCGTTAACCAGCCCCCCAGCAGCCCAAAAACTCCGCCCGACAACGCCGTGATCCAGAGCATCTTTCCCACCCAATCTCGGACCTCGGGATGGTTGGGGGGGAGCTGGAGCAGTTCCGCAACCGCCGGATTGGCAATCAGCGGAAACATCAAGAGCTCGTAGGTGTCGAAAAGGAAGCCGATGACCGCGATCAAGATGACCACCCAGGCGGTCAAGGTGAATCGGGAGGACGCTGGTGCCGGGCTACTCATACGCCTCCGGAGTAAATCAGCATCGTTCCTCCAACGCAACCGTCCTCACCGATGCAGATACGATATTCCTGACTCGCGGAATAAGTACAGTGACGAGCCGAAGGGACATGGGGCAGGCGTCTTTACAGATTTGTAAATCCCCGGTTTATTTGGAGCGGGTCTAAGCCCTAAAGTTGCGATTCCTGGCTAATTTAGAGATTGAGGGTGCCATCAAAGACAAAGGTTGCGGGTCCGTTGAGCCGAACATCACTGAATCCATTCAAGGTCTCTTGAAAGGAAACTTCCAACTCGTCGCCACCTTGAACCTGAACCCGGACGGGGGAACTGAAACCGTGAATCCTGGCGCTGATCATGGCCGTTGCTGAAACACCGGTTCCGCAAGCCAGGGTCTCACCCTCGACTCCACGTTCGTAGGTTCTAACCCGCAGATGATTTGGCCCCAAAACCTGTGCAAAATTAACGTTGGTGCCACGGGGTTTGAAATGCTCGTGCCAGCGAAGTTCGGACCCGAGGGAAGAAATCATCACCCGGTCGGCGTCCGGAACAAAGACCACGGCGTGTGGGACCCCCGTATTCAATGAATGAACCTGAAGTTCACCCTGACTGGTCATCACAGTTTCGCGGAGCTTGAGGCCGTGCGGAGCGGTGAGGTTGACCGTGACCCGGTCGACGTTGAACTCCGCCCGAATCACGCCTGCGAGGGTACTGAATGTGACCGAGGAAGAAGTCCAGTTGGTTT
>CAITXU010000238.1 GCA_903896505.1 uncultured Verrucomicrobiota bacterium | reverse complement strand
TGTGTTCCCTCCGGCTCCCTTCAACCTCACCGCCAGCCGCTTCCCACTCCCCTCATTCCTCAGCACACTCGCTTCTCCGTTCAAGTTGTTGATCACCACGTCCAGGTCCCCGTCGTTGTCCAGGTCTCCCACGGCCATTCCGGTTGCAGCCGACTTCAAGTTGAAGCCCCACGTTTGACTCATCTCTTTAAAAGTCCGATCGCCTTGATTTCGGAACGCAAGGTGTGAAAGTGGTAAAGGGGGGAAAATACCCAATGTCTTTTCCCGGGTAGCTGCATCAGCGGTCGCGGGTAATTTATCCATCTGCGCAAGCGAGTCAGAATTGGCAAGGTCCCGCGAATGACCATTGGCGACCAGGAGGTCTTCATAACCATCCAAATCCACATCGAGAAAGAGGCATCCCCAGGACCACTCCGAGGCATGAACGCCTGCCAGTTCGCCAATTTCAGCAAACGTACCATCGCCCCGGTTCCACCCCAGAGTATTGCGCATCACTTGGGTCCTTGACTCCCAGTCAAGCGGGCTCCATCCCCAACCCCACTGCGGAAGCGCCTGAATTTCAAGAAGGCTATGTTGGATTTTCCTACGAGAGAAATCCCGGCTTAGCATTTCAGTGACAAATATATCTGGATGTCCGTCCCGGTCGATATCCGCCATGTCCACTCCCATGGAAGCCCACGATGTTTTTCGGACCGCGAGTCGGGGCAATAATCGAAACGTTCCATGTCCCTGATTGATCCAGATGCGATCCGGAGTGAAGTAATCGTTGCAGACGTAGATGTCCGGCAATCCGTCTCCATTGATATCGCGAATCTGAACCGAAAGCCCCCAATCTCGGGGTGCCTCCTCCAATGCGTGACCAGATTCATCCAGGAAATGGCCTTGAGTCCACGATTGCGGCTGAAAATGACCTTGTCCATCACCGAGATAGAGAACGTCCGACTCACCCACCTCCAATAGGACCACCGTACCGCCAGGACCTGTTTCAACGATGAATTGGTCGCGATGTTCGACAGGGACAGACCAATGTCCCTTGGACTGCTTCAATTTGACATGAACTGGAAAATCTTTGGCTGTGGCAGAACGGTAATTGACGACGTAGATATCGAGATAACCGTCACCATCTACGTCTGCGACAGCTAGGGAATGACTGCCACCACGCGGGATCAGTCCTGAACCACTGTTCTCATGGAAATGACCCTTTCCATCGTTTAAAAAAAGTCGCGTACCACCGCCAAGGGAATTGACCAGCAAATCGAGATTCCCGTCGCCATTCATGTCCTCCAACACAGCTCCAGTCGAAGCTTGTCCTGCACAGCGAACTCCAGCCTCTTCCGTGATGTCTTTGAATTTCCAGTCACCCAGATTGAGATAAAGTCGATTATCCCCTGACAGACTGCACAGGAAAATGTCGCAACGACCATCTCCGTTGATATCGCCCAAAGCCACACCGGATCCGTCCTCCAACAGTCGGTTGCCTGCAATTTGGGCCGAAGTTAGTTGATTCGTGAACTGAATGCCGGTCGATGCGGATGAAAGAGGCACAAACCCATCACCCCGACCGGATGAAACTGAAAGTCTTGCAATCCGATACCCGGAGTGTTGTTCCCATGACGTCGACAAATCTGCGTTACTTCTCCACGCCAAGAAAAGAAGACAGATAAACCTCAAAATGAGGTATTGCAGACTGTAACGCTGTACGACCGAAATCAACTTGGCTAAGGCTAATCGGAACACGCCTCGGATGCGATCAAAAGCCAATGCCCGCCGCCGTCCGGAATCGTACGAGCCAGCATCGTTGAACCGTCGTTCAACCGTCTCCTACCTCAGCAACAGGACGAACCCGCAAATCCCGCATCCCAAACAAGCTCTGGTCAGCAAGGAATCGAAACTTCCGTGCCCCATCCTTGCGCCTGGCCCCAAAGCGCTGCCGATGCTGCTCAAACACCTCGTTCACCCAAGCCCGGCTTCCTATCACCGTTCCATCCGTGAAGTACCGCACCCGACACCGCACATAGTCTCCCCAGCTGAGCTTCCCTTGGGCCGCCACCACCACACGGACCTTCTCCGGTGCGATTCCGGGACGTATCGCCGGTCCGTCCGGACTCGGTATCCCTTCCACCAATCCTTCGCCAAACACCCACATCCGGTACGTTGCCATCGCCTCGGTCAACGTC
>CAITXU010000237.1 GCA_903896505.1 uncultured Verrucomicrobiota bacterium | reverse complement strand
CGGACGCTGAGATACCTCCACCAGGATATGGAAGTGATTGGACATGATGCAGTAGGTAAGCACCCGTACTCCACAGAACCCGGCATACGCCTGCATCCAATGGACAAACTGCTCCTTCTCATTGGGACCAAACGCCATCCGCCGCTCCACCACCCGTGAAATGCAGTGGTAGTACGCCGCTCCCACACAGGAATCCAACTTCAAGCGAGCCTGTCGCATAGGAGGAAAGTAACCGAGGGAAGGAAATGTGTCAAACAAATGACCTGTCCCTTTGTCTATTTGTATCGTTCGTTCACCGACATAGGAAGGAACCTTGGGTGCGGGGTTATTTCGGGTGCGGTTCGGGTGTCACCCAGCCTTTGTGCCAGCGAAGGGTCCAGAGGCGTTCCAATTTGACGGCGTCCGCGTGGCCGTCCATGTAGGCAAAGTCGCCGGCTCCCACCATGGGGGTGCCCTTGGCGTTTTTACGCGGAGCGGCAGCCGGAGCGCGCGCGCCGTGGCGAGCTATCAGGAACCGTCCCAATCCGCCTGAGACGCCGTCGCCTTCCCATAAATTGCTGGCTGGCTTGTCGGTTTCTTCCGGCCATGCATCCACCCACATGGCATCTCCAAAACAGGGAGTGAGGGTGGTTGATTCCACGGCATTTTCATTATTGTAAACCTTGGTCGATGGAAATCCGATGCTGGCGGCATCGCCGTACATCCAGCCATTGAAGGCATAACTTCCTTGATAACCCGAGGTTGTGTTGGTGTGCCAAATCCATGTTTCGCTGGCGGTGCCGTAATCGGGATTGGCCGGATTGCGGCTGACCCTCTTCAATGGTTCCGGTGCTGCTGGGCAGTAGCGCATCTGATGGACGTTGGCAGATTGCTTCATGAGAAACGTCAGCCAGAGGTTCGGGTCACCGGGTGAGGTGTAGGGTGGGAATTTTACCTGGTCGTTGACATAGCCAAACAGGGCCAGGCTCATTTGACGGAGATTGTTCAGGCATTTTGCCTGTCCAGCGCGCCGATTTGCGCCCGAGAGTGAGGGTAGAAGCATTCCGGCGAGGATCGCGATGATGGCGATCACTACCAGCAGTTCGATGAGGGTAAAGGCGGAGAACGGACGGCGTCCGGGAACTCCCGGAGTTGAAAGGAAGGTGGTTTTCACTTGGAAAGAAACTTTTGGGATCGTGCCCGGATGGCCCGTTGAAATGAGAGCCCACACAAATCCTTGCAGATTGTGAATCCAAAAACATTCGGGTGACGAAATACCTCATGTACGCCGCAAACAAGGCGTCCGACAAAACTATCATGAAAACACGTACATTCATCGCCGTTACCACGCTTGCCGGTGCCCTTTTGGTGCCCGCGATTGGAGCCCCCTGCGCGCAAACAACTTCAACAACCACCCAGGCCGGACACGCATCGAAGACCATTCTGGAAACTGCGGCGGCCGCCGGGTCGTTCAAGACCCTGGCCGCCGCCCTGCATGCGGCTGGATTGACCGAGGCCCTGAGTGGCCATGGTCCGTTCACGGTGTTTGCCCCCACGGATGAAGCCTTTGCCAAGTTGCCGGAAGGCACCGTGGAGTCCCTGCTCAAGCCAGAGAATAAGGCCAAACTTCAAGCCATCCTGAAATACCACGTCGTTTCCGGGAAGGTTGGAGCCTTGGCGGCCATCTCTGCCAAGTCCGCTCCGACCCTTCAAGGCGGCTCCGTTCACGTGACGGTGGATGATGGAAAAGTGAAGATCAACGAGTCCACCGTCATCAAGCCAGACATCCAGGCGTCCAATGGCATTATTCACGTGATCGACAGCGTCCTGTTACCAGCCAGCTAACACTTCGGAGACCCCGCCGGGCCAACCGGAACCGCCTCGGGCGGTTCCGGTCAGGTCCCAATCCACTTCACCAATGTTCGGGGTCCCGTCATGACTCTTCCCATTGCCACAGTTGTGGTCTCACCTCATTCTCCGCTCGAAATGGCCGAGGAAATCCTGCTTCCGCGTGTGGCGGCTGGTGAGGCTGACGCCATGGAGCGGTGCGTTGAACGTTACGGGCCGCTGATCTGGTCGGCCGCCAAGCGGTTTCTTGGTTCCTCACACGAAGCGGAGGATGTCGTCCAGGAGACGTTTATCCATCTCTGGCGGGACGCTCATCGATTCGACGCCAGTCGGGGATCAGAAACCACATTTGTCATGGTCATTGCCCGGCGTCGTTTGCTGGATTGCCGCCGTCGTCTCGGGCGACTTCCGGAGGTGAGTGCCCTGGAAGAGGAAATGGAGCCTGCTGCCGGAAATTCAGTTATTGTGGATGGGGATGACGAAGCAGAGCAGGCGATGCGTCTGTTGCGTGGTCTACCGCAAGAGCAACAGCAGATCATCGAGCTTTCGCTGCGCGACGGCCATACCCATCAGGAAATTTCTTCCAGGCTGGAAATCCCGCTGGGAACGGTTAAAACCTTATTGCGTCGCGGTTTGCTGCGCTTGCGTCAGGCTCTTGCTGGTTCGAAAATGGAGGCATCCTCATGAGAAAAGAAACTCCCCGTGATGAGGACTTGCAACCCTTGGTGGATGCAGTGACGGAAGGATTCGATCCGGTCGCGGAGACGGACGCCATCGAGCGAACCGCAGCCGCAGTTCATGCGGCTCTCTTATTGGAGGGGGGACTGGAGCCGTTGCCCAAGGCGCTGCAGCGTTGCCTCATGGCTTCCATTCCCCGGATTTCTGCGCCCCCAGTCGAGGCGCCTATTCTTCGTCCGGATTTCGGAACTGTTCTTCGAGTCTGGGGCGGCTGGTTGGCAGCCGCCGCCTGCCTATTGTTCGCGGTGACCATTGGTGTACGCCATTTTGGTGAGGCGGCAGGGGCTTCCGGCATGGCATTGTCGACTCGTATCCAGGAACTGGAACGGGCACCTGATTTGATCCGGATATCATTGCCACCCAAGGGTTCAGCGACGGGAACGCCTTCCGGCGAAATTCTTTGGAGCAATGGACGTCAGGATGGTGTCCTGAGACTTCGAGGTTTGAAGCCCAACGATCGACTCAGGGAGCAGTACCAACTCTGGATCGTGGACCCCCGGCGTGACGCAAGTGCCCCCGTCGACGGAGGGGTTTTTGATATTGCTTCCGAGACGGAATCGATCGTACCGATTGAGACCAAACTGAAAATCCTTTCCCCCAAGGCCTTTGTGATCACCCGCGAGCAACCGGGCGGTGTCGTCAAATCGCAAAGCAAAAGTCCGTTGCT
>CAITXU010000236.1 GCA_903896505.1 uncultured Verrucomicrobiota bacterium | reverse complement strand
GCGCCGAGTACAGCTCCATCGACAGGTCCTTCTATGCTTTCATCTACAATGCCGAGTATAGCTCCATCAACAGGTCCTTCTATACTTCCATCCACAGCGAGCATCAGCCGTCGGGTGACGGCAGTTCCGTTGGTCCTCTCGCCCCATTGGAGAGCCACCCGGACCAGCACATGGCCTGGATTCCATGGGCACACGGACCACGCGAATCGGGTCTTGAGCAACCGGGAAGGGGGCGATCCGGTGCCGGAGACATCCTCGTACCGGAAGTAGTTGATAAGCTCCTCCAGCCGCACGAACTCGGGTAGCGGTCGCGTTCCCTCAAGAATCCGGGTTCGGACCAATCGATAGCCTGAATCATCGAATCGCGCGAAACGCACCATTTGAGGCGGCGACGAGGTGCTCCATGCCAGCGGCGTGAGTTGCTGGCCTGCCGGATAGCCCAATCCCAAGGAACGCTTTTCGGCCAATTCACTCAGCGGCGACGGTTCCACCGAGGCCGCCGACTGAAATTGGAAGCTTCGTCCTGCCGTTTGGCCTTTATCGTCCTGCACTTTCCTGAGGGCCGAGGCTGCTGCCTCAGTAGAAGCTCCAGCAATGGGAACTGCCAGGGCAGGCTTTGCGGAAGCGTCCCCCGACGGAACTTCAACTGCGAGGGACGCAACCGATTTTGGTTGTCGGGCGAGGTCTCGCTTTTCCCGCCCCAACCCAGGGACTCGACCCTGGGTGTCGGCGTCAATCGGGGAATTCGTTGAGAACCTCGTCGTCACCGCCTCTTTCTCCAGAGATCGACTGACCAGTGGATACGTGTTTGCGAGGGAGTTCGCCGGTTCGACGTAGGCCAGCGTGGGCGTTGACACATCCAGATTGACCGGATGATGGAATTCCCACCAAAGAAGGCCGCACGCAATCGCAGCCAGGGAGGCCCCCGCCCATTGCAGCAGCGGCAGCAGCCGGCGGGGATCACGAATGGACGAGGGCCATGCCCACCGGAACCAGTTCGCCTTCAAAGGCGAGCGATCCAGGATCGACCTTCGACGTGCCGGAGAAAGGGTCCAGACGGGTTCTGCCTGGAGAGCCAGTGCGACAGTGGATGTTAGAGACCGCAATTGGTCGACTTCCCATTGTAAATCGGGCCGGACCGCCAGGATGGCTTCGACCTCCCGTCGCTGGTCGTCCGGCAGTTCGCCCAGGACGTAGGCGGTCAGTTCCGGGGAATGTGGCGTCAGGTTCATGGCGCTTTTGCAAGAGGATTTCCGACCGATTGGGAATTCATCGTCCGGGGCTGGTCGACGGTCTCCAATCGTTGGCGCAGGGTTTTCAACGCGGTGTGCAGCAGGAATCCCACGTTGGTGACGCTCAACCGGGTCACGTCGGCTATCTCCTGATAGCTCAATTGCGACTGGAATTTCAGGCGGACGACCTCGCGCTGGTTTCGGGGCAGGCTTTCCAGCAGCCGGGCCACCCAGGCGCTGCTGTCCTGAAGTTCAGTCGCTTCGGCTGGACTGGGGCCTGTGGCCGGTTGACGGTTCATGTCTTCGTCGCTCAGTTCTCCGGTACGTCTGGATTTTCGCAGGACATCGAGCGCTCGATTGCGACACACCGTGAACAGCCACCGCACAAGAAACGGAGCAACTGTTTCGCGGGGCTGTTCGCAAAGTTTGAGGAAGGTGTCCTGCACCACATCCTGGGCGGTTTCAAGGTCTTGAGTCAGAGAGTAGGCATACCGCAGCAGCGACGCTTCATGGCAGGCAAGAGCCTCCCGAATCCAATCATCCGGATGCTCTGGCGCGGTGCCTGATGCGCCGCGGGAAGGCTGTGGTTCCATTCCGCTCATGACGTCAACGTGGCAGGCTGGAAGTTATTAGGCCGCGACTCAAGCTGAAGGCATTGAAAGCCTGAACCGTGACATAACTTGCGTGGTTCAAGTTCGTTGGCCACCGGTGCTTCCAGCGCTCAATCCACCTTCGAGGGCCGTACTCAATCGTTCAGCCAAAACGGGATGCTGACTCATACCAACCGAGTTCAGAATATGTGTCCTTCTGCAAAGGACAGGTTTAGATCAAACGGGATTTTCAAGAAAGACACATCAACTTGGTTCGGGAGCGGGTGTGTTACTCTTTTGCCCGCCTACGTTTAAACCGCCATGGTCCTGAAGGCGTTTCTTGGCGAGGTCAAAACTCAGGAATTGCGAGACCTGCTCGTTGCCTTCAAAGAA
Source organism: uncultured Verrucomicrobiota bacterium (assembly GCA_903896505.1). Lineage (GTDB taxonomy): Bacteria > Verrucomicrobiota > Verrucomicrobiia > Limisphaerales > UBA9464 > CAILNN01. Next base: position 7,335 of record CAITXU010000236.1, on the reverse strand, counting down.
GACCTGGGGGGCTGGTGCTTCCGAAATATCTTGCCGTTAATCGGGGCACAGGCGAAATAGGTCACCCATCCTCGACTGGGTTGATTCATGTGGGCCCATAGCTCAACGGTTAGAGCAGGGGACTCATAATCCCTTGGTTACAGGTTCGAATCCTGTTGGGCCCACCATTTCAACGACCAAATCGGTCCGAAAATCGATGGATTTCAGCGAAAATCCATTTACTTGAAGCGCTGAGTCGGTTGATCCTCCCCGAAATCATTGGTTGAGACCCAAGACCGATGGTTTTAAAGCGTTATCCTATCCTACCCATTCTCAACGATGTTTCTCAAAAAACAGCCTGTCACATTTGTCCTGATTGCGGCCCTTGGTGCCGCCGCCTTTACGGGTTGCGGAACCACCGCCGGCTACAAGCAGGTGGACCGGACCGGTGAAGGTATCGCCGATTTCCGCACCGAAATCGTCAATGGCAGCAAGGCCATCGACGCAACGGTCAAGGCCCTGAACGATATCGCCACCTCGGCCACCACCGATCCGCGCAAGGCGTTCGAGGCCTATTCCAAGTCCATCGACAAGCTCGAGTCGGCTTCTGAGCGGGTGACGGACCGCGCCAAGACGATTCAGGCCGATGGAAAGACCTATTTTGCCAATTGGGAGAAGCAATTGTCCGAGGTCAAGAATCCCGAAATCCGGGAACTCGCGGTCCAGCGGAAAGCACGGCTCCAGGAGACGTTTGCCCGCATCAAGGAGGTCGTTACGCCTCTCAAGGCCCAGTTCGGACCGTGGTTGTCCGACTTGAAGGACCTCCAGAAATACTTGAGCAACGACCTGACCGTCGCCGGTATCGATGCCGCCAAGTTGTCGATCACGAAGGCGCAGAACGAGGGAACGGACGTCCAACGCTCCATCCAGGCGGTGGTTTCTGAATTGAATTCTGTTGCCGCAACCATCACCCCGGCGACGGCTCCAAAGAAGTAGTCCGCAGGCAGGACTTTCACCTTCGGACGCGTGTCCGATTTTTCAGCCCGACCCGAAAGGTCGGGCTGTTTTCGTTTAGAGAGGCTCGGATTCCGGCGGGTTTCCTCCGTCGAGAGGGAGCAAGGGGTTGCGTCTTTCGGTTCGCAATCGTTGCTGCATGCTGAGGGCTTCCATCCGTTCATCGTCAGTCAACCCGGAATCAACCAGATGACTGTTCAATTCGGAGATTTGCCGATCTATGGAGGCATTCCGTAACTTGAGAATGACGTCGATCAACTGTTTCTCCGGTTCCGGGATGGACCTTTGTTCGCTGGCGGCCTCGCTGATGAAATGCGACAGGCCAGCCTCGCCTTCAAAGAGGTTCAGAAGAGAAGCCACCGACGGTGTTTGAGACAAGTGGACAGCCGCAATCCGTCGAACCCGTTCGTCGGTGATCCACGCCGGGTCCAGATGGTTGACGGCGAAGTCCGTCAATTCCGGGGTCAACAGGAGCAGCTTGAGCAGCCATAGTTCGGCTTGGGGCGGGCGCGCCGGCGGTTGGTCATCCGATTCATCCTCCTCGATTTCCGGCTCAGGCCTTTTGGTCCCTGCCATCTTGACCTTTCGGAATTCCATCCGGACGGCGTCGACCGCGACTCCCAGTCGCTGGCTGGTCTTTTGGGCATAGGTATCCACAAGCACGGCACTTCCAGTCTTGTGAACCGCCTCCGCCATGGCGCGGACGACGGTTGTGCGTCCCCGGTCGGTTCCCAGGTCGTTTTGCTGGCACAGATGCCGCAGGAGGAAGTCGAAGTAACCGTCCGCCCTCTTGAGGATGGCCTGGAATGCCTCCGGGCCATGGGATTTCAGGTAGCTATCCGGATCATCGGGCGGAGGAATGCTGGCCACGCGAATGGCGAGACCCGAGGCGAGGAGATCATCCAGCGATCGGACCGCTGCCTTGGTTCCCGCTCCGTCTCCATCGAAGCAGAGCACCACCTCGTTGACATATCGCTTCAACACCCGGGCGTGGTCGGCGGTCAGGGCCGTCCCCTGTGGGGCAACGACGTTTCGAACTCCCGCCACATGGCAGGCGATGGTATCAATCTGCCCCTCGCAGATGACGGCGTGACCCGCATCCAGGATGGCCCGCTTGGCCTTGTCCAACGCGAACAGCACCTTGCCTTTGGTGAAAATGGGTGTCTCCGGCGAATTCACGTACTTGGCAATTTTTTCGTCGCCCGAGAGAACCCGCCCACTGAAGGCGATCACCCGTCCCTGCTCATCGCAAATGGGGAACATCAGCCGCCCCCGGAATCGGTCGTAGTGGCCTCCGGTCTCCCGGGCGATGATGAGTCCGGCCTGCTCGACCAGCCCCGGCTCGTATCCCTTCGACCTTGCCCAGTTGACGGTGTCATCCCACGACTCCGGGGCCGCTCCCAATCGAAATTCACGGATGGCCTCAGTCGGAAGCCCGCGTTTGGCCAGATAATCGCGAGCGACCTGTCCCGAGGCCTCGCTGGCCAGGCAATGCTGCCAGCGTTGGCAGATCGCTTCATGGAGTTTCAGGAGATGGTCTTTGAGACCTCGCGCCTGTTGCGCTCCCGGGCTTGAATCACTTTCCATCGGAATCCGCGCACGTTCCGCCAGGCGGGCCACCGATTCGGGAAAGGTGATGTTCTCGTAGAGCTGGATGAACTTGAAGACGTCGCCGCCGGTCTGACAACCAAAGCAATGAAAAATCTGCTTTTGGGCATTAACGTTAAAGCTGGGTGATTTTTCCTTATGAAACGGGCACAATCCGACGAAATTGGTCCCGGCCCGCTTGAGAGGAACACACGCCCCAATCACCTCGACGACGTCGCTGGCATTTCGGACACGGTCGATGAAGTTGGAGTCAAAATGGGGCACGGTGGTGATTGAACGATTCGCTGATGGGGTTAGACCCCGATGGGAATTCCGTCGAGAGATATTAGTCCCGATTTGGTCATGGACCGAAAACCCGTCCTCGGGTGCTATCCATCGACGAAAGAAACCGTGCCGAGAAGTATCCGCAGATGGGCGCAGATTTTCGCTGATAAATCACCACAACCCGTTTTCAGCCGATCGCTCGATTCGGTAATCGGTCCGTTGTCTTGAAGGCCCACTCCGTGGGTGCTCTGAGAGGGCCAACCGCCCGCATTCATCCCAGCTTGTGGCCAACGGCCCGGATGCGACAGAAATGAAACCTTGAGGGCTGAAGGCCCTAATCCATATTCCTGAGCCCATGTCCGAGTTGGCCTTCAGCTACCGTCGCGGCGGACTGCATTTTCCTGCTTTGCGACTCTGGCTGGATGCGCCCATCGCCATCGGGCCCTCGGAGGGCGTGTGCGTGAGCCATGCCCACTCGGACCATACCGGTGCCCACAAGTCCGTTATTTTTTCCGGGCCCACCCAGAAACTGATGCGGGTACGTGTCGCTGGGAAGCGTCAGGAGACGGTGCTGGAGTATGGAGTGACGCGACGTCTTGCCGGATTGGGGCCTCATCCCGAGGACTGTCAGACCCAAATCACACTGCTGCCCGCCGGTCATATTCTCGGGTCGGCCATGGTTTTTCTGCAAGGGGAGGATGGCTCCCTTCTCTACACCGGTGATTTCAAGCTGCGTCGGGGTCTTAGCGCCGAGGCGTGCCGTCCCCGAGAAGCGGACGTCTTGATCATGGAAACGACTTTTGGTCGCCCACAGTACGTTTTTCCGCCGTCCGAGACGGTATGGTCGGGTATCATTCGCTTTTGTCGCGAGGCGCTCGACAATGACGAGACCCCGGTCTTGCTCGGATATTCACTGGGCAAGGCACAAGAAATCCTTTGTGGGCTCTCCCCCTCCGGACTGCCCATCTCGATTGCCCGCTCCGTGGGGCCACTTTCAAAGGTTTATGAAGCATGTGGTGTCGTCCTGCCGCCGACAGAGCCATGGGATGGTGGCCCCCTCTCTGGAAGAGTTCTGGTGGCACCGCCAGGTCAGAATGTAGCCGCCCTTGGTCAAAAGCTTGGACCGTGCCGGTTGGCGGTATTGACGGGATGGGCCCTGCAGGCCGGATGCCATCGCCGTTATGGGGCGGATGCCGCGTTCCCAATCAGCGATCACGCCGACTTTCCCGAACTGCTGGAGTTTGTCCGGCAGGTGCGTCCGAGGAAGGTCTACACCTTGCATGGCTACGCAGCGGATTTCGCCGCCCACCTTCGGGATTTGGGTTATGATGCCGAGCCGCTCAGCCAGGAAGACCAACTGCACCTCGGATTATCGCTTCCCCATGTGGTCGCCACGGAGTGCGTCCCATGCGGTCCCCGATCAGTCCCTCAATCGGAGCGGGAGTCCGAAGAGGTCTCCCTCTCGTTCGGGGGATCGTTCCATGTATTTGCTGGGGTCTGCGCTCACTTGTTCTCGCTTCCAGTGAAGGCCGAAAAAATTTCGTGTCTCGCGGAGTACCTGCCCACGCTGGAGACAGACGATCTCCGGTCAGTGGTCACCTGGTGGATGGGAGGGAGGGCCGTTGGACAGCCGGCGGGGCGCGGACGCTGGGTTTTCGGATGGTTGAGAAGAGTGTTGTCGCGGGCAGCCGAGATCCCGGAGGAAGAAATCCGTCGGGCCGAACTGTGTCACGGAACCCTGGCCGAAGCGATGGTCGATATCTGGCACCAGCGCGACGCGTTGACCGAATCGAAGGCTCCGGCTTTGCTAAACCCTGTGGACATCCAAGAGGTCGACCAGTTGCTTCGCGAGTTCAGCAACCTGGCCGGGGCGACGGCGAGGGCAGGGGAATGGGAGGCGATGCTCCGCCGATGTCGGGCCAATGAGGTCCGGGTCCTCGTTCATATCCTTCTGGGGACATTGCGCATTGGACTGAAGCCCTCCCGCCTTGCGGAGGTGGTCGCACAATCGTGCCCGGGCGTTGGCGATGATCTGATTCAATGGGGGATGGGCGGGGCGGCGGAAGAAGGTAAAGCGCGGACGGAAGGTGGGAACCCGCCTGGTGCGGATTCGCAGCTCTTTCTTTTGGGCGCATGAATCCTGCTTGAGCCCGATTGCCGCCTGACGGATCGTACCGGGAAATGAGCACTTTGAATTTTGCCTTGGTGGGATGTGGAGGCATTACGCTGCAGAACCACCTACCGGGTTTGGCCCTCTGCCCGGAGGTGCGGGTCACCGCATTGTGTGATGCAGACGCCGCCACGTTGGAGCGGGCCCGGCAGCAAACGGGCGCGACGATCCTTTCCAACGACTTTGAGCAAATTGTGACCCGGGATGATGTTCATGCGGTGATCATCGCCACGCCCAATCACACCCATGTGCCGGTGGCCCTGGCCGCTCTGCGTGCGGGAAAACATGTGCTCTGCGAGAAGCCGCTCGCGTTAAATGTTGCCGATGCCCGACGGCTGGTCGACGCCGCGGAGGCTGCCGGAGTCCGGCACATGACTGCATATACCTACCGCTTTGTTCCGGCCATGCGCTATTTGTCCCATCTGATTGCGCAGGGCGATTTGGGGCAGCCGTATCATTATCGGTCGTGTCGTTTGCAGGATTGGGGAACCCGCAATCTGGGATGGCGACAAGTGAAGCAATTTGCCGGGACCGGTGAACTCGGGGACATGCTGAGCCATCGAATCGATTTCGCGCACCACTTGGTGGGTCCGATGCGCCGGTTGGTCGCCAACGTCAAGACCCTCACACCGGTTCGGGACGGCAAACCCAACGACACCGATGACTGGGTCGCCATTCTGGCAGAATTCAAGAATGACGCCACCGGTGTGCTGGAGAGTTCCAAATTGGCCAGCGGACGGAACGAAAGTTGGCGAAGCCTGGACTACGTCGAGATCAACGGGAGCGAAGCCACCTTCGAGTTCACCACCGGTCGCTGGGATTCCCTCCAGCACGGTCGCCGGGGTGGTCCCGGTTTGCAGACCCTCTCCGTTCCCCGTGAGTTCTGGACCTGGCCCGGTTCGCCGCGTGATCCCGGAGTGGGGGACCCCCTGGTCTCTTTCCGCTACGACCAGGCGTTCGAATTTGTCGATGCCATCCGTCAACAACGTCCTTGCGCGGTGACCTTTGCCGATGGGGTGCGGTCTCAGGAGGTCATGGACGCTGCCATTGAATCCGCCGCCCAGGGTAAATGGATCGACCTCTCCGGCGCGTGAGTACCCCGGAAACTGGGTCGGCATCACCCGATTCGAACTCCAACGGACTTCTCTGTCCTTCGTGCGGGGAGTGGATCGAAACGGAGGGCAATCCCGCCCGGGTTCAATGTGGAGAATGCGGTGCCGTTCTGACCTTGAACGTGGCGGCCCGAAAGGCTCGCGACAAACTTCGGGAGTTGGATGCGGCGTGGTTGGTTCGACGGAAGCCATATTTGGTCCGGAACCGACACGGGGAATGGGAAGAACCGGACACGTCGCCTGTAGCGTTTGTCCTTCCTTTGATACCCGGCACACTCTTCACCATGGTCGGAGCAGCGCTGGGGCGTCCCACGTTCCTGGTCATCGGTGCCTTGATCTTGGTGGTGGGTATTGGGTGGTCTACCCGGCGGTGGAACGGATTGGAGCGGTTTCGCCGGGAGCTGGCGCGATACAAGGCCGAGCGCAACAAATTGCTGCTCGAATTGGGGCAGGCGCAGCGGTCTTTTGCATCGGATCCGCGCAAAATGCCTCCAACGTAACCCGTTTCGCTTCCAAGTTGCCAAACCGTTCCTCCCCGGTATTATCGACCCAACTTATGAAACTGAAATCTGCCCTTCCCATTGCCACCGTTGTCCTGGGTTTCGTCGCCTTGATGGGTGGCGGATGTGCGACCGAATCCTCGTCATCCGGTTCGTCGGTCTCCGTCCAGAAGTCGGGCTCATCGGTTCTCCGTGGAACTCTGACCTATCCTGCTTCCGTTACCTTGCCGGCCGGTTCCACGGCGAACGTTGCCCTGGTCCGCTCGACCTACATTGAGGAGACCGTCGATGTCATCAATTCGGTGGTCATCAGCCCGGCCGGTGCCAGCCCCATTTCGTTCGCCATCCCCTACGATGCAACCTCCATCAAACCGGGTGAACGTTATTCCGTGGCCGCCCGCGTGTTCTCCGAAGGCAAGGTGGTTTTGCGCTCGAATGGTTACCTGGTCTTCAACCTGGGTGGCCCGTCCAATGACCTGGCCATCGATTTGACGCCGACCAAGTAACGTTCGAGTCGGTTTTCTGTTCCGAACGAAGCTCAATCCGGGTGAGGCGGGGCTACCCATGAACCAGCCCTCACGCCGTAGCGCGGCCATTCCTGTCTTCCCAATAACAGCTTTTCTTCCCAACCATACGATTCAATTGCAAGCTGTTGAATCAGAGCATCATCGGTAGGGCGAGGCTCCCG
>CAITXU010000235.1 GCA_903896505.1 uncultured Verrucomicrobiota bacterium | reverse complement strand
GCAACAAACTGCAAGCTATTTCGGAAACACGACACTAGCCATCCCAGCCTGGGTTTTGGACTCTGCCGGTGGGTATGGGTGCTGGTTGTCCTTGTTTACGGACTTCCGGCGCGTTCCCACCCGCTCCTCCAGAACACGTGGTGGGTCACGATAGAGACGAACCGTCTGACGATGCGGGTCAGCAGCACCCTTCGTGAGGTGTCTCTGGTCTGTGGACCCGCATTTTCCGAGCATTTACCCTCGGATTTGGCAGGGTGGCAGGCGGGATTGGTTCAGCAGGGAGCCTACCTTCGCCAGCACCTTCAGGTCAGCACGGATTCCCAACCCCTCGAACTGGTGCTCGTGGATTGGACGTTGGTGGCCGATTCGGCGTCCAATGTGTCTCCCGAATCTCCCGACTACCTTGACCAGACCCGGGCCGTGTTCGACATCGAAGCATCATGGAAGGCCGGGCCCGCACCTCAGCAGTTCCGGTTTTCCACCACCACATTGGAGGAACAACGCTATGCCCCGGGTGTCTCGTGGGACGTCATTTACGCCATCGCAGTCAAGGACTCCGACCGGACCACGCTCGGCTCGGGTATTGTACGGAATGGTTTGCCATTCGACGTACATCGGACCAATGGCGTCGGAGGAGTGGTTTCGAATTCGCGGAGACCCCGAGTGGAAGTCTCGGAAAGCACCCGCGGATTCGGAGCCTATCTTCAGTTGGGCATTCACCACATCCTCACGGGGTATGACCACCTCCTTTTTCTTGCTGCTTTGGCACTGGCAGCGGTCCGGGTTCGCGACTTCCTGCGACTGGTCATTGTGTTCACGTTGGCTCACTCGGTGACAGTGACCTGTTCCGCTCTGAATTGGGTCCGCCTCCCTTCCTCGGTGGTGGAACCGGTGATAGCTCTCAGCATTGTCCTGGTCGCGGTCGAGAATTGCTGGGCACCGAAGCGGGCGACGTCATCGTTGCGTCTGGTGACCGCATTTTGCTTTGGACTTGTTCATGGACTCGGTTTTGCCACCGGGTTGAATGAGGCCTTTGGCCACAGTGGAGGTTCATCGCTGGCCATCGCCATTCTGGCCTTCTGTCTGGGTGTCGAATGTGGGCACCTGTTGCTCGGTGTTCCCTTTTGGAATCTCATCCGATGGATGGGGAGCTATTGGGGAGAATCCGTCCGAATGCGGATGCAGCGGGGTGGGTCGATCCTGATTGCCCTGGGAGGCACCTATTTCCTGATCGCAGCCATCCGTCAATATTACTGAAACTGGGGATGGGCTGCGAGGCGCTCCCGGTTGGCGGCAGACAGAGGTGCCTGCTGGTACGTGTCCCCACGGAGCGGCTCGGCGCTGGTGGACCGATGGGCACGCTCCAGCCACGCGCGGTCGAGAGGACGCCGGATTAGGTACGGGCTGGTGGCGGCGACCGTCGTCTCCTCCTTTTCACCGGTTGCATCCCCGGCACCCACGTACCAACCGGCAAGGAGGAGAGTAGTCCTCAGTAAGGTCGCACGGGAATACGTGGCCAGGTTGCAGGGGCGCCCGATCGAGGCGACCTCGAAAAGTCGGGTAAAGAGCGGCAGACTCCACATGGCCGGATTTTTGGCCGGCGAGTAGGCATCGAACAAAATGGCATCCGGCGAAGGCCAATTCCCGGCGGTACAGGAGGCCAGAAGCGTTGGGAAATCACCAAGAATGGTCTCCCACTGGACGGTCATCGATCCGTTCTGGAACTGAATCTGACCGGTTTGCAGCAATCCGGCGACCTGCGCCTCGTAGCCGTCGAGAAAGCCGAGCGCAGTGGAATTTTCCAGGGCAAATTGGAGGGGAGCCAGGGAATGATCAAAGCTGACCATCCGGACCTTTCCAGGCCGATGTCGGAGGGATTCCAAGGCTGTCACCGAGTTGGCTGCGGCACCGAGACCGATGTCCCAAATCACAAATTCCGTGTGATGAAATTCTGCCGCCCGTTCTCCCAATCGAAGTTGACGGACGTACAGGGCTTCAGCTTCCGCCACAGGCCCGATGACCGGATGGAAGGTTTCTTTTTCGAGTTCGGAATGGACGCTCCAAGTACCGTTCTTGAGTTGGACCAATTGATATGCCATGAGCAGGTTAAACAAAGGAACTGCGGAAACCGAGGGCGAAACAAAGTCACGGCGTACTTCGGACGCGAAACCACTTCGATTGACCGCTGGTTCCAAGAAACAGCAGGGATTCCGGGTAAATCCCGGGTACCGCCTTGAAGGGGGACCAAGGTCCCTCAGGTGAGATCGCACTTTCGACGGAGTAGAGGGTGTTGTCGAGGGCCGGCCAGCTCAAACGCAAACGGTCGGGAAGTTGGCGCGAAAGGTCCGTCTGAAGGGGCCGATCATTCACCGATGGATCGGTTCCCATCAAATGCTCGACCGCATTGCTCCAGCCATCTCCGTCTGGATCGTCCCGGGGACCAAAGCGAAGATGGCCGAAGTAACGAAGTTCCCAGGCATCATCGAGTCCATCTCCATCTTGATCGACAATGGCCACACCGCTGAGGTGGAGTTCGACGGAATCCACCGAACCGATGACACCGCGAGCCTGGTCGGTGATCGCCACGGTCCATGTTCCCAGACTGCTTTCACCCAAATGCCGGACTGACGAATAGGACCAGTCCGTCGGGACCGGATTGGAGGTTCCCCCAGGACGGTGGAGGATGCTGCGGGTGCCCGAGGGTGACAGGAGAGTCACCCGGATATCCGCGCTTCGGCCGTGGTTCCAGTGAACCGTGGCTTGGACATGTTCGACGGTTAAAGCAACCTTGACGGGGAAGGTGAACTGCGCGGAATTCAGGAGAAAACGGGCTTCGAGTGACGAATTGGTCGCGATGGTCCGGGAGACAAGTTGGCCATCCGACTCGCTGGCGAGACCGGCTGGGATTCGGACGTAGTCTGTCCCGGGCATGATCGTGCGAATCGATCCCCGATCGTTGAGGACGACCACTGCTGCGGCTCCCGCATCCGACGCGAGGGCAATCGACTGGGAATAACGCTCGAAGGGGCGGTGAACAACCGTCAGGGACCCATTCAGGGAATTGACGGACGGGCTGTCAATGCCCCCACCGTCGATCAAGGGCAACCAAGCGCTCGGAGAGTCGGGGTGCAGACCCAGGGAACCCGAGGCCGGTATATCCACCAGAATAGAATGGTTGGACGGGTTTCGGATTTGCAGCCGGAAACCGTCATCGGGAATCGATTGTGAAGTCGTGTTGGTCGAGTGCACAACGGTTTCAACCGGGCGATTGGTCCAGCGCCGGGCAAGTTCGACCATCAATCCGGCGTTGGGTACCCCAAATCCCAGGCTGTGGGTCAAAATGAACCCGGCGGAGTTGGTGACCAGCTCGGGGTCGAGGCGATGGGGATGATGCGCGGAAAGCGCCAGGATTTGCTGCACGTCGCGGACCGACAGCGCAGGATTGACTCCCAGGACGAGAGCTGCCAGGCCGGCCGCCTGGGGTGCTGCGGCGGAAGTTCCGGAGAATCCGTTCAATCCTGAAAGGTAATTCGCGGCATCGGGATTATTGGGGTCCACCGCCAAATTCTCACCTGCCGCCCCAACCGGGTCGGTGGTGACCAACCCATTGAACCCGTGATCGAAGTCTCCGCTGGGTGTCGCGACCAAAATACAGGCTCCAGGGTTGCTGTAGCCAGCCGCCCAACCGTCTGGACGGACGGCTGCAACGGCAATCTGACGGGGATCATTGGCGTATTGATCCAGGTTGGCATCTCCAACGCTAAAAGTCCCGTCGAAGTCGCGAGCACGATTGTTGCCTCCGGAACGAACAATGACGACGCCCAGGCCATTGCGTCCCCCGGTTTCGGCGGATTGAATCGCCGCCGATTCCACGGAGCTGATGATCAGAAAATCGGTGTCTGAATTTCCCCAGGAATGACTTTGAACAGAGACGGGAGAGGGGCCGTTGTTGGCCGTTTGCCACATGTCCGCCAATTGATCGTCGGAGGCAACGTTGCCGTTTTCGTCAAAAATGACCCAACTTGAAAATCGGACCCCGGGAGCGACACCGGCAACGCCAACCCCGTTTCCGGCAACGGCTGCCAGAAGACCGGCAGCGGCCGTTCCATGATACTCCGCGGAACTGGCGTGATTTCCGGAGGCAACGCCGGCGACAAAATTGAAGCTCCAGGAATCTTCATTGGCAACAAGGTCGGGGTGCTGCAGGTCGACCCCATCATCTCCCAAGGCGACGTGGACTCCCTTCCCCTGGGTTGTGGCCCATGCCTCTCGAATATTCAAATCGACTCCTGAAGGAGCAAAGGACGAAGTCCGGTCGATGGTTTCGAGGTGGGATTGAAGTGGATAATACGGATCGTTTGGCGTCGGGGCCAGGGGGCCATGAAGGCGGACCGAGTTTTTGCGGACCGGAACTGCAAAACGAACCGATGGAAGGCGGGCCAGGGAGCGGGCAGTGTTGATGGCCTCCTTGGGAGTCCTGCAACCGACCCGGTAACGACCAGAGCCGTCGTCTCTCAACAATTTCAGGGAAAACGCCTTCAAAACCTGAGGGAGTGAATTGGTGTCGGTCAATTCCAAGACGATGCGTGGGCCAAAACAAACCGGTTGCCCTCCAGGCTCCGGTTGGGCCCAAATCCAACCTGCCGGTTCCGCGGTCGCTGCGATTCCAAGCGGTGAACTGAGTTTATACCGTTCGATCGAATCCCCCTTGAATTCGACAACTTCACCCCGAACGATGGTGGAGACTGAGAATGCCACTGCCAGAAAGGCAATGAAAGTGTGGCGATGTCGAACACCCATGTTGGAATCTAGTCACAGGCCCGGGGCAGAGCCATGCCAAGTTTTGGGGCATTTGTTCGGGCAAAAAGACTTTGGCAGATGATGCGCATGACCTAAAATGACCCGAACGGAATGAGAAAAGTGTCGTCCCTCGTTTGGTTGGCCCGGTTTCAGGTCTTGCTTTCGGTGATTTTGGCGGGACTGTGCGCCTATCACGTATACGCCACGGGAATCATGAATAACCAACAGCGTTTGCTGGGCATTTTCGAACAGAACCAGCGTTCCTTTGCGCTCCTGGCGGGTGCCACCGCTGACTTTGCCCGGACCAATGCCGCCTTCGGCCAGGCACTCGTGAAGGCAGGATGGAACGGCCCGGTTCGCCCCGCTTCGGGTGATTCAACCCCATCGACATCCCATGGCGCAGGACATTGAACCGATGGAAAGGAGCCGTAGTGCGTTGGACGGCGGCCTGGACGAAGTATCGGATGATCTGGCTCCGTCGGAATCGGCAGCTCAATTATACGCAGCAGCCCGGCTCACCCTTTTGGCGATGCTCATTGCGACGGGAAGCGTCGGGGCAATGGTCCTTCGAGAGGATATTGCCATGAAAAGGCTGATTAAAGCGAGGGCTCCCATCGTTGAGCAGTCCACCCTCCAAGGGCAGGCGGTTCTTCACTTTGTGGGAGAGCTGCGGCGCTTGGGGCAGCAATTTCCAGATTATTCCAATTCTGTGCTTTCCTCCTTCGATTTGACCGCGGTATCGATTCCGACAAATGCCGAGGTAAAGACCTCCAAGTAAAAATTCAACCCGCCACCTGTCGCAGGTGTGTAGGTTGCCAGCGGAAAAAAGGCCCGCAAAAGGGTAGGGCGGCTTTTTACTCCCGTGACGTGGTTCGGTTCGTCGACCGCGGGATTCCATCCATTTCGACAACTCGAAGCGACTCGAGTTTCCAAAAGTTCGCAGTCCTGAAGGCATTCCCAGAAGAGATGCCGGTGTCGGTGGGCGTAATGGAACTGTTCCAGAAATGCTTGCCAAATTTCAAAAACACCGCCAACGATGGTCTAGGTTCCCATTCGTCAGTCGTCTTCAATTCAGTCATGACTTGAGAAAATAATGAAAAAATTACTCTATTTACCATGGTTGGGTGTTTTGGGGGTGTCTGTCCTTGCCCAGATCGCGCCGGGTGCTCCGGAAAACAACGGGGTGAATCCCAATGGATCGACCACCTACGTCAACAGCCAGGCGACGGACCCTGGTATATCGAACAACGGCAATACCGAGAGTTTGGGTGTCGCCATTTCGAGCAGCGGCAACGTCATCCTGGGCTGGGAGGACGACGGAGATGGCATCGCCGATCGCGAGGCCCAATGGACGATATACGATTCGGGTGGTGTTCTTCTCACCCGCCCGACATTGCTGACTTCTCTTTCTCTGCCCGGTTCCGAAACCAATATCTTCTTGTCTTACTTCCGCCCGGACGGGAGTGCCGTCTGGAACGGAACCAGTTGGGGACCCAAAATAAAGGCGAATCTATTTGGACCTGGGGCGGGTATGGCGGCGAATTCCTACGGACTGGGCGAGGAAGTGGCAGCCTTCTTGCCCTGGGATGATGCCAATTCGGGTGATTTTCCATCGGTCCAACTCCTGGGCGATGCCGGTCAACCGGGCTCCATTGTTGCCGGAGTCAGTTCAGCCTATGCGACCTCCGATCCGGGGAATATTCGGGCAGCCGACTTTGATTTCCTTTCCAACGGAAATGTCGTGGTCGTGGGCGAGAGCCGACAGGACGGTGATTTGGTCAGTCGGTATCTGGGGGAATCGGCGGCTCACCATGCCATCTTCCGCATTGTCGACCCTTCCGGAAATGTCGTGAAGTCTGAGACCTTGGTAAGCGAAACTCCGATCAAGAGTGAAATCTGGCACGGGGCAGGGGTTGTTTCCAACGGCTTCGCAGTCCGGTTTTCCGGACCTGGCGGTGCCACGGTTCGACTGTTTGACAATGCAGGGAATCCGACTTCGACAAACATTGATCTGGCAACCTTGACTGGCGTTGCGGCGGCGGGTGCTGGCGGTCGCGGTGATGGAGCAGGATTCCATGGGAATGGAGTCGATGCCTATGTGGCTGTCGCGGGAGCGACAGACACGAACGGGGCACCCGTCGTTTGGGTCACCGTGTTTGACAAGGCAGGCAAGGTGCGCTTTTCAAAATCTGTCGCCGATGATCTCACCTTAAGCGCCGTCGGACGGGCAGATGCAGCCATCGATCCAGCCGGTAACGTCATTGTTGTGTTTGATGGAAAATACGACCCGGCCGTCACATCGACGTCGGTCTTTGGGCGGCGCTTTGACGCCACCGGAAAACCGCTCGGTGGAACATTCTACGTCAGTGAGCTTGAGTTGCCGGGGCAACAGACCGCCAACAGCACCAGCCCGCGCATTTTCTGGCGTAACAAGCAGGTGGCGGTCATCTGGCAGAGCAAGAACGACCCCGGCACGACCGATCCGACGACCGGGAATCCGCTTTGGGTGGTTGGACTCCGACTGTTCTCGACCTTCAATCCGGGAAGTCCTGAAGCTGCGGGGTTGAAGCGAATCGTGGCGGACACGCCGGTGATCAAACCGAACGCGGATTCCCTGGGCAACTGGGAGCCGTACGCCAGCGTACTCGGAAATAGTGTCTTCCTGGTCGAGGGAAATACCTTTGCGACAGACGGAGGCGATACCTATCAGCGATATGTTGTGGCCTTCCAACCCGTCGGGGGAAGGGGGGCGAAGCTGGGAGATGGGTTCTTTGATGACAGTGGCCGTCCCTTTACCGGCCAGATTAATCTGTCCCGGCAGAATGGAAATCCAGGACGTGTTGCAGGGGATACCCGGCCAGGGGCGGTCAACTTCATCGTGGGCGCTGAGACGTCGGTGAATGCAGTCCCCGGATTCAATTCCAAGAATCGTTGGAATCGAGGCTTTGACTATCTCGGTGATGGCCGGTTTGGTACCGTTCAGACCTTTAGTCTCGATCCATCGAGCCTGACGCAGACCGCATTGAGCCTCGCCCAGGATTCAGCCTATGGGCGGGCCACGAGTGGAAGTCCTGCGGGTAATCAGATTTCCCGTTTTGGAGGTGATGTGGTGGGCTTGGACAGCGGCAATTTTGTTTCTGTGGTTCAGGACAACTCCCGCATTCTGAACCCGAATGGTAATGCCGTGGTGGCGACCATTTTTGCCCCCGACGGCTCCATCGTGAAGGAAGCGTTCCTCGTGGCTCCGACCCCGGACTTCACAATCCAGGATGTCGATATCTGGTCGAATGTCGCAGCCTATAAGGGAGGCTTCGCAGTTCGCACGAAAAGCCATGATGGCACCAGCAGGGCCATCTACTTTTTCAATAACCTGGGTGTGCCGACTGGATTTGTGGACCAAGCCGCTTCCGGAATCTCTTTTGACACGGGTCGGGGAGATGGCACCCGCATCTTCGGGCATATCAACAGCCCGTATGTCTATCTCACCGGTCGTGCGGCCAACACCAAGATCATCAAAGTGGCTGCATTTGACTCGCGCAATGCTTCCTTCGTGGGGATTGGTGATGTGAATGAAGGGGCATTTACCGGCGACTTTGACCGTGCCTTTGGTGCGGTGGATGCCCTCGATCGGCTGACTGTCGGCTGGGTGTCCCAGCCAACCGGATACGCCAACCAGCAGGTCGCTGCCCGTGTCCTTTCTTTCGATGGTGTGAAAAAATCGTTTAAAGCGTTGACTCCGAGCTTCTTCCCGTTCGTCAACACGGCCACCAATGCCATTCGTACCCTGCAGATGAGCATTGCCACCACCACCAAGGAAATCCTGATCGCCGCCAAGGGAGAGATTAGCTACGGAAATAATCCACAAGCCGGACCGGACTCCCCCAAGGAGGTCAACTTCTACACGGTCCTCAGTCATCCCGCACCTGCTTCGGACCCAACAACGCCGGTCTCCACCGCAGGTCCGACCCTGCATGTGGTTCAAAGTGGGAGCAACATCGTCATCTCATGGGATGCGTCGGCCACCGGGTACGTCCTGGAATCAAAGTCGCGTCTTTCGGATGCCGCCTGGACCTTTGTCGGAACGGCAAATCCCACCACCGTTCCCTTGAACTCCACTGCCAAGTTCTACCGGTTGCGGAAATAATATCATCTGACTGGAAACCGACACACCTTCGGCTGATTCCTAATGGCAGCCGAAGGTTTTTTATTTCGATGGCGTTGGACCATAGACCAATACCCTGAAGGACGGAGTCGGTGCCGGGAGATAGATTTGGTGGGTTACCGTGTCCAAAGCCATGGTGCGGGCACCGACCACCGTCTTTAGCGTCTGGACGACGGTCAATGCCCCTGGATTGACTTCGTGGGCAATCGTCACCGTCCCTTCCTCGCCATTCGAACTGAATGCGTGCTGGCTTGAGGGATCGAAGGAGTTGGCATCGACCCCGGCCCCAATGGGAACGGTACCCACGACTTTTCCGCTGGTGCTGTCCATCATGACCATCTTCTTGTTGTCGCATCCGAGAAAGAGTCGATGATGTTCCAGATCGATGGCCATGCCGCTGGCTGATTCTCCCGGAGCGATGGGCCAATGATGAATGGCCTGATGGGTCTTCAGGTCGATGACAACCACCTCGCTCTTGTCTTCAATATTGACGAAAGCCAGACCGGAAGGACCGTCTTCAACAGCAAATTCAGGCTTTCCACCCAAATCGATGGTGGCAATGACTTTTCCTGAAGCGGGATCGAAAACGGTCGCCGATTTGCTCCGGCCATTGAAGGTGTAGACTTCATTACGCGAAGCGGCGTAGAGAATACAATCGGGATTGGCCCCGGTGGTTGTCTTGGAGACGGTTTTCAGGCTGGCCAGGTCGACGATGCTCGCCTTTGCCTCCTGACCGTTGCTGGTAAATGCCCGGCCCAATTTCGGGGCAAGGGCGATGCCGTGGACACCGGGTGTGTTTTCAATCGTGCCGACGATCTTATCGGTGATGACGTCAATAACGTCGACCTTGGCGCCGTGTGAAAGGTAAAGCCGATGGGAGTCCGGGTCGATGGTGAGGTAATCCCATTGGGCGCTGCCTCCGACGGGGATTTCCCGAATGAAATGGTACGGACCATCCGCGGCGAATGCAGCTGAGCTCAGGCAGGTCGCCGAAATGAGGATGGGTACCAAATTGCGAGGGAGTGTCATGGTGTTGCTGTAGGAGAAATGTTGTGTGCTTTGGGATTCAGCTCTCCGAATAAGAGATGGAGGAGAAAATAGACGGTGGGTGTCGCAACCAGTGAAAAGAATACCGAAATGGTCAACGCGCCGATCACGGCGATCGCCAGGGGTTTTAACATGTCTGCGCCCGATCCGACTCCATAGGCCAGGGGAAGCATTCCAAAGGCCGCGGCAAGGGAGGTCATCAAGACGGGGCGGAGCCGACGTTGTCCCGACTGGATGAGCGCCTCTTCCAGGGAGAGTCCGTCCGCCAGCAAATGATCGACGTAATCGAGCATCAGGATGCCGTTCTTGGCCACAATTCCGACACCAATGATGGCTCCAAGAAACGAGACCACATTGAGGGTGGTGCCTGTCACCCACAACCCGACAACCGAGCCAAAGAGGGAAAGCACGGCACCAAAGACAATGGCCAGCGGCTCGAGCAGTGAACCGAATTCAATGAGAAGCACGGTGAAAACCAGGCCAATCGCCAGGGCCAGGACCAGGATCAAATTACGAAACGAGTCCCTTTGCTGGCGAAACAGTCCGCCATATTCAATGGAGCCTGGCGGTAACGAGGGGTCGAGGCTCAGTTTCCTCTGGATGTCGGCAATGGCTCCTCCCAGGTCACGTCCTTCGAGACGGGCTGTGATTGAGACATTTTGACGAAGATCATCCCGGTGCAGTTCCAATTGTCCCGGTGTTTCCTCAATGGAGACCACTTGCGACAGTTGAATGAGTCCGCCCTCGCCCGTGTGGATGGGGAACTCGCCCAGACGCTTTGCGGTATCCAACTGATTCCGCTCCGCCAACACCCGGACGGCAATCACCCGATCTCCCTCGAGCACGGAAGTGGCGGTGACGCCGAGCATGGCGGTGTTGACGACCACAGCAACGTCGCTCGCGAGTAATCCGTAACGTTCCATCTCGGCGGGTCTCGGTTTCATGTTGAGGCTGGGCCCGGCGTAGACCAAACCGCTCTTGGTATCGACCACCCCTTTGACCTTGGATATCTGTTCTTCGATTTCAGGTGCCTTGTGCTTGAGAAATTCGAGGTCCGTCGAAAAGAGTTTTACCTCAATCGGCTGTGGTTCGGAGGTGAGGTCCCCGATCAGGTCGCCAAGGATTCCAGGAAATTCCCACTCGATATCGGGGAGCGCCGTTTTGAATTGGGTCCGCAGGTCGGCGATCACCTCCGCAGTGGAATGTTTCCTCTCCGGTTTCAATTTGATCATGAAGTCGCCCACATTGGGTTCGGAGACTTCCAGTCCCAGATTGGCTCCGGTCCGACGCGAATAGCTTTCGATATCGGGATGGGCGGTGATGATCTTTTCAGCGAGTCGCAACTGGCGGTCCGTCTCGGTGAGACTGGTTCCCCACGGGGCCACGTAGTCGATGACGAAGCCGCCTTCATCCATGGGTGGAAGGAATTCGCTTTCCAAGCGACGGTAAACTCCCAAGCCAAGTCCAAACGCAATTCCGCACACCGCCAACGTGAGCCAACGATGCTGCAGAGCCAGCCGCAGGATCGACTCGTAGAGACGAATGACCCGTCGGAGAATGAATCCCGCTTCTGAGTCCTTTTCCGATGGATGGGTGGACTGCCTTTCGCGGACAAACCACGAGACCAACGAGGGGGTGAGCGTCAATGCCAAGGCCAGGGAAGTCAGAAGCGCCACCACCATGGTAAGGGCCAGGGATCGAAAAAAGACGCCGGTGATACCATCCAGAAACGTTAATGGGATGAACACCACCACCGGAGTCAATGTTGACCCGATGAGTGGCTTGAGGATTTCCCCGACCCCTGTTTGGACCGCTTCGATTCGCGACATGCCACTTCGGAGGCGCGAGTAGATGGCTTCCACCACAACGATGGCGTCGTCAATGACCAGCCCCACGGCGGCGGCAATTCCTCCGAGGGTCATGATGTTCAGGCTCAATCCAGAGGCCTCCATGGCCAGCAAGGTCACGAGCACGGTCACTGGAATGACAATGATGGCCGTCACGGTCGTCCCCCAGTTTTTGAGAAAGAGAAACAGGATGATCACCGAAAGAATCAACCCGAACACGATGGCATCGCGCACGCTGGCGGCGGATGCGCGGACGAGCAGGGACTGGTCATAAAAGGTCACGACATTGACGTCTGCGGGTAGCGCAGAGCGCAGTTCCTTCAGGACATTTTGGAGTCCCTGGGCAATATCCAGCGTGCTGCCGTCGGGTTGGCTGCGGACGTTGATCAGGACAGCGGGAACGCCCTCGGCGGTGATGATCTTGAACGCCGGTTCGGGTGCGCGTTCCACCCGGGCAATGTCCCCGATGTGAATCGGGCGACCTGCTGATACGGCAATGATAGTCTCTTCAATCGAGGAGGTTCCATGGAGGCGGGCATCAACCACAGCGAGATAGAGAGTGTGATTTTCTTCGTGGATACCGGTGGGTGTTATCTGGCTGTTCTTGGAAAGGGCTTCCGTTACCTGGGGCAGGGTGAGGTTGGCCGCCTGCAGGCGAAGCGGGTCAACAATCACGTGGTACTCGGGGGTTTGACCGCCCACAAGATCGACTCGGGCGACTCCGGGAATCTGGAGCAATCGAGGCTTGATTTGATAACGTCCGATCTCCCATAGCTCCATGCCACTCCGACTCGGGCTGGTCAGACTCAGTCCGACGATGGGAAATGCCGAAAAGGTCAGTCGACGGATGGTGGCGTTGACCGTGGGTGGAAGCGCGGAGCGAATTTGTCCCCAACGAGCCTCGACGTGCAATTCAGCCTCCACCATATCCACCTTCCAGGTAAAGAAGACGCTGACCTCGGCGGATCCACGCCCGGTGATGGACCGGACCCGGACCGCACCTGGAATATCTTTCATCGACTCCTCGATCGGTCGGACGATGGTGGCCATCATTTCATCCGCCGGCATCACACCATTGTCGATAATGATGACCACCCGGGGGAAGTTGGTCTGCGGGAAGACAGATGTGGTCAGGTGCAAGGCGGCATAAAGTCCTCCCAGACAAAGAGCCAAGCTGATGAAGACAATCGCCAGCCGATTTCGGATGGCGAATCGACCAATCACGGAAGAATGTTTCACGTTGGCCATTCGTCCCTACTCGTTGACGACCTGAATCCGGGTGGCGAACTGTTGGGTCATGATCAGGCCGTACGCGCCCTCCGTGACCACGGTCTTATCCGCCTCGACGCCTTCGCCTTCCACCTCGACTTGATTCCCGTCCCGAAATCCCACCTGGACCGGCTTCAGTATGGCCTTGTCACCCTCCACCAAAGCGATGTAGTCGGACCCGGAAGGGTCGCGCGCAACACTGGCCAGCGGTACCACCAACCGTTGGGTGCGCTCCTCACTCACGATACGGGCTTTGACAAATTGGCCGGGAGCCAAGCCCAGGCCCATCGGAATCCGGGCTCTCACCAATCCCGAGCCGGTCTTTGGGTCGATTTGCGGACCAACGAAGGTAAGAGTTGTCATCGGGTGGTTGGTGGAATCCGGGCGGATCAATTCCACGGTCTGTCCCACCTTTAATGATTCCAGCGATTCTCCCGGGATCAAAAGGGTCGCGACCAACCGACCCAAGTCGACGATTTCAGCGAGGCTGGTGGTCAAATCGGCGGCTTCACCTACCCGGACGTTCAGCTTGGAAACGGTGCCGGCGATCGGTGAACGGACTTGCAGAAGCTCTTGTTGGGTATGGGCAGAGGCCCATTGTTGTTCAGCCTCCTGCAGGGCTTTGAGAGAGGTTCCGTCGGTTTCTGCCAGCTTTCGTTGCCGATCGAGGGTCTTTTGGGCAAAACGCGCCGCGACCTCAGACGCCCGTCCGTCCAGTTCGAACAACAGCGAACCGGATTCAACGCGTTGCCCCTCAACGCAGTGGACGGCTGTGATGACTCCGGGAACACTGGGTGCCAGGCGGGCGCTGGCCGTCGGTTCTGGTTCGATGACTCCAAACGCCGCCACATAACGTCGTACGGTGGCACGACTGATTTTGGACACATGGACCGAAACCAGCGCCTCCGGCTTCTTTTCCTCTTCTTCTCCTGTGACCGGTCGAAACCAGACCAGCCAGGTGAACGCACCCGATAATCCGATGAGCAAGAGGAGGGCGGAAAGTTTTTTCATGGGCGCACGGTTTGAGCATGAAGACCGATATCCCGGTCGGAGGTTTCCCACGCTGATGGAGATAAATGGAGGGAGGTCTGCATGGCATCTTCGAGTAGCCCATAAGCCTGGCGCGATTTGGTCAGGGAATCGAGGCGGGCCAGGGCGGCGGCGCTCAACTGGAGGCGCAAGGCTGCCAGGTCCGATTTTGAGATTTCTCCCGCTGCCAGCATCGATTGAGCGAACGACTCCTGTTTGAGCAGGTCGATACGCAGGGACTCAACGTCAGCCACTTTTTGGAGCGACGCTCGATATCCGGCCGCCGAGCGCTCAAGGTCTGACAGGACGTGGGCTTGCGCCGAAAGAAAGGCAGCCGCCACTTCTTCCCGCCGGGCTTTGGCTTCAGCGATGGCACCCTGATTTCGGCTGAGCAGCGGCAGGGTCAAGGAAGGTCCAATCGACCACTTATTGTTTCCCTGGTCATATTCGTATCCAGGCCCAAGGTGAATATCCGGATATTGGCGTGCGATTTCCAGCTGAAGGGCCGATTGGCTGGCCTCAAATTCTGCCAGCAAGCTCATCAAATCGGCCCGGTGGAACAAGGTTTTCGCCCGGAGTTCGTCATCGGGCAGTTCAGTGGGAAGTGCCTCCACGGTTGAAAAGGAAAGCTGGATGCCGGAGAGCGCCTTTACCGGCACTCCAATGGCGTCGGCCAACTGCACCCGGAATTCTTCCCGCTGACGCTCCGAGTCGCGCAACGCGAGTCGTGTTCCGTCCGCTGCGATGCGCGCCTGGGTCCGTTCAAAGGCAGAAATTGCACCCAGCTGAAACTGGCCTTCCAGGATGCGAAGGTTTTCTTCCTGAATGGTCTGCTGTTGCCGCAAAAGCGCTTCATTCTGAAGTGCAGTCCCCAGGTTGAGCAGGGAATCCCGGATGTGGCTGCGCACAGCCCACGCGACCGAAGCGATGTTCCATCGGGCAGCCTCGGACAGTTTATCCGCCTGCGCGACCCGGTACCCGCGCTTTCCAGCGGTCTCGATGGGAATATCGAGTGCGGCCGTCACCAGCCAAGGGGTTGGAATCCCTTGGGACGTGTTATAGGCCGGTGCAACTGTTAACGTGGGATTGGGGCGTTCGCGTGCGGTCTTGCCACCCGCCCGGGCGACGGCCCAGTGAGCCCGTGCCAGATCGAGATCGGGATGGAAATAGAGGCCGGCGACCACCAAGCGGTCCAAATCCCAAGCAGGCAGCGGCCAAGGCAAAGTTCCATTGGTGGAGTACCGCCCCAGATAGTCCCGGAGCAGAGGGTCCTCCAGGGAACGTTCAGCGAATTGCCCCGCGACTTTCTCAGGAACCAAGGTTTGCGGCTCGAAGCGAACGCAGCCGACCAGAGCCAGCATTCCGGTGACGAAGGCCAACAGGCATTGGGAGGAAGTGCTACGGTTCGATGACATGTGTGGCCGACTATTGTTTGGTCAAGCCGTCCGCCATGGCAACCAAGTCCTTGTACGCTTCGGCCATGGCGTCGTCATTGACCTGGTCCATGGGGCTCGGGGAAACGTACTCAAGGAGTGCGAGTCGGGCGAGAATCAGTGGTAACTCGTCGATGGAAGGATGTTCGGGGTCAGCAAAGCCGTCTTCGTTGAGATCTTCGATCAAGTCTTTACGCTCGTCTGGCGGTACGAGGCCGTCTATTTCTTTTCTTTGGCTTCAGCTTCGGGAGACTCCTTTTCGATCGAAACGATTTCGCCGGACGTTGCATCCACTTGAATCTCCGTGATGTCCTTTTGTCCAGGTACAGCAATATCAAAGGACCAAAGGAGACGCCCATGTTCCTTCTCCAGTTCTCCGTCTTTGATTGTTCCACCCGGTGCCTTGGTTAGGGCGATGGCCTGCGCTTGTTCCCGGGGAATTGCGGACTGGGTAGACCCAGTTGAACAGCCCGGAGTGAGAGGCAGGCTGGTGGCAAGAAACAGGAACGGGATGGCAACTGAAACAGGGGATATTTTCATGGTCTTTATCACTGGGGCGGATGGATTTAACTCGGCAGATTGCAATGGATTCAGACCCGACAAATTCAGGGTCAGGAGATGTTGATCGCTCAGACTGGCGGTAAGCGAGTAACCGAGCCGACATGAGATGGTTCGTGCAAGTGCCAATCCCAAACCTGAATGCTGACTTCCGGTTCGCGACGGTTCCTTCCGCCAGAATCGGTCGAAAAGGTGCGATATATCGGCGTCGGAAAGATTCGAAACAAGGTTGCTGATCTCCAAGTTGAACGACGTTTCGGATGCCCTGATCGCCATTCGGATGGCGCTGCCCTCCGTTGAATACTCGACTGCATTGTCGAGAAGATTGGCGAGAATTGATCGAAGAAGGACCCGATTGGTCGAGACAAAAAAATCAGCAGGAACATTGAACGAAGGATGAACGCCGCGTGCGCTTGCCCGATCGGACATCGGTCGCCAGATTTCTTCCAGGAGGTGATTCACTGAGACGATCTCGGTGGAAGCGGGTTCCAAGCCCCCTCCCATGCGGGCGATGGTTAGCAGACTGTTAATCATGTGCTCCATCTGCATGGCGATGGATAGAATCTCTCGATCCGTCGAGGCATCCCGGGCCTCTGGCCACCGGAGCGCCACCTCAACCAGGCTGCGCAGCTCGGCAATCGGGGTCCTGAACTCGTGAGCAAGATCATCGCTAAATTGCCTTTCCTTTGAAAAGGCGACCTCAAGTCGGACGAGCAAGTCGTTCAATCGGGTCGCGATGGGGGCAAGCTCATCTGGGAGCCTGCCGGTGGGAAGCCGTTCGGAGAGCGATTCAGCGTTGATTTGTTGAACCTTGGAGGTGAGGTCGTCCAGCGGAGCCAATTGAGTTCGGACCACCCAGGGCACTACAAAGGCGGTAACCAGCATTAGAATTGTCATGGAACCACCCAGGGTCAATGCCACCCCGATCAGCTTGCCATCCAGGTGGCTGCGGTCCATCGCCACGGATACAATGGCTCCCGGGTGGTTCGTCGGTGAGTAACGGGACCCGTTGGGGGGTGGAAAGACGAGTTGAGTAGCAATCCGAACCCGAAGGCCATTCGTGAGATTTGAAGTCAGAAATTGCGGTATTTCGGAGGACTGGCTCCCGGGACGGGGCAGGTCCCCGGTCAACTCCGGTGATTTTGCCAGTTCCCGCCCATCGAAATCCCAGACCTGATACATGAGAGGGATTTCCCCGGCGAAGGAGTGAGGCAACGGCAGGTCCGACGTGTCGAAGACGATCCGATCGTCCTCGCGTTCGACGGCCATCGATATCGAACGAAGTTGGGCTTGAAGGGTTTCGTCAATTTGGCCGGTCAAGGCTGACCATGTGACGGGAAGACCAATCGCCAGTGTGTTCACCAGCAACACAGATTCCAGGAGGAGGATTCGCCACTTGAGTTGATTTCGGATCGAGGTCATGACGAACGCGGCTCCAAAACGTATCCCATTCCCCGGCGTGTGTGGATCAGAGGTGGAAGGCCTGGTAGCTGGATTTTCCGTCGAATCGATGAAATGGTCGATTCAACCACGTTACTCATCGGCTCCGCTTCTTCATTATACAAGTGCGCTTCTATCTCTGATTGGGTCGCTACTTCCCCTGCCCGGCGGGCGAGATACTCGAGAACTTGAAATTCCCGCGGCTTTAAGGCCAGGGCTTGCCCCGCCCGAACGGCTTGCTTTGCCGAAGTGTCGATTTTGAGGTCGCTCACGACCAGGCAATTTGATTTTTGCCCATATCCTCTCCTGCAGAGCGCTTCAACCCGCGCGAGGAGTTCCTCCAACGCAAACGGTTTGACCAGATAATCATCGGCGCCTGCTTTCAATCCACGCACCCGATCGCTAATGGCATCCCGCGCGGTCAAAAGGAGGACATGGGTTGTCTTCCCCTGACCTCGAAGTCGCTCCAAGACCGTAAGCCCGTCGAGTTTGGGTAGCATCAGGTCGAGGATGATCACATCGAAATCGAGGGATGTGGCCTGCCAGAGGCCTTCCTCACCATCCGATGCGAGATCAACGGCGTAGCCAGAGTGGCGCAATGCCTGACCGACGGAATGTCGGAGACGGACAGAGTCTTCTACGAACAGGACGCGCATCAGGTAAAGGTTGACGGTCGTCGAACTTCGATCCCATCCCTCAACGCGACCCACGGTAACAGATGAACCTTACCGGAACCTTACCAAAACCTGCCGAATCTTGGGAAACATCTGGCGTCAGGCCGTCATCCGATCGATGGCCGATTGGAGTCGAACCATCACCTTTTCAGGACCCAGGACTTCCAGCAGGTGGTAAAGGCTGGGGCCGACGAGTTTGCCTGTGACGGCAGCCCGGCATGGTTGAACCAGGGCACCCACCTTGACTCCCAATTGGGTGGCAAGCCCCTTGAGGCCGGCCTCAAGGGCGGGGGCCGTGAATTCAGGGACAGACGAATAGGCGGCGAGGAGCGCCTCCAGTTGAGGTTTTGCCGACGCCGACAGCGCCTTGGCCCGGGTCTCTTCGTCAGGAATGATTTCCGGGTCGGCCTTGAAGTAAAAGTCCGTCCAGATGGGAAGTTCGGAGAACAGTTTCCCTTTTTCCTGGGCGGTCAGGAGTGCGGAGGCGACGTAAGATGCCGGGAAATTGCCGGTTTCAATGCCCCGGACACGGAGGGATTGGATGCCCAACTCAACAAAGCGCTCCCTCGACATCCGGCGGGTGTGCTCAAAGTGGATGTGGTCGAGTTTCTTGAGATCAAAGCGGGCATTGCTTCGATTGACCGACGCCAGGTCGAACCGGGCGACGAGTTCCGGAATGGTGAAGAGTTCCTGCCCATCCTTGGGAGACCAGCCCAAAAGGCAAAGGTAGTTGGACACCGCTTCAGGGGCGTACCCTTGGTCGATGTAATGCTGAAGGCTGGCTCCCAGATTCCGCTTGCTCATCTTGGAGCCATCATCGTTGAGAATGAGCGGGATATGCGCGTATCGGGGCGGCGCGACGCCAAATGCGCGAAACAGTGCGATATGCTTGGCGGTATTGCTGAGATGGTCTTCGCCCCGAATCACGTCGGTGATGCCCATTTCCAGGTCGTCCACCACATTGACGAAATGAAAAACCGGCTGTCCGTCACTCCGGATCAACACCCAGTCCGGGTCCAGCTCCTCGCGGTCGGTCAGGGGGCGCACCACATTTCCGACCACACGATCTTCGATGGTGATGGGATCGCGCGGCATGCGAAAGAACAAGGCTCCATCCCGTTCGTAGGCATGCCCGGCGGCTTTGAGATCGGATGCCCGGGCCAGGTAACGATTCGTGCGCTGGGATTGAAAATAGGGACCGAATTCACCCCGACTTGGACCGGAGGTCACCGAAGTTTCCGGACCTTCGTCCCAGTCCAACCCGAGCCAGCGAAGACCGCTGAGGATGACTTCGACCGCTGCTTCCGAATTCCGCGCGTGATCCGTGTCCTCAATGCGAAGAATAAATTTTCCGCCCGTATGCCGGGCGTGCAGCCAATTAAACAGCGCCGTTCGAGCCCCTCCAATATGGAGGTAGCCGGTCGGGGAGGGCGCGAATCGAACTCGGACAACGTCGGACATCGGCACCCATGCTAACCAACGACCGACGAATCGTCCATGCCCACCCTGTTTTGGGCCACTTCGGATTCGGGTCCCCGCATGACTCCGAATCCGGGTGCGAGCACTTCAAGCCTGAGCCATCCCGCCGTCGATCAAAATCTCAGTCCCGGTGACATAGGTTGCCTCGGGAGACACCAAATAGGCGACGGCCTTGGCCACCTCCTGAGCCTCGCCAAACCGTGCCAGGGGAACCTGCGCCAGAATGGCACCGCCCATTTCATTCACAGCGGACTCCGGCAGGCCCATTTTGCCAAAGATTGGGGTGGCGATAGGCCCGGGACTCACCACGTTCACCCGGATTTTTCGACCAGCCAGTTCGACAGCCAGGGTCTTGGCCAGTGAATTGAGGGCCGCTTTGGTGGCGGCATAGATGCTGGCTCCCGGCATTCCAAAATGGACGACGGTGGAAGAGGTGAAGACGACTGCGGCGCCGTCTCTCAATAACGGCAATGCCTTCTGGATGGTGAAAAACGCCCCTTTGTAGTTGGCGTCGGTCATTTCGTCGAACAAGGCCTCCTGGGAGTCTGCCAACGGGGCGAATTTGGCGATACCAGCATTCGCAAACAGAATATCGATGACACCCGCCTTCTCCTTGATTTCCTGAAAAACCCGATCGAGGTCACTGACTCGCGAGACGTCCGCGACTAATCCTAGGGTGTCGCCACCAACAGACGCGGCTGCCGCGGCGACGGCGCTGGCGTTGCGTCCCACGATGATGACCCGCGCTCCGCGCTGGTGAAGTTCCTGGGCCGTTGCGAATCCGATACCGCTGTTTCCGCCGGTGATGACGGCGACTTTGTTTTGTAAGCTCATGATTTCAAATACGAGGGTTGATTGAATGTACGGACGGCCCGAAGGCCGTCCGTTTTCTATTTGTCGACGCTGCAGGTCGAAACCTTACTTACCATTTTTTTCGACGAGGCCCGGCCAGTTTTGATTTGCCTTGGCTACATTGCCGTCAAAGTCGGCGTTGAACGTTTTCAGGATGTCGGCGTTCTTGTTCAAGTAGAGCTTTCCGTCGCGAACCTGCCCGGTGTTGATATCCACCGGGAACAGTCCATTGACGGAGGCTCCGTAGGTGCAGAAGCCGCCGGTCTGGGGAAGATACTTTTCGGGCTTGTCCTTGAAGGCTTTGCGATGTTCGGCGCTTGAGAACTGATAGACGGCGCCATGGTAGCTGGCGACGAACTTGGGGGCGCCTTTTTCGGCTTTGCCATCAGCAAAGAACCCAACGGCATCGTAGCCGCTAAGCGCCACGCGATTTGTATCGACGTTGACGAGGTCCTTGGCGAGCGCGCTGGCTGCGAGGGCCAGTCCAAGAGTGGAAGCGAGGAGAGTTTTCATGAGAGTTGGATGGTTTCTTGTGGTTTCTTGTGGTTGTCATTCCGGTCTTACGAGCGGATTGCCATTCAGACGTCTGCAGGTTGTTGAATCTTACCCCGTCCCATCTTCGGTTGTGTTCTTCTCGCCTGCGGGGTGAGGACCCGCTACCAAAGCGGTGTGTCGTCGAGTCTGGTGGTGAACGAGATTTACCTGAGTCTTCAGGGGGAGAGCACCTTTGCTGGTCTGCCCTGCATCTTTGTCCGGTTGACCGCCTGCAATCTGCGGTGTTCCTACTGCGACACAGCCTATGCCTTCACCGAGGGTGCACGGCGGACCTGGGTCGAGGTAGAAGCGGAACTTCATCGACTGGCGCTGCCTTGGTTGGGGCCGAAGGCGTTTCCCGTCGCATCCGCAGCGCCGGGTCACCGACTGCCCTTGGTGGAATTCACCGGTGGTGAACCACTCCTTCAACCCGGCTCTGCGGATTGGATGCGGAGGTTCTGTGACCAGGGCTTTACCGTCCTGGTTGAAACCAGTGGAGCCCACGATATTGGCGTTCTCGATCCCCGAGTTCGCCGAATCATGGACCTGAAATGCCCGAGCAGCGGAGAAGTGGCCCGGAACAGATGGGAGAATGTGCCGCAGCTGCGGGCAACGGATGAGGTCAAGTTCGTGATTGGGACCAACGAGGACTATCAATGGGCTCGACAAATCTTAGTGGAGCACCGACTTGCCTCGATTTGCCCGATCCTTTTTTCCTGGGTGGCGCCATTGAGGCCCGAACAGCGGCATGCCTCGTTGAAAACGGTTCCCTCCGGGCAAACGCCGTTGTCCTTGCAGGAACTGGCGGAGCGGATCGTCGCCGATGCCCTTCCGGTGCGGTTTCAACTCCAGCAGCACAAGTACGTCTGGGCACCGGATGCCCGCGGGGTTTAGCCATGGAGACGTCGGAAACCCTCGAGCGCCTGCGGCGGTATGAATCACAAAACATCACCTACGTCGATCCGGCGGGTGGCTGGCCAATCGTCTGGCAGTCAGCGCGCGGGGTCTGGGTGGTGAATGAACAGGGACGGCGTTACCTCGATCTGACCGCAGCCTTTGGTGTGGCCGCAACCGGTCACGCCAATCCGAAAGTCGTTGCAGCCGGACGGCGTCAAATGTCGTCGCTGCTGCATGCGATGGGAGATGTTCATCCTCATGCCCTCAAGGCCCGGTTGGCGGAGGAATTGGTCCTTCTGACCTACGGACGATGGTGTCCGATCTCGGGGCGCACGAATTCCTCCTCTCCCGGCAAAGTGGTCTTCGGGACGTCCGGTTCGGAGGCTGTCGAGATGGCTCTCAAGACCGCATTTTTGGCTACTGGAAGGCCCGGAATCATCGCCTTCGAGGGTGCCTATCATGGACTGGGATACGGTGCATTGGCGGGAACCCACCGCGACCATTTCCGGGGGCATTTCAAGGATCAACTCCGGGAATTCGGACGATTTGTCCCCTATCCCCGCTGTGGACGCTGCGAGTGCGCTGATCGGTCCTGCGCCGATCTCGAATCGATTGAAGAGCGGATGAACCACGTTGCTGCCGGGCATCCCATTGGCGCCGTCCTGGTTGAACCCATTCAGGCCCGGGGGGGAATTCGGATTCCGTCGCCAGAATTTCTTCCCATGCTCCGGCGCTGGTGCGACCGAAACGGGGCACTTCTGATTCTGGACGAGATTTATACCGGGTTTGGGCGAACGGGAACATGGTTCGCCACGGAGCAAGCTGCGGTCATCCCCGACCTGATTTGCCTGGGTAAAGCCCTCACCGGCGGATTTCCACTCTCGGCCTGCGTGGGAAGATCGGAAGTGATGGATGCCTGGCCTCCGTCGCGTGGCGAAGCCATCCATACCAGCACCTATCTCGGTCACCCGGTGGGATGTGCCATGGCGTTGGCCCAAATATCCGAACTTCGCCGTCTGAATTGCGTTGAAACGGCGCGTCAACAGGGAGATCGGGTTGAAAATTACTGGAGGAAATTCCCCCAAAAAATCGGCGCGTTCACTCTTCATCCAAGAAACCAGGGTCTAATGATTGGAATCGAAGTGACCGACGAGCTGGGGCAACCCGCCTCAGCCGTGTCTCTGGCCGCGATAAAAAAGCTCCTGGAACGCGGGTTCATTTTTCTTCCCGAAGGCGAGTGGGGCGAAGTGATTTCACTGACGCCTCCGTTGACCATTTCCTGGCGTCAATTGAAGCGGGCGTTGGATGCGGTCCTCGAGGTCCTTGTTGAATTGATCGGTTCCAAAGAAGTGGAGCTCGGGCGAACCGAAGGGATATCGACCTCATGACCTTGACTGACATGCGGCGGTGGATCGCCGAGCACGACCTGCGGTTGACCAAGTCTCTGGGGCAGAATTTTCTCCACGACGGAAATCAGCTGCGGCGCATCATCCAGGCGGCGGATTTGGTTCCTCCGGGGCCGGTCCTGGAAATTGGACCGGGGCTGGGTCCCCTGACGGAGCTCCTGCTCGGTGCCGGGTGCCCGGTGATGGCCATTGAAATGGACCAGCGGCTTGTCTCGGTTCTTCAGAAGCGTTTTGCGGGGGAGCCGGGCCTTAACCTAATCCATGGCGATGCACTCGAAGTGCTGAGGAACTCCAACGTCGACTGGACCGAATACAAAGTGGTGGCGAATCTCCCGTATTCGGTGGGGTCCCCATTGCTGGTGGATATGGCGTTGAGACCAACGGCACCGTCCTTGGTTGTCGTTACTCTTCAGCTCGAAGTAGCGCAACGCATCCGAGCCAAGGAATCGACCCCAGAGTACGGATTGCTCTCGTTGCTGCTGGGATGGCGTTACATGGTGGAATCGTCTTTTCGGATTCCCGCCTCCTGCTTTTTTCCGCCCCCTGATGTGGATTCGGCGTGTATTCGCCTCCGTCGACGTCCGGTTCCACTGGTGGAGGGTGAGCGGGTCAGCCGCTTTCTTCAGATTATCCGGCAGGCCTTTTCCCAGCGTCGGAAGATGATGTGGAAGTTACTTCGACTTCTTTGGACGGAGGAATCCCTCGCCGCCGCATTTGCATCCGCCGGAATCCCGCGTGAAGCCCGGGCCGAGGCGGTAAGCCTGGAGCAATTCGTCGTTCTTGCTCATCAACTTCCACGGAACAATTTGTTTCCGGGAATACCGAGCCCTCCGGCGGAGGGACGCGCTCCTGCAAGCCCCAAATCGTTGCGGGGATCATCCCCTCTCCCACTCGAAGAGAATCTCAGTGGTGAGGGGGGCCAGTGAACCGTCAATTCCGCAGAAGCGAAGCTAAATCGCCGTCCGCAGGACCGAGGCTGCCACTAATATTTCGGGACCGAGTGGTCGATTTCGTCGCTCCACGCGGAAATGCCGCCCTTGACCGACTTGACGTACTTGAAGCCTTGTTGGCGAAGGAATTCGAGGGCCTTCATCGAGCGTTTGCCGGACTTGCAATGAACGTAAATCTGTTGATTCGGGTCCAGTTCGGTAAACCGTTGGGGTAGAGTGCTCAGCGGGAAGAGGGTGACACCCTCCACGCGCGCAATTTCAAATTCGTCTGGCTCCCGGACATCGAGCACTCGAATACCTTCGTCCGGATGCTGTAACGCGTGGCGCATCTGGTTGACCGTGACCTCGTCCGGATTCTTGTCGGGCTCCGCCGTTTCCGGGACGATGCCGCAGAACTGTTCGTAGTCGATCAAGGCCGTAATCGAGGGATTGGGACCGCAAATGGGACAGCGGGGGTCCCGGCGAAGTTTGAGTTCCCGGAATTTCATCTCCAGAGAGTCAAAGAGGAGCAACCGCCCCATGAGCGACGTCCCCTTGCCCAAAATCAGTTTGAGGATTTCGGTGGTCTGAATACAACCGATGATGCCGGGGAGGACCCCGAGGACTCCACCTTCGGCACAACTGGGAACCATTCCCGGGGGAGGGGGCTCGGGATAGAGGCATCGGTAGCAAGGTCCGCCGAGGTGGGGAGCGAAGACACTGGCCTGTCCTTCGAACCGGAAAATGGAGCCGTAAACGTTGGGCTTTTTCAGGAGGACGCAGGCGTCGTTGGTCAGATAACGGGTGGGGAAATTGTCCGTTCCATCCACGACGATGTCGTAGCTTCCGATAATCTCCAGCGCGTTTTCCGAGGTCAGTCGCGTCTGGTGGAGTTCCACGGCGACGTTCGGATTCAACTCTCGGATGGTATCCCGGGCGGATTCAGCTTTGGAACGGCCCACGTCGGCGTCGGTGTGGAGCAGTTGCCGCTGGAGATTGGAATGGTCTACCACGTCGAAATCGACCAGACCGATCCGCCCAATTCCCGCAGCGGCCAGGTACATGGCAATCGGCGAGCCCAGGCCCCCGGCACCAATGCACAGGACCGAAGCATTCCGAATCTTTTTTTGACCGGCCATGCCGACCTCCGGGAGAATCAGGTGGCGGGAGTAACGGCGGATTTCTTCGTTCGTCAGTTCAATCGTCATAACCAATCGGCGTTCATGTTAGGAGTCGATTGAGGCCCGGCCAAACAAAGTTTGTCCCAGTGATTGGAGTCTGGCCTAACTGACTGAAACAGATACCCTCGGTTTATGACGCGTCGTCCCCGATTGCCCATGCCCGCAGCTACAGCCTCTGTCATCCAGAAGCGGTGTGAACTCCGCCCAAGAGTTGCCATGGTCTTGGGAAGCGGGTTTGGCGAGGCCACGTCGGCGTTAACGGTCGAGCGCGAATTCGCCTACCGCGACCTCCCCGGATTTTCCGTGGGAACCGTCAACGGCCATGCGGGTCGTCTTCTGATTGGTGCCTGGAAAGGCGTGCCTCTGGCTGTCTTGAGCGGTCGGGCGCATTACTACGAAGGATTCGAAATGGCGGAATCGACCTTTCCCATCCGGGTCCTCTCCGCGTTGGGGATCGATACCCTTTTGCTCACGAACGCAGCTGGCGGGATCAATCCACGATTCAAAGTGGGAGACTTCATGGTCCTGACCGATCACATCAACCTGATGGGCGCCAATCCACTGCGAGGGCCGGAACCCGACGGGCTGAATCGTTTTGTGGATTTAACCCAGGCCTATGACGTGTCGCTGCGCGACCGGGCTCTGGCGGCGGCCAAGAGGGCCAAGGTCAAGGCCCATGCGGGCGTCTATGTCGCCGTGAGTGGACCCAGTTTCGAAACTCCAGCGGAAATCCGCGCATTTTCCACTCTCGGCGCCGATGCTGTGGGAATGAGCACGGTTCCGGAAACGATCGTTGCCCGTCAGTTGGGAATGCGGGTCGCCGGATTGAGTTGCATTACCAACGCCGCTGCCGGTCTTGGAGGAAAGGGTCAGGTCGTTTCCCATCTTGATGTGATGGAATTGGCCCGCCAACGTTCCAGCCACGCGATGCGTTTCCTCGGAGAGTTGATTCCCGAGCTTTCGAGTGACTCCGGTGAGGCTTGAATGGCAGCCGATTCAGCCGCGGTTGGGTTGAGGCACCCATGAATTCAGCGTCGAGGGTCGACAGAAGTTAGTGT
This sequence comes from uncultured Verrucomicrobiota bacterium, assembly GCA_903896505.1. GTDB lineage: Bacteria > Verrucomicrobiota > Verrucomicrobiia > Limisphaerales > UBA9464 > CAILNN01. The sequence continues at coordinate 12,805 of CAITXU010000235.1, read as the reverse complement.
CCGAGTTCCAATCGTTGAAGATATCGCGATTGGAGTCGTTCCAAGGGATCAGGCGGCGGCATGGGGGTCTGATTAATTGCCGCGACAGCCTCGAGCCCGAAGCCGCTGCCCGTGACAAAAGCGCCCCGTTGGCCGATGAGTTGGTTGGGGGTGATTCGAGCTTCCGCGTGTTTCAGGTCCAATTCCTCGCAGATTTCGAGAACGACGCGGCGGGTGACACCGTCCAGGATTCCGGTTGAAAGTGGAGGAGTAACAATCCGGCCCGAAGGCTCGACCCAGAAAAGGTTTCCACGGGAGGTTTCTGCGACGTCACCCAATCCATCGGTCAAGAGAGCACCCGACGCACCCGACTCCTCCGCTTCCAATTGCGCCAGGATGATGGAGAGTTTGCTGGCGGTTTTGTAGGCGCCGACGGGGTCTCCCGTCACCAATCGAATGGAGCTGAGATGAAGTGTGAGACGTTGGGAATTGTTCGAAGGAGGGCGGGGGAAAGGTAGTGCTGCGATCACGACGACGGGAGAATGAGCTCCGCGAGTGGAGTAGCCCCGAACTCCAACACCGCGACTGAAGTGAATGCGTCCCATTCCGGATTCAAGTTGATTGGCCTGAACGACGAGGTCCAAGGCGTCTTTCAGTTCCCCCTCGTGATAGGGCGGTGTGAGTCGAAGCTGCCTGGCGCCGTCGCTCAGGCGCCTCCAGTGGTCTGGCCATCGAAATGGTCTTCCGTGGTGAATCCGAAGGGTTTCAAAAAGGCCGTCGCCGTACATCCAGGATCGGTCCCAGACGGAAACAACCGCCTCAGAAGCAGGTATCAGCCGACCGTTCATCCAGATCGTGTCTTGCATGAACACAGCCTAGGCAATGAATCCGCGTTGATCAGCGACGATCCATCGGAGAGTGGCGTGAAAAATGGACGAGCGGATTGTTTCTCACGCATGCGAGTGAGCTGTTGTCCTGCTAATGCCTTGGTGTTGAGTCATTCCGGAAAAGTGGCATTGCGAGTGCTAATGCAATGAAAAGGCGTTGACTCATGAGGTCTGTCACCCAATGATTCGCGCCACACAACTCCGTTTACTCATCATAAAACCTATGAACCGTACTCGTATCTCGCGGCAAAGTGCTTTCACGCTGATCGAGCTTCTGGTCGTTATCGCCATCATCGCGATTCTGGCTGGCATGCTCCTTCCGGCGCTGGCCAAAGCTAAAGCCAAGGCGCAGCGTATTTCCTGCGTCAACAACCTGAAGCAACAAGGAATTGCGTTCCGCATTTTCTCGACTGACAACGCCGGACGTTTCCCGTGGAACATTGACACGAACAACGGCGGTACGTTGGATGACAAGAACACCTATCTGACTCACCAGAAGGTCTATCGTCATTACGCTGCTATTTCCAACGAATTGAACACCCCCAAGGTCATTTTCTGCCCCTCTGACAGCGACACCACGGGTGGTATCGTTGCCAAAGGACAAGCTCCGAATTTCCAAGCCATCGTCAGCACGACCAATGCGTTCAAGCTCAATCAGGGCGTCAGCTACTTCGTCGGTCTGACGGCGGTTGAAGAGCAACCCCAGAGCATCCTCGGTGGCGACCGCAACATCAGCGACGACGTCACGGCTGCCACTCCGAAGCTTTACGGTGGTGCCGGTTCCGCTGCTGCTACCGACCCTGCTGGTACGGGAGCTCCTACGGGCCAAACCGGTTTCAACATCGCCGCTCTCCCGGCTACTGGTGCCAATTCCACGAAGATCGGTTATTCCCAGGGCATCCACTCCACCCAAGGCAACGGTCTGCTCGGTGACGGTTCAGTTCAGCAATGGTCCAGCGGTCGTCTCCGTGACGCGCTCCGTGACGCCATCAACAACGGTGGAACCACCCCGATCACCTTCATCTTCCCGAACAACAACGGGACGCTGTAGTCGTTTGGCGGGAGTTTCCTGCAATTTGAAAGGCACCCTTCGGGGTGCCTTTTTTATTTCACAATGGCTTTTTAAAATGTCAGTTGCATGTCCACCACATCCAGCCATCTCCCAAACTTGAAACCGACCTCGCGAAAATGGGCGACCTTTTGAAAGCCGTGCTTTGCGTGCAGTCGAATGCTGGCTTCATTGCTGGCGTCAATCGCGGCAATGATGACATGGAGTCCCCGCTCACGGGCCGAAGTGATGAGTGGAATCATCAACTTATTTCCAATTCCCTTCCCGCGCCGTTCTGCGGCGACGTAGATCGAGTTTTCGCAGGTGAAGCGGTATCCGGGACGGTCGTGGAAGCGACTGAGTGAACTCCACCCGATGACACGTGGGCCGTGCGGTGCTGCTTCATCAACGGCCACCCAAATGGCATAATCGTCCCGTTCATGGGCGTCGAACCATGCCAGGCGACGTTCGAGGGTGCTGGGCTCGTAGTCGTAGCTGGCGGTGGTGTTGAGGACCGCCTCGTTATAGATGTCCAGAATGGACTGGCAATCGCCACGGACAGCGGGGCGGATGAGAAGGGACGGAATCATGGATGAAGGCCAATAAATCCGACGGGAAATGCGTCTCGTTAGACCGCGACGGGCGCCTTGATTGCCGGATGCGGATCGTAGTTTTCCAAGTTGAAATCTTCATACCGGAAGTCACGCAATTCTCGAACCGACGGGTTGAGCCGGAGCCGGGGAAGGGGGCGAGGTTCCCGGGAGAGCTGGAGTCGGACTTGGTCGATGTGGTTGGAGTAGATGTGGGCATCTCCCAACGTGTGGATGAACTCCCCTGGCTTCAGGTCGGTGACCTGAGCGACCATCATGGTTAGGGCGGCGTAGCTGGCAATGTTGAACGGGACACCGAGAAATAGATCGGCGCTCCGCTGATAGAGCTGACAAGAAAGCTCCCCGTCCGCCACATAGAATTGGAAGAGGGCATGGCACGGGGGCAGGCGCATCAGCGGAAGTTCCCCCGGATTCCAGGCGGTGACCATCAGCCGCCGCGAATCCGGGGTACGGCGGATTTGTGAAACCACCTCATCCAATTGATTAAGCGACCCGCCATCAGGTCGTCGCCAGTCTGTCCATTGGGCACCATACACCCGGCCAAGGTCTCCGGTTTTCGGGTCAGCCCATTCATTCCAGATGGTGACCCCGCGTTCCTGGAGCCATCGCACGTTGGTTCCCCCCTGAATGAACCAGAGAAGCTCCCAGAGGACACTTTTCAAATGCACCTTCTTGGTGGTGACCAACGGAAAACCCTCAACCAGGGAGTAACGCGTCTGGGCTCCGAAGAGGGAGATGGTGCCGGTTCCAGTGCGATCCGTCTTGGGACGTCCTTGTTCGAGAACTTGTCGGAGAAGGTCGAGATAAGGTCGCATCGATTTGAGAAAGATGGACCAGGCTCTGCCCCAGGCGCAAGAGATCGAGATCGGTCCTTTTTCTTCTGGGCAGCGACTGCCAAGTCCGCATCGTTGCAATATGCCTGCAAGACCTGCCACGACCGTTCAGGGAGTCTCGCGTCCACCTTTGGAGCGGATGTTGCGCATTCATGACGCGTTGGTGGAGAACCGATATCCCAATTCGACCAAGCTCGCTGAAGCTTTGGAGGTCAATCCCAAGACAGTTCTTCGCGATCTGGAGTTCATGCGTGACCGGATGAATTTGCCCATCGCCTGGGATGCAAAGCAAAAGGGATTTCGGTACACGGAATCCGTGGAAGCCTTTCCCACCATGAAGATTTCCGAGGGTGAATTGGTGGCTTTGCTGGTGGCGGAAAAAGCCCTTCAACAGTATCGCGGTACGCCGTATGAAGAGCGACTCGTGGCGGCATTGAAAAAGCTGGAGCAGGCCCTGCCCGAGACGGTCTCGCTCAACCTCGCCGACCTCAATCACACCATTTCCTTCCGGACAACGGCCGAGCCGATGGTCAACCTGCCCGTGATGGAGGTCCTGTTCCGGGCCGCCCAGAATCGGGAGCAATTGCGACTCAGGTACCGAAAACCGGGATCACGTGAACCCGAGGATCGAATCGTGGACCCTTACCATGTCGCGAACATCAACGGTGATTGGTACCTCTTTGCCCATGATCATGCGCGCAAGGCCATTCGGACCTTTGCACCTGTCCGGATTCTCGCGGCCAGTCCCACCGGGAAAACGTTTGCGCGACCCGAGAAATTTCAACTGGACCAGCAATTACGGGACAGTTTTGGTGTCCACTCCCATGTGGGTGAATTCGACGTGGTGATACGATTTGAGGAATCGGTCAGTGACTATATCCGCGAAAAGCGGTGGCATCCTTCGCAATCATTACGGGAATTGGCTCAAGGAAAGGTTGAACTGCGAATGCGGCTGGGGAGCCTGCAGGAGGTCCAACGTTGGGTGTTGGGATGGGGTGGTGCGGCTCGGGTGATGGAGCCGGTTGAATTGGTTCAGGGTATTCAAGCGGCGGCTGCCCGGTTGGCGGCTCAGCACAGGGATTTTGCAGATACACCGGTGCCATTGTAGGAAGCAGGTCGCTCTCCGTAGCACAGACATTTTCCGTCTTTCCGTCAACCCGGGTTCAACCGCATCATTTCACCAGTGAACCGCATCATCTCCCGATTTGAACTGCTTCAAAGCCAACGTCAAAAAGGCCTGGTCATCTACATCGGAGCCGGGGATCCGAATTTGGGGGCCACGCTCCAATTGGCTTTGGGTCTTGAGAAAGCCGGTGCGGACGTCGTCGAGCTGGGTGTCCCGTTCAGCGATCCGTTGGCGGATGGGGTGGTCAACCAGCTGGCTGCCCAGCGTGGACTTGCCAGTGGGACGACCCCGCCAAAACTGCTCGAAATGGTCGCGGAATTGCGCCGGCAATCACAAGTGCCGCTGGTGTTATACATCTACTTTAATCTCCTCCATCGGGTGGGATTGGATGTCTTCATTCAAGAGGCGGCTGCTGCGGGCGTGGATGGGTTGCTCGTCCTTGACCTTCCGCCTGAGGAATCCGCCAACTATGAGACTCTGATGGAGAAAGCCGGGCTCTGTCCCATTTACCTGATCGCCCCGACGACACCCGACGAACGAATCGCACTGATTGCTCCCCGAGCCCGCGGATTTATCTATTATGTGAGCCGGGAGGGGGTGACCGGAATGCAATCGAGCGTCAGCACCACCATTCCCGGAATGATATCCAGAATCCAGAGGTACAGTTCGCTGCCCATCGCCATCGGGTTTGGTGTCTCAAATCCGGAACAGGCACGACAAGTGGCGGAATTGGGTGATGCCGTTGTCGTGGGAAGCGCCGTGGTCAACCGGATTGCCCAGCATGGCTCATCCCCCGGATTGGTGGACGAGGTCTGTCATTTTGTCCAAACACTTTCCAAAGCCATTAAATCATGAGCACCGAAACCACTCCAAATCTGCGTTCCGCAGCCTCCCATCGCTTTATCGTCATCATGGCGGGTGGTAAGGGGGAGCGATTCTGGCCGGTAAGCCGCGAAGCGACCCCCAAACAGCTGATTACCCTACTGGGTGGGAAGTCCTTTCTCCAACAGGCCGTGGACCGGGTGCGACCGCTGGTTCCCATCGAAAACATTTTGATCATCACCAACGCCGTTCAGGCGGCAGCGGTGCGAGGCCAATTGCCCGATCTTCCCCCGGACAACATTATCGGGGAGCCAATTGGTCGGGATACCTGCGCCGCAGTGGCTCTGGGTGCCGCCTTGGTTGGAGCAAGGGATGAAGCCGGGGTCCTCGCCGTCTTACCGGCGGACCATGTCATTCCGGATGCCGCCCGTTTTCAACAGGTGTTGTCGGACGCATTTGAATTGGCGGCACGCCAGGATGTCATCGTCACGATTGGTATTCCTCCAACGAGTCCGGAAACTGGTTACGGTTATATCCAGGCAGGAAGTGCCCTATCGTCCGACGTTGACGGACAATCCCTGCCGACGCGTTTTTTCAAGGCCGAACGATTCGTGGAAAAACCGAATTTGGAGACCGCCGAGCGTTATTTGGCCGAGGGAAATTTTCGATGGAACGCGGGCATGTTTGTCTGGTCCTACCAGACCATTCATTCTGCTCTGGTTGAACATCAGCCTGAAATCGCCGCCGCGGCGGACCGTTGGCGGCAGGCGGCGGCGCGTGGCACTGGAGCGCTGATTGAGATGCTGGCTGCGGAGTATCCGACGGTGAAGAAGATCAGCATTGATTTTGCCGTTATGGAGCGTGCCCGAAACGTGGTGGTTGCAGATGGCGCATTTGACTGGGACGACCTGGGGGCGTGGCCTGCGCTTTCCCGACATCTTTCCCGTGATGCAGACGGGAATGCCTTGGTTGGTTCTGTTGTTCAAGTCGGAGCTGCGGGCAACATTGTTTATGACGCCCGAACACGTGGTCGAACTCCGATCACCTTGGTTGGAGTCAAGGACTCCATCGTCGTTCTAACGGACGATGCGATCCTGGTCGCGGCTCGGAACGAAGCTCAACGGATCAAGGAACTGGTCAGGCAACTGGCAGCCAATCCGGCCTTCGCGGCTCTCGTCTAAGCGGCGATGGTGGGCGCGCTGGCAGCAAGCTCCTCCTCGAACTCAACCAGTTCCCGGATTTGATCCAGGAACCATGGATCTATTTTGGTGAGGTGGAAAATCTGGTCGGCTGAAAATCCCGCCCGGAAGGCGTGACGGATGAAGAAAATGCGTTCTGCGTTGGGAACGCTCAGTTTGCGGCTGATGATATCGTTGGGAAGGATCTCGCGGTCTCCGTAAACGTCGGTGCCCACCCGCCATGGTTTTCCGTCTCCGCCGAGGCCACTGCGTCCGATTTCAAGGGAACGCAGGCACTTTTGAAGGCTTTCCTTGAAGGTCCGTCCGATGGCCATGGCTTCTCCCACGCTCTTCATCTGGGTGGTCAGCGTAGGATCGGCCTGGGGGAATTTCTCGAAGGCAAAGCGGGGAATTTTGGTGACGACGTAATCGATGGTGGGCTCGAAACTGGCCGGGGTTTCCCGGGTGATATCGTTGCGGATTTCGTCGAGCCGGTAACCCACCGCGAGTTTCGCGGCAATCTTGGCAATCGGAAAGCCAGTGGCCTTGGAAGCGAGAGCGGAGCTTCGGCTGACTCGCGGGTTCATTTCGATCACGATCATTCGCCCATTCTCCGGGTTGACGGAGAATTGAATATTGGAACCACCCGTTTCAACTCCGACCGCCCGGATCACGGCGAAACTGGCGTCGCGCATGATCTGGAACTCCTTGTCCGTCAAGGTCTGAATCGGCGCAACGGTGATGGAGTCGCCGGTGTGCACCCCCATGGGATCGAAGTTTTCGATGGAGCAGATGATGACACAGTTGTCGGCAACATCCCGCATGACCTCCATCTCGTATTCCTTCCAGCCAAGGAGTGATTCCTCAATGAGGATTTCAGAGACCGGTGAGAGGTCGAGACCACGGCGGGCGATCTCCTCAAATTCATCGCGGTTGTAGGCGATGCCTCCGCCGGTCCCGCCCAAGGTAAATCCGGGGCGGATGATCAGTGGATAGCGTCCGATGCGCTCAGCGACGCCACGGGCTTCCTCAAAGGTATGGGCAGTGCCGCTGATCGGGACATCCAGGCCGATCTGAATCATCAACTGCTTGAAAGTCTCGCGGTCTTCGCCCCGTTGAATGGCATCGGCTTTTGCCCCAATCATTTCGACCCCCAGCCGCTGCAATACCCCGGTCCGATGAAGTGCCATCGCAGTATTGAGGGCGGTCTGGCCACCCAGGGTGGGCAAAAGCACCAGCTTTCCTGGAGTCGAGCCGTCGCCAGGGGCATCGACAGGCACCCCCATCCGGCGCATTTCCTCCAATTCCCGGACCAAAATCTTTTCGACTGCCAGCGGGGTGATGGGCTCGATGTACGTGCGATCAGCGAACTCCGGGTCCGTCATGATCGTGGCGGGATTCGAATTCACCAGAATCACCCGGTAGCCCTCTTCGCGGAGTGCCTTGCACGCCTGAGTGCCCGAGTAGTCAAATTCGCATGCCTGACCAATGATGATTGGGCCGGCTCCGATGATGAGAACGGAATGGATGTCAGTGCGTTTCGGCATGGAACGAGCAACGAGTTAAACGGCCCGGATACAACACGCTTGCCGCCGCCAACGCGAAACAAAAAATCGGGAAGATGAAGCCCAGCCTGGCTAGGATGGACGTTGGCTTCCCACCGTTCTCATTCATAACGCAGGGCCTGAATGGGGTCGAGTCGGGCGGCCTTGATGGCAGGGATGAGACCGGCGGCCATTCCGACCAGAGCGCTAAACGCCACGCCCATCACCATGGATTGACTGGTGATGACCGGCGTATTTGCCGACGGGGTGATGGCTTGGAGTATCTCGACGAAGCCATAGCTGGCGACCACTCCAAGACAGGCACCAATCAATGAGACAACAGTGCTTTCCACGATGATTTGCGTGAAAATGGCCGCTCCAGTCGCACCGATGGCCTTGCAAATCCCCAGCTCCCGAATGCGCTCGTTGATGCTGGCGAGCATGATGTTCATGATGCCTATTCCCCCGACGAGCAGGCTGATGCCCGCGATGATGCCGCCGCTCAGGCGTGATGCCTTGATTTGCTTGGTGATGGTGGCGATTTGGTTTTCCTGGGTCTGGAAGGTGAAATCCTCGATGCCTTTGTGTGTGATCATCAGGACGTTGCGTGCCTGGGTCAGGGCATCGTCCAGGTGCTCGATGTCCGCCACTTTCAAATCGATATCGCTGATGCGGGAATCGGTGATTCCGTCGCCATTTCGTCCAATGGATTTGAACTTCACCCAGGCGGTGTTGAAGGGAATGTACAGGGTGTGGTTCTTCCTCCAAAAAGCCCAGCCACCACCACGTCCCCAACCACGCTGCCTCTTGGGGCCGCTATTGGCTGAATCGGTCGGTTTTGGCTGGAGTGCCGCCTTTCTTGCCGCAGCTCTTTCCTTGGCCTCCTGTTCTCCCATGTAATGGTCAAACATCCCGATGATCTTAAACGGTTGCCCGTTGATGAGGATGATTTCCCCCATGGGAATGATTTCCGTTCCGGTTTCCTCGGGCTTGCCAAACAAATCATCCCGGATTCCATCCCCGATGACACAGACACTTCGCGCCTCGGCTTCGTCCACCTCTGAAAAGAAGCGTCCATGAGCCAGTGTGTGCAGGTTCATGTCCAGGACGGCAGGCCAGACGCCGGCGCATTCGCTGATTTGGGCTGGTTTGTCGCCATGCGTGACCGTGGGTTCGACAATCTGAATTTCAGGCGAGACGACTTTCACCAGCGGACAGCCTCGCAGCAGAGCGTAAACGTCCGGCAGGGTTTTCCCGGGGGCTTCGTCCGCAAGGTGGTCCTGCCACGCCGGAACTGCCTGGTCTGTGACAGTCACCTTGTCAGCTCCTCCGTTGGCGATCATCGACTCCTTCATGCCGTTTTCCATGCCTTTGGTGATCGCCGCCATTCCGACCAGGCTTGCCACACCCAGAATGATTCCCATCATCGTCAGGAGGGAGCGGAATTTGTGAGCCCAAATTTCTTTGAGACCGACCAGAATGGTATTCCAAAGGTTCATCAGTCGTATCGCAGGGCTTGAATGACGTTCATGCGGGCCGCCTTGATGGCTGGAAAAAGTCCGGCCAATACCCCCACCAACACACTCGCCCCAAAAGCGAACGCCATGGCGGAGAGGGTGATGATCGGGGCGTTGTCGGTTGGTGATACCATGGCAATAAGCTGGAGCAACCCCAGACTGGTTCCCAGTCCGACCGCCCCGCCAATCACGGCGATGACCACACTTTCGACAACGATCTGAACAAAGACGTCCTGACCGCCCGCACCCACCGCCTTCCGGATGCCGATTTCGCGAATACGTTCACTGATGCTGGCCAGAATGATGTTCATGATGCCGATGCCGCCGACGAGAAGGCTGATTCCTGAAATCAGCCCACCGGACAACCGTGCATTGCGAATGTACTGGTTGATCTGGTCCGCCCAGTCCTCCTGGGTGCGAAATGAAAAATCCTCGACTCCATGATGGTTGATCATCAGGACATTCCTGATTTCAGTGAGTGCAAGATTGAGAGTGGAGACATCGTGAATCTTGATCTCCAGGTTGCTGAGCTTGGGTTCAGCCGGAACGTTGGTGACTCCGGAAACCAGCTTCACCCACATGGTGTTCAGCGGCAGGTAGACGGTATGGTTCTTGATCCAGAAGGCAAAGCCTCCTCGCCGTCCCCCTCCGTTCCAGCCCCTGTCCCGACGCGGTCCCGCGACCGAATTGGTCAATCCCTTGGCTGCGCGTTCGGCTTCCTCCGCCTTCTTCAGGGCCCGCTCGCGGTGCTCCTGTTCGCTCTCGTAGTGCTCGAACATTCCAACCACCGTAAATGGGTAGCCGTTGATCGACAGAGTCTTGCCCAAGGGGATGATTTCCTCGCCGGTCCTTTCCGGGTCCCCCCACAAGTCGTCCCGGATTCCGGTCCCAATCACACAGACGCTCCGCGCCAACTCGTCGTCCACCTCATTAAACATGCGGCCATGCTCGACCTTGTGCTCCATCATTTCCAATTGCACGGGCCAGACTCCGGAAGTCATGAAGGTGCGGGTAAATTTACCGTTGGCCGTGATGGTGGGCGGCACATCCAGACGCATCTCTGGCGAGACCTTTTCAATTTCGGGTGCGCTGCCTTGGAGCGCGTAAACATCGGAAAGGGTGACGCCGCGGGCGAAGTCACGGAGGTGACGCTGCTCGGGAGGCACCGGCTGGCCCTCCACCCGGACTTTTTGGAGACCGCCGACGGCAATCAGCGCCTCCCGGGCCCCTTTTTCCATGCCGGTGACCATGGCGCTCATGGCCACCAGGGACGAGACGCCCAAGATAATGCCCAGCATCGTCAGCAATGACCGAAACTTGTGAGCCCAAATCTCCTTGAGGCCAACTTCGATGGCGTTCCAGAGGCTCATGTCATGGGCTAGGCTGGACTGCGCTCGATTTTGACAAAAGGGCGGCCTTTTCCTGCCCTGCCAACCGAGCATCCACCCGGTCTGCGATTTTTCCGTTTCGAATCTCGATCCGGCGCGGGGTCACTGCGGCGATCTCCGGATTGTGGGTCACGATAATGACCGTCCGCCCCTGCTGGGAGAGACTGCGAAAGAGTTCCAGAATGATTTCCCCGGTGTGGGTGTCGAGGTTTCCCGTCGGCTCATCGGCGAAGATGATTTTGGGGTCGTTCACGAGCGCACGGGCAATCGCCACCCGCTGCTGTTGTCCGCCCGAGAGCTGTGATGGCCGGTTCTTCAGGCGGTGCCCCATTTGAACCGCATCCAGCGCCTTGAGTGCCTTCTCCCGGCGCTGTTTGCCATTCAGTCCGGCATAAATCATCGGCAGCTCGACATTTTGCACCACGTTGAGCTTGGGTAGAAGATTAAAGAACTGAAAGACAAAGCCGATTTTCCGATTCCGCATCTGAGCGAGTTCCCGGGCGGATGCCTGCTGGATCGGCGTGCCGTCCAGTTTCACCGTCCCGTGCGACGGTGTATCCAGGCAGCCGAGAATGTGCATCAGCGTGGATGTGCCACTGCCGGAGGGACCGATGATGGAGACAAACTCTCCCCCTTCGATGTCCAGGGTGATTCCATCCAATGCGCGTATTTCCTCGCCGCCCAGGTGGTAAACTTTGCGGACGTCGCGCAATTCGAGCAATGCCATGGGAAAGGGGGCAGAGGGTCTTCCAAACGATGGCGGTCAGGGAGCATTGCGGCTGCCCCGGGGGGCTGCGGCTGAACCAGCCAGGCCGCCGGTTGCCGGCGGGCTGCCAGCGACCGCCTTGGCCGGGGGAGCTTTACGCGTGGTTTTCCCGGATTTCGCGCGGTCCTCCAAAGAAACTACTTCTCCCGGTCTAAGGCCGGAAGTGACTTCGACAAAGAAATAATCGCTCACGCCAATGGTGATGGGGCGGCGTTCCCAATCGTCCCCGCTCTTGACCCATGCAAAACGTTCGAGTTGCTTGGTGTCCGAATTGAGTTCGGTGAACACGGCCGCCAAGGGTGAGGCGACGACATTGTCGGCACTGGCAACGGGAATGGAAATGTTGGCGGTCATACCCGGGCGAATGCGCTTGTCGACATCCTTGAGGAGAATGCGCGTTGCGAACCCCTTGATGTTGTTCTTGATGGTGGCCTGGGGAGCGATACGCTCGACTTTACCGATAACCTTCAATCCGGGGACGGCCTCCACCGTGACTTCGACGTTTTGGTTTGGATTCAACCGGGTCACGTCAGCCTGGTTGATGTGGGCGTTGATGATCAGGTCGTTGAGGTTGGCGATGGTGAGGACTTCGGTGCCGGAGTTGAAACCACCGGAACCACTGACCGCCTGACCGACCGAAACGGGGCGCGTCAGGACCGTGCAGTTGAACGGGGCAGAAACCGTTGTTTTTTTCAACTGCTCCAGGGTGATATCCAACTGCTTCTGATTCTTTTCGAGGGCATTCTTCGCCAATCCCCAGGTGGTTTTGGAGTCATCGAAAACCTGTTGTGAGACCAGTTGCTGCTTAAACAGTTCAACTGCCCGTCGATAATCCCGCTCAGCTTGTTCAACCTGCAATTGGGTTCGCTCGACTTCCTTGTCGGCGGAAGCGCGTTGAGCCTGTAATTCACTGTCGTCGAGTTTGAACAGCAGTTCCCCTTTTTTGACGGTATCGCCCACATCGACGGTCAATACGGAAATCTTCCCGTTGACCTCCGGGCGCACGCTGACCTGTTCGGAAGGGCTGATTTCACCTGCTGCAGTCACCGAAAAGCGGATATCCCGACTTTCGATGGTTGCCACCGTGGGACGTGTTGAAGCGTCCG
>CAITXU010000234.1 GCA_903896505.1 uncultured Verrucomicrobiota bacterium | reverse complement strand
ACCACACCGCCCGTTCGGAGGCTGAAAAAGCATTTGGAAACAGTGGGGTCTATGTTGAGAAGTTCATCGAAAATCCCCACCATATTGAGTTCCAGATTTTCGGTGATACCAAGGGAAATTGGGTGCACATGGGCGAGCGCGATTGTTCGATTCAGCGAAGGAACCAAAAACTGATCGAAGAGACCCCCTCACCACTTTTCGAACGGAAGGAGTTTCGTGACCTGAGGAAGAAGATGGGCAAGGCCGCGTTGAAAATTGCGGAGGTTTCGGGATACACCAATGCCGGGACCGTGGAGTTCATTGTCGACGGGACCGGCAATTTTTACTTCCTCGAGGTCAATAAACGGATTCAGGTCGAGCATCCCATCACCGAAGAGGTGACTGGAATCGATTTGGTTCGGCTTCAAATCCTGGTCGCGGCCGGTGAAAAACTTCCGATGAGCCAGAACGACATCCAGATGAAGGGCCACGCCATCGAAGTTCGGATCAATGCCGAGGATGCCTTCGACGATTTTCGTCCGAGTCCCGGACGAATCGACGTCTACTATGCCCCGGGTGGACGGGGAGTTCGGGTCGATTCCCATGCCTATGCCGGGTACACTATCCCCCCTTACTACGACTCCATGATTGGGAAGCTGATCACGTATGGAAAGGATCGTACTGACGCCATGAATATCATGAGCCGGGCGTTGTCTGAATACATGATTCGCGGCATTAAGACGACCATTCCATTTGAACAGGCGATCCTCAATGACCCTGATTTCCGCCGCGGTGATTACACCACCCATTTTGTCGAGGGACTCCTGGGTGGAGCTCGGCGCGAGCTAATCCAGGTGCAGGCCTGAGGGGTGGGCCTGTAAAGAGAGAGCCCTGCCCAAGCGCGTGTTGATTTCTCGGATGGATGCACAGAAGAGCGCCGGACCGGATTCCGGAGTCGTTGCCCGCGAACGAATTCTTCGTCAATGGCGGCGATTGGATACGAGGGAAACAGAAGGGGCACAACGTCGCCGTGACCGCAGTTTGATGGAATTGGTGCCCCTGGTTCTTGGGGGACTCCGTCTGGAAGAGCGGGTCATGGAGTCCCAGATCAGCCAACTCTGGCAGCAAATCATCGACCCGGTTCTCGCGAAACACAGTCAACCGGTTGGCTTGGTCAAAGGGACGCTTTTCGTGACGGTTGATAGCAACGTCTGGCTTTCCGAAATCTTGCGGTATCGGCGTTCAGAAATCCTTCAACGCCTTCAGGACGCCTTTGGGAAGAATCGGATCGAAAAAATCAGCTTCAGGCTTGGATGATGGGTGCCAGGCATCGGGCTTGCTCCGGTGTCAGTTGCCTCCACTGACCCTTGGGTAAATCGCCAAGCTCCAGGGGACCGATGGCTATCCGCACCAACTGGAGCACGTCAACCCCCAAGGCGGCCAGCAGGCGACGAAGGTGGCGATTTTTCCCTTCGTTGAGCGATAGCTCCATCCAGCAGTTTCGGGGACCAACCCTGATGGTCTCGGCGCGACAAACCCGAAGAAGCTCCCCATCCACGGTCACTCCTGCGAGAAGTTGATTGATAAACTCAGGGGAGGGCTGGCATGTGGCATGAACGTGATAGACCTTTTCGCATCTGGAGGCAGGGTCGGTGATGGCGTTCGCCCATTGGGTGTCGTTTGTAAAGACCAGCAGGCCTTCGCTCGCCTTGTCCAGGCGTCCCACGGGAACCAACCGCGGGAGTTCAGCCCCCTCAAAACACTGGAATACGGTCGGACGTCCCCGTTCATCCGACACGGTAGTCACCAGCCCACGCGGTTTATTCAGCATCAAATAGGTGGGACGCTCACGTCCAACAACCCTTCCGTCGACCGTCAACGTCGAACGCCCGAGGTCCACCGACTGGTCAATGCGGCGGCAGACAATCGAATCGACCCGGACCCTGCCGGCAAGGATTAGTTGCTCGGCCTCACGCCGGGAGCAGTATCCCAGTTTGGAGAGGGTCCGGGCCAATCCCGCTGATGGTCCAGTAGTTTTCAGAGCTACCAAGCACGTTCAATGGAACGGCGCTGCCATAGAAACTCAAACATGTTGCCCTCATGCGGCTGATCCCAGGAAATCTTCATGGTGGACACCGGGCCAATGTTCAAACGTTCGATATGGGGGAAGGCCGAGAGCTGGTCGATGAACTTCGAGTCCCGGGTGATGGCGGTCACCGCGAGGCTGTACCCAATTTCCGAGAGCATTTTGTCCTGCGGGACTTCGATGACGCTGGCGTAGGGGAAGAGAAATTCCCGATTTGCCAGGGGATGGGAGAACGACTCGCAGTGCACAACGGTCGGGCGCAGATAAACGCCCCCGTCGAGATTCGCCTTTCGCGGGCCCGAGCGATACCGAGCGGTCATGTCCGCCGCTCCTGGAGTTTTGAGCCCCTCTTCCAATTGAGCCTCGATAGATTCGGCCATCTTTGGGTTGGCGAATCCACTCAACCGGGCCTCCGGGTCCTCGGGACTGGACGGTTGAACCGGTCCGAGGCGTTGGGCGAGAGCCTCCGCAATTTCGGCCGCATACTTGGGAACCACCACTGCGGAAGCATTGATGCAGGAACGTCCCCCATTGTCCGAAATGCTGGCCACCATGACGTCGATGTATTCGCGCCAATTCTCGATGCAGTCATTCCCCACCAGGATTTTACTCCACCCGGGGCCGTGAATTTGAATGCGGGGATCATTGGCGTACTGCGCCGTGGTGTTCTTGTCCCCGAAGACCAGCGCCCGCCCACAGGAACGTAGGATTTCGGCGGCACCTTCGTGGTCGGTCGGATAAAACCCGAACGCCTCCACCGGAGCTCCCGCAGCAATGAACGCCTGAATCAGCCGGTAGGGAGTCCATGGCTCCTCTTTCCCCGGTTTGATCAACACGGGTGTCTTGAGGGCAATGGATGGCAGCCACAACGAATTGACGGCGGGCGAGTTGCTCGGCATGACCAATCCCAGCGCCTGTGAAGTCGGAAAAAACGAGAGTTTGGTACCAAACTGCTCGCCATAACCGTGGTCCAGAATCGAAAGGTCCAAGCCACGGGAAAGTCCATTCAGGATGGTCGACATGTGAGTGAGCGCGTAGGCCACTTTGTCCATGTTGCGGCGCACCATGACGTGGGGAAGTCCACTGGTTCCACTGAGAGTTTCAACGTATTCGTTGGCCGATTGGGTATGACCACGGTCACCCAGCGGTAGCGTCCCATGGTGGAACAATTCACCCGCCCGAGCGGAAATTTCGATCAATTGTTGGCAGGTGTACCGATTCAGGGCCGCCCGGGCAGCCGACAGGCGTCCCAAGTCTTTACGGACAATTCCAGCGTTGACGGTCGAAACGACGGCACGCACCGATCCCGTGCGGTGGTCGCGGACTTCGAGTTTGTCGAGGCTGTCGTAGGAGCGTCCAAGGCGCATTACGGGGAGATGAGCCACGGCGTTTTGGGAGTTTATCGTCATCTTGGGGGCAAAATGGTACGTCTGCGTAATAATGCCAAGTGAAACTACAGTTTGAAATGGAACACGACTTTTCGCGCTGGTTTTTTTCCCGGATGTGGCAAACTTTCCCGGTCTCATTGGCATTCAGGACGGTTGGTTTGGCCGCTTATTTTTCGGCTCCGCCAATCCGCTTGGACACGCCTCGGACCGCAAACAGTCATGATTGAATCCCGAGAATTTCGTTCCAAAGTCGCAGCGCAGCTGGCGGCCCAAGCCGGGTCGGTTGCCAATCTTTCGGCTTTCGTCGGCCTCGACGGTTTTGTCGACGAAATCCTTCATGTGGTTGACAAACGACAGGACGCCAATCGCTATGACCGGGTCCGGACAATTGGAGATTTTGGCCAGCGCCTGACGTCTGCCGCAGGCCAGAGCACCAATGTGGAACTGGTCAATGTCATGACCAAACTGGGAGGCAATGGACCGATTATGGCCAATGCCCTGGCCAGTTTCGGATTGAACGTCTCCTATTTGGGCTCATTGGGCTGGCCCTCGCTGCACCCGGTTTTTGAAAGCTTTGCCCAGCGAGCGGAGGTGGCTTCGCTTTGCAGTCCAGGTTTTACCGACGCTTTGGAGTTCGAGGACGGTAAAGTCATGGTCGGAAAGCACTACACCCTCAAAGAGGTCAATTGGGACACCATTGAGTCGCGCTTTGGCCGCGAGAAATTTGCGGCGCGCTTTGGCTCAGCCGACCTCGTCGGTTTTGTCAATTGGACCATGCTTCCGTACATGAGCGACATCTGGTCCGCCATCCAGCGCGAGCTGCTACCTGTCCTGACTGGACCCCACCGCCGTCTGTTCGTTGACCTGGCGGACCCAGAGAAGCGCCTTCCGGAAGATATCGTGCAAGCGCTGAAACTGATCACCGGATTCAGCACAAACTTTGACGTTATCCTGGGACTCAATGAAAAGGAAGCCTACGAGATTGCCGGCGTCCTGGGGCTCGATTCCTCCCCCCGTGACTGGCAGGGATTAGCCGAATTGGCGCTTCAAATCCACCAGCGTGTTCCGGTTGAAACGCTGGTCATTCATCCAGTGGCCTATGCTCTGGCCGTTTCGCATGGTGAAGTCTCGGTGGTTGCTGGTGCCGTATGTCGACGCCCTAAAATCACCACCGGGGCAGGAGATCACTTCAACAGCGGCTTTTGCCTGGGAAAACTGTTGGGCTTTGACAATGCGGCAAGCCTGCTGTGTGGCGTCAGCACCAGCGGACATTACGTTCGGACGGCCGAAAGCCCATCCGTGCACCAGTTGGTCCATTTGATGGAAAACTGGCCGGTGGCCTGAGGACAGGGGGTGGTCCCGTGCCTTGGGCGGCACCCGTTGGACTTACTCTCCCACCTGCCGTTTTATGGAGGCGCAG
The DNA here is from genome assembly GCA_903896505.1 of uncultured Verrucomicrobiota bacterium. Taxonomy (GTDB): domain Bacteria; phylum Verrucomicrobiota; class Verrucomicrobiia; order Limisphaerales; family UBA9464; genus CAILNN01. The sequence continues at coordinate 19,804 of CAITXU010000234.1, read as the reverse complement.
ATGAGCTGCGACCAACGTTCCAGCGCCGATTGCTCCGGCCCCTCAAGCAACAAACGCGCCTTGGGTTCGGTGCCGGAGTATCTTAGCAGGACCCGCCCGCCCAACGGTTGAAGGGCAGCCTCGGCCTGGCGGACCAGGTCCAGCACACCATCGAGTTCGTCAAACGGCGTCTTCACCCGCACTCGGACGTTATGAACCAGTTGGGGAAATCGAACCCAACACCGTGCCAATTGGGAGAGCGCCTGTTTTCGAGACTTCATGGCACTCAAAACCTGCAACGCAGCGACCAACCCATCTCCGGTGGAACTGTGATCCCGGAAAATAACATGTCCGCTTTGCTCACCGCCGAGGTTGAAGCCGCCTTCGAGCATCTTGTCGATGACATGCTTGTCTCCCACCGCCGTCCGAATCACCCTTCCTCCCGCCTTTTCAATGGCCGGCTCCATGCCTGCATTGCTCATCACGGTGGTCACGACCGTTTTTTGTTGCAGCGTGCCATCAGCCAGCATTTGCAATGCGGCGATCACCAGGATGTCGTCCCCGTCGACGAGCGTTCCAGTTTCGTCACACATGATCAGTCGGTCCGCGTCTCCATCATGGGCGATTCCAACGTCCGCCCGGTATTCCCGCACCCGGCTCCTGAGTAATTCCGGATGCATGGAACCGCACTCTTGATTGATATTGGTCCCGTTCGGCTGATTCCCAAAAACAATCAGGTCCGCCCCCAATTCCTGCAAAACGGCAGGGCTGGTCTTGTAGGCGGCCCCATGGCCGCAATCAATCACCACGCGCATGCCCTCAAGAGTCCCCCCCCTGGGAAAAGAAGCTTTGGCATGTTCAACGTAACGCCCAATCGCGTCATCGATTCGATATGCCTTTCCGATCTGATTGGCCGTCGGTCGGATGTTTTCAATCTCACCACTGAACACCAAATCCTCAATGCGATGTTCGACTTCGTCGACGAGCTTGAAACCATCCGGTCCAAAGAACTTGATTCCGTTGTCGTCATAAGGGTTATGTGATGCGGTGATCACAATGCCAGCGTCGGCTCGAAGTGACCGTGTGACATAGGCCACTCCCGGAGTAGGCAGCGGTCCGATCAGGATGACGTCAACACCCATGGACAGAATTCCCGAGGAAATGGCGTTTTCGAGCATGTAACCCGAAAGGCGCGTGTCCTTGCCGATCACGATACGGTGCCGGACTCGATTCCTGGCTTCCCCCGATTGGCGTTGGAAAACATGTGCCGCAGCCCGACCCAGTTTCAGGGCGGTTTCCGCAGTGACCGGCTCGATATTTGCTCGACCGCGAACCCCGTCGGTTCCAAAAATCCGTGAATTGCTCGACATAAGTGATTGGGAGACTAGCGAGGGCGTTCACTAGTGGAAAGCCGCTTCACATGAACCTGCTTGGGAACCACCTTTCGAATGCGGACCCCTTCCGGCGCATGAACGTGAAGGGAATAATCGCTGTCGACAGCATCTTCACCCACCACATTGACAAAGACCTCCAGGTCGTCGGGTGGACGATGCTCAGTGGATTTTACACCCCATTGGAGAGTGACTGTCACCATGGAAGGAGACAGTTGATAAACGCCGGTATCCGAGGCCGATGCAAGAACGGCCACCGGTGCCCGGATTTCCAGTTCGTCATCGATCCCTTCACCCACCCCTTCCATGGAACCCGAACGGACGGTCAGCCAGATCATGGTCGCGAGAAAGATGGACAGGGCTTTCTGCCATCGGTTGCGGGTAAGAATAAATCGCCAGGACATGGCTATGCGATGTTGCTTTTGTCGCCGGCCCCCAAGCGATTCATCAACAGGCGGAGTCGCTGTCTCAAACCGCGGGGTTCCTGTCGACGAACCAGCGCCGATGTCAAAAATGCCCGCAATTCTTCGACCGTCACGTTCCGAACGAACTGACCTCGGACCGAATACGATATGCCACCGGTCTCTTCGGAGACCACAATGACAACCGCATCGCTCTCCTCACTCAAGCCGATGGCCGCCCGATGTCGGGTTCCCACCGACTTGGGAAGGTCCTGTCGTTGGGTCAATGGAAAAATCGCGGCTGCCCGCAATATGCGGCCATCACGGACCACGACACCGCCGTCATGAATGGCATTGTTGGGGAAGAAAATGGTTTCGAGCATCTCCGGTGTCAGCTCACAATCGATCTGAATTCCTCCCTCGACCAATTCTGTCAGGGTCTGATTTCGTTCGACGGCAATCAACGCCCCGATATGGACCGGGGCCAATCGATCCACCGTCTGGATCAAGTCCTCGATGTTCTCGCGTTGTTCCCGGACCGGATTCAGCAACGGAAGATTGCCCAGTTCAGCGAGAATCCTCCTCAATTCCGGCTGGAATATCACCACCACCGAAGTCGCCAATACCCCGAAGAACTGATTCAGCAGGGAATTCAGGACCTTGAGGTCCAGCACCCGCGTGACAATGGTCAGGGTCAGCAGCAAAGCCATGAAGCCCGTGACCACGGGTGCTCCCCGGGTGCCACGAATGAAAAGAAAGGCATAATAGAGTCCCACCGCGAGAATGAGAATCTCGACGGCGGGTCGCCATGCGATCTGGGCAATGGTCCAAAGTAAATTCACCTCGTCTCCTCTTGTCCCGCCAATGCCTCCCACATCCGCAGTGCTCTAACGGTCTCCAGAACGTCGTGGGTCCTGAATACCGAACCTCCCCTGGCCGCTGTGAACACGGTGCACGCCAATGCCGCCGACAATCGTTCCCCGGAACCGCCACCACTGATTTTTCCCAGGAACGACTTTCGTGAAACACCGAGGACGATGGGACGGTGATATTTTCTATAGGCATCGAGGCCCGTCAGCAATTTTAAATTCTGGTCAACCGTCTTTCCAAACCCGATGCCAGGATCCAGCGCGACCCGTTCGGGTTCAACTCCGACCTGCTTCATCCGGGTCAGTGTCTCGGAAAAAAAGCCGCCGATTTCCGAAACCACGTCGCCGTAGGTTGGATCGAGTTGCATGGTCTGAGGAGTCCCTTGCATGTGCATCGCCACATAGCCAGCCCCTGCTTCCGCCACGGTGCGCCACATGGATTCGGAGCCTCGAACCGCTTCAATGTCGTTGATGAGCGACGCACCCGCCTCCAGAACCGCCTGCGCTACTCTGGCCTTCCGGGTGTCCACCGAGATCGGAATCGGGAATTGTCCAGCCAAACGCTCGATGACGGGAAGAAGTCTCCTCAATTCTTCAGCTTCACCCACCGGTGTCGCCCCCGGCTTGGTCGATTCTCCTCCGATATCCAGGATATCCGCCCCCTCCTCGACCATTTGAAATGCCCGGTCGGCGGCAGATTTGGGATTCAAAAAATTACCGCCGTCCGAGAAGGAATCCGGTGTGACATTGAGGATTCCCATTACGAGGGGACGCCGCGGAAACCGAAACGAAAAGTTCTTGGCGCGCCACTCCATCCCTGGTCAGTAGGTGGGATTGGCGGAAGCGAGGGCAGGGCTTCGCTGGATTAGCTCGATTTCATACCCTTCCGGTGCATCGATAAATGCAAAACCACCGGTTCCGTCCTCCTTATAGGTCGGGCCATCGGAATATTTCAGCCCCAACCGCTGCAGATGCCGTCCAAATTCCTCCAGAGAATCGACCTGGAATGCCAGGTGCGTGAGGTCGGCTTGCACTTCAACCGGACCCGAGTTGGGAAAATGACAAAGCTCAATCGTTTCATCGCTTTCAGGCGCCTTCAGGAAAACCAGTTCGGACCCGCGCGGTGACTTGTGCCGACGAACTTCGGTCAATCCAAGAACTTCCTTGTAGAACCGAACGGAGCGCTCCAGATCGTTGAGTCGATATCGGGTATGAAGTAGTTTGCGAACGATCATGCGCCCACACTAGCGGTCGCCGGGAAACCCGCCAAGTTCCCCTCCACAAAATTCGGCTCGTCAATCGGTGGAGCGATGGCTTCCCTAGACCGCGAACAGCCTCCCCGGGTGCCGTTTCCAACATGAATTCAGCTGAAGCCACACTTCTCCTAGACAAACTCCTCCAAGGTGAGGTCTCCCGCGACGCAGTTCTTCGCGCGTTTCAGGCCGCGCCAGTCATGGAATTGGGTTTTGCCTCTGTCGATTTGCAGAGGTCTCTCCGACAGGGATTCCCCGAAGTCATTTACGGGGCGGGCAAAACACCAGAACAAGTCGTGGCTATTGCCAACGCCATTTTAGCGGATAGCGGTCGGGTCTTGGTCACCCGGGTGACTTCCGAACACGCCGAACTCTTTGTCCGAGAGGTTCCCAGTGCGGTTCATCATCATTTGGCCCGATGCATCACCTGCGAAGTTCGCCCGCTGCCACGTCGCCCGGGTGAAATTGCCATTGTCTGCGCCGGAACCAGCGACCTTCCAGTGGCCGAGGAGGCGGCTCTCACTGCCGAATTCATGGGGAATTCCATTCGCCGAATTTACGATATCGGAGTCGCCGGTCTCCATCGACTCCTTCGACGCCTCCCTGAGCTGCAGCAGGCGCGCGTTGTGATTGTAGTGGCCGGCATGGAGGCGGCTCTTCCCAGCGTCGTAGGCGGGCTTATCCAATCCCCCATGATCGGTGTCCCGACAAGCATCGGCTATGGCAGCCACTTCGGGGGCATTACGGCATTACTCGGAATGCTGAATTCCTGCGCCAGCGGGCTGACCGTGGTCAACATTGACAACGGGTTTGGAGCCGGATTTGCCGCCAGCCGAATCAACGCCATGTCGGACCCCGCACCTGGAGGGACCTTCCCATGAGTTCCATTCTCCAGGAGACGCCACCCGCCCGCTCATCCGCCTTACCGGATATTCGTTCCGAATCACGCGAAACGCTGGCTGCACGCTTTACCGAGTTGGGAACACCCTCGTACCGTCTGGATCAATTGCTGGACTGGCTCTACCCACGCCGGGTCGATGGATGGGAGGAAATGACCAACCTGCCCCGGGTGTTGAGGGGAGAATTGGCGCGGAACTACCGACTCGAGTTACCTCAACTGGTCCAAAAGCAGGGCTCCGCAGACAGCACCCAGAAGTTTCTCTGGCGGCTGGCGGACGGAAATCTGATCGAGAGTGTTCTGATTCCCGCCAATCCAGACCTCTACGGCGAACGGGCGGATCGCCATACCCTCTGTGTCTCCACTCAGGTAGGTTGCGCCTATGGATGCCGGTTTTGCGCCAGCGGGCTCGACGGATGGCGTCGCAACCTCGAACCGCATGAAATCATCGGTCAGGTCCTTGCCGTGGAACGTTGGAATGCCCGCCCGCCGGAGCCCACCTCAGCGACCCCATCCCCAACGGGAACCTCGGACCGGTTGGTCAACAATCTGGTGATCATGGGAATGGGTGAGCCACTGGCAAACTATGACCATCTAATGCTGGCGCTTCGGAACCTCAACGCCCCCTGGGGAGGCGGTATTGGGGCCCGCAAAATCACCATTTCCACCAGCGGCCTTGCCCCGCGGATTCGTGATCTCGCCGACGATCCGCTCCAATTTCGGCTTGCGATTTCATTGCACGGCGCCACCGACGTGGTGCGGGACAAAATCATGCCGGTAAATCGAAAGTTTCCATTGGCAGTCCTTACCGAAGCCGGAATGTACTATGTCGAAAAGAAAGGGAAAATGATCACCCTGGAATACATTCTCATTGCCGGAGTAAACGATTCGCTGGAGGAAGTCCTTCCACTGAGCCGACTTGCCCGCCAACTGCACGCCAAGGTCAACCTCATCCCCTACAATCAGGTCGAAGGACTCCCCTGGAGCCGACCAGATGAATCTCGCTGCCTGGCATTCTCCGAACGCCTGCAGGCCGAGGGAATCACTTCCACCCTGCGACTTGAGAAGGGCCATGACATTGAAGCCGCTTGCGGCCAGTTACGGCTGAAGACTGAACGGCAGTCCCCGCTGAAGGCCACTTGAGTTCCGAGATTGGCTCCGACAAGGTGTCGACTCGCATGTCCCCTACCCCGGATTCCAAGGCCGACGCCGGTTCCACTCGTGTCATCCATCGCGGTGGAAAGACGGTTGGAAACGGAATGCCCACCCGTTCGCCAAAGCCGTTTGACGCGTCGGTCGGCGTCAGTCGGTTTTCCGCCATTGTTGGAGGTATCCTGGCTTTGACGCTCCTCGGCATGGGATTCAGCCGCCTCTGGTTTTCTGGAATTCGGAATGAGCTCCACGGGATGCCGGAGAACGAACTCCTGTTGGAAGGTCTCGTCTTTTTGTCCCTCGGGACCACCTTGTTCGCTGTTTTCCGAGCGCGAGCCAATGAGAATCTCATCCTTGTCGGACTGTTGTTTGTCGTCCTCACCCTGGTCTTCGCACCGACCCAACTGGGATTGCTTACAGGTCCGGCCCCTGTGAATCTTCGCCCCACTTGGACTGCGGTTTTTATCCTGCTTTTTGTACTCCTGGTGCCGGCTTCCACGCTTTATCACGCTATCTGGATTGTTTTTGCCAGCCTTTGCACCCCCGTCTGGCTGGCGATTCTGGTGGTCACAGCGCCGATGGGTGATTCTCCGCGGAAACTGAGGTACAGCCCTCCAGTCTTGGGTCGCCGACTCCTGATCAACATGCAGCCGACCTGGACCTGCGGCATCGTCGGAATCGGCATAGCCTTTTATCGTGAGAGGGAACGGAAGCGCTGGTTTACTATGATTGCGCAGCTCAAGGATGCTCAGGGGCAGTTGCGTCAACTGGGTTCCTATCGTCTTGAGCGCCGACTCGGACAAGGCGGGATGGGAGAGGTGTGGCAGGCTACCCATCAGGTCCTGGCCCGGCCAGCCGCCATCAAGCTCATGAGCCCGCGGTTCCTTGAGGATCATGCCACCGACGAGGGGACCTTGGAACGGCATCTGCATCGTTTCCAACAGGAGGCCAAACTCACCGCCAGGCTAACCTCGCCTTACACGGTGCAAGTCTATGACTACGGACGAACCGACGATGGCCGGTTGTATTATGTCATGGAACTTCTCCATGGCGTTGATTTCTCCCAGCTGGTCCGGCGTCTCGGCCCACAACCGCAGGAACGGGTCGCCACCTGGATGATTCAAATCTGCGATTCCCTCGGCGAAGCACATTCGCTGGGCCTCATCCACCGGGATATCAAGCCGGCCAATCTTTTCCTCTGTCGCCAGGGCGTTCGCCAGGAAGTCGTCAAGGTCCTCGACTTCGGACTCGCCGGTGCCCGGCTCAGAAAGGCGAACAAGTCCGGAGACACCATCACCGGTTCCCCCCATTTTATGGCTCCGGAGCAGATTCGGGACGATCTGGAGGTGGATGGTCGGTCCGATCTGTACGCGCTGGGATGTGTCGCCTGGTATTTGTTGACCGGACATCATGTTTTTCCAGAAATGGCCGACAACACCGTCCTCCTTTCCCACCTGGACGAGGCCCCCCGGCGGATTGAAACCGTTTGTCGTCAGGAATTGCACCCGCACTTTGCCGAACTCATCAACCGTCTCCTGGCAAAAGACCCCAACGACCGCCCCTCGGCAGCCGGTGTGGTTGCCGATGAACTTTTGGAGTTGGGCTTTATCGCTCCCACCAACGGAGTACTGATTCCGGAATTACTGGAACTGGACAACGACTTCCTCTCCGGCCAGACCTTGGTGATGGTTCACCCCCCGGAACCGGCCCCGGAGCGCGGTCAATGACGGACCGAAGAGTCCAAGGGTTGATGCTGTCCCATTCCATTTCAACCTTGCCATAGTTGCGGGACCGGTACTCTCCTAGAAGAAACAAGATTCACCTGCCTTATAAATTCCATGAGTGAAATGAATGGCTTGATTTCGACCGGCACAACCGGGCTCGCTCCATCAGCCGCTCCCGGAATATTGACACCTGATCACGGCAGGGAAGACTTCGAACAGCTGTTCGCCTTGTCTTCCGACCTGCTTTCCGTTGTCGATTTTCAAGGCCATTTTCTGCGCGTGAATCCCGCTTGGACGGTTTCCCTTGGATGGAGCGCGGAAGAATTCCTCCATCGCCCGTATCTGGAGCTGATTCATCCGGATGACGTGGCGTGCACCCTGGCAGCACCGTTCGGGATGCCTCGGGCCAACCCGTGCATTTCATCAGCCAGATTCAGGATATCACCCTTCAAAAATCGGTCATCGAAGAGATGCGAAAGGCCAAGGACGCAGCCGAGGCGGCCAATCGTGCCAAAAGTGAATTCCTGGCCATTATGAGCCATGAAATCCGCACTCCAATGAACGGTGTCCTGGGCTTTTCCTCCCTTCTGGCGGAGTCTGCGCTTACCGAGGAACAAAAACGATTTGTCCGTCACATCCAACAATCGGGCGAGACTCTCCTGAACTTAATCAACGACATTCTTGAATTTTCAAAGATTGAGGAGGGCAAAATCGAACTTGAGGAAACGGCCTTTGACTTTCGCTTGATCGCCGAAGAGGTGGTTTCCTTCCTCGCCCCTAAAGCATCGGAAAAGGGGCTGTTTCTCAATCTGAAGTTCTCCAACGAGGTGCCCAGAAAAATAATGAGCGATGCGGGTCGAGTGCGGCAGGTGCTGCTCAATCTGGCCAGCAACGCCATCAAATTCACTGAATCGGGTGGTGTTGTCGTCGAGATTTCGCCCTCCGGCGCTTCCACCTGCAAAGTGGCGGTGATCGATTCCGGGATGGGAATTCCACCTGAGAAATTGGGACAGCTATTCCGCGAATTCACCCAAGTCGATTCCTCAACGACTCGTCGCTTCGGGGGCACCGGGCTCGGCCTTGCCATCAGCCGCCGGCTGACCAAACTGTTGGGAGGCGAGATTGGGGTCGAAAGCACCCTCGGTGCGGGTTCCGTCTTTTGGTTCACACTTCCATTGCGTACCGTCGAAAAAGAAGACGAGACGTTGGATCGAGACTCGGTTGAGCCCGAGCTCCAAGCCCCCAGCGCTGCGGCTCCCGTGGAACCAGGTCTGGCGGGAATCAGGGTCCTGGTGGTCGAAGATAACTCTGCCAATCAGCTCTTTGCTGTTTATCTCTTACATAAGGTCGGATGCACCGTGGATTTGGCGGCCAATGGTCGGGAAGCGGTCGCCCAGTTCTCCCAACTACCATACGATGTAATCCTCATGGATTGTTACATGCCGGAAATGGACGGCTTCGAAGCAACCAAGGCCATTCGTCAAGTGGGTCAACGAGGTCGGGACGTTCCAATCATCGCCGTAACCGCCAGCATCACCAAGGCCGATCAGGAACACTGCAAAACCGTTGGAATGAACGACTTCCTCCCCAAACCATGGTCGCGCGACGGTCTCGTGCGCCTACTCAGGAAATGGGCAAAGCCCAAGCGCAGAAAGGTTCTGTCGGCGCCCGGCCCATCCGCGGCCTCACCACAACCGATTGTGGTGTTGTGAATAACTTTGCACCATGGATTGCGTGTTTCCCCTTGCAGCTCCGAACCGGGAGCCGTTCACTCTGGGGTTGGAATGTATCTGAAAGCGTTGACCGTTCTGGGGTTTAAGTCCTTCGCTGACAAGACGACCTTGCAGTTTCAGCCCGGGGTAACCGCCATCGTGGGACCCAACGGCTGTGGCAAATCGAATGTCTCCGATGCCATCCGTTGGGTGCTGGGCGAACAATCCGCCAAAGCCTTGCGCGGCGGGGAGATGGCCGATGTGATTTTCAACGGAACCGACTCCCGTAAACCTCTGGGAATGGCGGAGGTGAGTTTGACACTCGGCGAGGTCGATACCGCCCAACTCCGCGCTGCGGGAGTCAATGTCGACTTCAACGAGTTGACCGTCACCCGCCGCGTCTACCGTGACGGTGGTTCCGAATACTTCGTCAACAAGGTCAGCTGCCGACTTCGGGACCTGCAGCAACTCTTTGCCGGCACCGGCGTTGGCAAGGCCAGCTATTCAGTGATGGCGCAGGGCAACATCACCCAAATCCTCTCAAGCAAGCCGGACGATCGTCGGCTGGTCTTTGAGGAGGCGGCTGGCATCACCCGCTTCAAATCCCAAAAGAAGGAAGCCTTGCGAAAGCTGGAGCACACCGACGCCAATCTGCTTCGCGTTCAGGACCTCATCAAAGAGGTCAAGCGCCAGTTGGGTTCGCTTCAGCGCCAGGCCGGAAAAGCTCGCCGCTACAAGAATATTGCGACCGAACTCCAGCATCTGGAGACCCAACTCGCAAGGCATCAGCTGGACGTACTCATTCGTGAAATAGCCTCCCGGCAGGCGGACCGGGATCAGCTGCATTCCGTATTGGAAGCGGGGCAATTGGCTGTGACTCGTTGGGAGGACGAATGGCAGAGGCTGCGGGCGGATTTGACGGATTTGGAGCAAAAGGCGGCGGCAGGTCGACAACGCGCCACCGAATTGAAGGCAGAGACCGATCAGCAAACCAATCGGGCCTTCTTCAATAGTGAGCGGCTGCAGGAGCTGGAAACACAGAACGCACGGGCAGTGGCCGACATCGCCCAGGCCCAGGACCGCCAGCGGATCAGCGAGGAGGAGCTGCGTCAGGTCCAGGAGCGCGTGGCTGAGGCCCAAGCCAGCGTCCAACGGCTCCGTCAACAGCTGGAGGAGAAAAGACAGGGACTGGTGGAAGTGGAGCGCGACCTGCAACTCCGCCACGAGGCTCAGCGGGCCGCCCAATCCCGGGCGTTTGGGACGGCTCAACAGCTCAGTCGCGTTCGCAACGAGATTCAACAGTTGAATCTTCAAATTCAGGGCAATGCGATTCGACTTGAAAAGCTGAACGCCGAGCGAGGGTCCCTCCAGGAAGAATCCCTTCGCGTCGAAGCGCGTCTCAACGAATTTTCGGCCCAGGTTGAAACTGAGAAACTCCAGGTCACAACTTCAAGGGGAACCCTCGAAGAGCGGCAAGCTCGCATTCGAGGGTTGCAACAGGAAATTCAGGCGACGCAACAGACTCTGGATCAGGCGCTTCGTCGCCAGGCTGAGGCCCGGAGTCGGCTGAGCCTTCTGGAGCAACTCGACACCCAGCACGAAGGATTTGGCGCCGGCGCACTCGCTGCTCTCCGCCAGTCGTCGCTGGTCAGCGGTTCCCTGGTCGACCATCTCCGGGTCACCCCGGAATATGTGACCGCAATCGAAGCAGCGCTGGGCAATCAATTGCAGGTGGTTCTGTCACAACAGCCGGAATCTGCCCGACAAATTCTGGATGACTTGAGCTCCCAAAAGAAAGGTCGTGCCACCATCGCGGCCTTGTCTCTCATCTCGTTGGAATCGCAGTCAGAAACCAGTTCTGAACCGTTCCCGAGCGAAGGCACCCGGGCTCTCTCGGTGGTGGAATGCGATGAGACCGTTCGCGGCCTGATCACTGCTCTCTTGGGACGCACCGTCATCGTGCCCGATTTGGCGGCGGCAACAGCCGCATTTCGCGCCGCTTCCGGTGCATTCGACTTTGTCACCCTGACCGGTGACCTTTTGACCCGGGGCGGCCTCTTTACCGGCGGACAGGCAGCCCCTTCGGGCAAGGCGCCCGCCAGCATTCTGGGTCGGAAGAATCAGATTGCCGAGCTGCGAGGAGAATTGGCACGGGTAGTGGAGGAGGTGACGGAATTCAGCCGCGTGCGGGGCGCCCATCAAGCCGAACTCAGCGGACTTCAAGCAAGTCTGGAACAGGCGCGACAGGAATTGCGAACCCAGGAAGTGGCTGTGGCCACCCGTCAGGGCGAATTGAAGGCACTCGAGCAGTCGCGACGTTTGCTCAGTCAGAAAATTGAGACCACCGGGTATGAGCTCAAAACGCTGACGACCTATGAAACCGAAGGGGCCGAAAAGAGGGTCCGACTGGCTGGTCAGTTGGCTGATCTGGAACAGAAGGAAACCGCTGCGGCCGCTGAAGTTCAGGAAATCAACGCCTCCATTGAAACCCTGCGCCAACGTCGGGACGCTGCCAACGCTGCCTTGGGTGACGTCAAGGTGGCCCTGGCCACGGACGAACAGTTGCTCGCCAGCCACGGACGTCAACGATTGCCCTTGGAGGCCCGACTTCGTGAACTGGCCTCATTGATTCAACGCCAGTTGACCGAGACTTCCTCGTATTCCAGCCGCAAATCCCAGTTCGAAGCCGAGGTTCAAAGTGCCCGCGAACAAGTCGAACGCCTGAACCATCTGAGGACGGTCGTCGGTGAGGAAATCGCGGTTCTATCCAACGCCATTCGCGCGACTGAAGCAGAAATCGGCATACGGGAGGCAGCACTTAAGGAAGAGCGCAGCCGCCTCCAAATCGCCCAGATTCGCCGGGGAGAACTCGAAGTCGAGCTGACCCAAAAGGCGATGACCGCTCAGAATCTCCGGGAACGCATTCAATCCAAGTACCAACTCGTTCTTGATGAAGTCCGGGGCGAAGGGCTGAAAATCACCATCGCCGATGAAGGTCAGCCAAAGATTGAAACCGTCAGCCCGGAAGAATTGGCCGAAGCCGGTTTAAGCACCGATTGGGATGAGGTGGCAGCTCAGGTGGGCGCACTCCAGCGTCGGATGGACGAAATCGGCCCGGTCAATCTGGTCGCCATTGATGAGTTCGAAGAGACCGAGCAACGCCACAAATTCCTGACCGCCCAACACGACGATCTCCAAAGCGCCAAACAACAACTCGTCGAGGTCATTTCCAAGATCAACGGAGAGACCCGTTCCATGTTTATGGAGACCTTCGAGAAAATTCGGGACAATTTCCGGACCTTGTTTGTCGAAGTGTTTGGAGGTGGCAAGGCCGACCTTCAATTGGTCGAGGGTGAAGACGTTCTGGAGGCCGGAATCGAGATCATGGCCCGTCCTCCGGGCAAACAGCTGCAGTCCATTGCGTTGCTGTCCGGTGGAGAACAAACGATGACCGCGGTCGCCCTGCTCTTCAGCATCTATCAGGTCAAGCCTTCTCCCTTCTGCGTGTTGGATGAGTTGGATGCGCCGCTGGACGAATCGAACATCAATCGCTTCGTCAAGGTGCTCAAGCGTTTCATCGATCACAGCCAGTTCATTGTCATCACCCACAATAAACGCACCATCGGCATGGCGGACGTTTTGTACGGCGTCACGATGCAGGAACAGGGTGTCAGCAAGATTGTCAGCGTCCGCTTCAATCGCGAGGAAGGCGCCCCTGAGTCCAAAACGGAAACTCCCAGCCGCCTGGAGCCCCCTCCTACCGAGGGTGTCGATGCCTCACGCAGCATCCCTTCCGCCGATTCAATCAACCTTCAGAACGGTCGCCATCCGGAAGCAGAACGACCTACGTCATCCAACGAAGAGGTAGTGTCTGTGGATGCCAAAGCTTCTGCGCCCGAAACCAACTCCGACATTCCAACCTCGGACGCCCCCAATCCCGATAGCGATGATGATCAACAGGTCATCATGGCCAAGTAACGAGAGGTTTGACATTGCCCGGCGTGCAGTCGGCAGTGGATGAACGGTATACCATCGAACCCGATGGTGTACCGGACCGGGGAGTCATCTCCCCCCGGGAAGAGGCCGATCAGAGGCCGTCAGTTATCAAATCTCCCCTCCTCACTTCACAGCGGTTGAATCTCCCATCCGGCGCGATACTTCTTACGGACGTAGGTATTGGCTTGGATGACGTTGGTGAAGCGCAGGTTTTTCGAGTCCCACTCCAGAAGCGTCTGCGGAAAACGGGTCGCCACACTTCCCAGCAGGACCGATTCAGTTAAAGGGCCGGAGTAGTCAAATCCGGCTGATGTCTTGCCTTCCCCTCGTACGGCAGAGACAAATTCATGCCAGTGGTCCGCTCCCCCGATTTTGGGAAGGGCAAACCCTTGGTATTTGGCGCTGGGCAGCAAGATGGGATCGGCCACGTGGGGAATGACCATCACACCGTCGGTTCCGATGAGAATGGAACCCTGGTCGGGCAGTTCCTTCCCTTCGAGCAAAGCCTTAACCGAGGCTTCAGGGCGCTGATGTCCGTCATACCACGTGATCGGGATGTTTCCGGGAACCGTGTACGGAGTTGCCGGGAAGACATATCGAATCACCGCATTGGTCGCCCAGGAATGCTGGTTGGGTGCCGCTCCCTCGCTCTTGACGGACAAAGGCGCGGTCAGGGCAAGGGCTCCAAACACGGGGTCGAAGATGTGGCAGCCCATGTCGCCAAACGTGCCGGTCCCAAAATCCAGGCGCTTCCGCCAGTTCCCAGGATGGTACCATCCTTTGCCATAGAACGGACGATCCTGGCAAACGCCGAGCCAAAGGTCCCAATTGAATCCGGCGGGAATCGGGTCGCTCTGGGTAGGCATCGCTCCGTTATCCCCCCATTCCTTGCTGCTCCAGGTGTGGACTTCCTTGACCTTGCCAATGGCTCCCGCCTGGACCAGGGCAACAGCGAGCCTGTATTCCCGGGCCGAATGAATCTGGATACCCATCTGGGTCACCAGCTTGCGGCTCCGAGCGGTTTCGGTCAGTTGCCGGGTTTCGTACAAATCGTGGGTGAGGGGCTTTTGACCGTAGACATTCACCCCGTGCTGAAGTGCGGCCATCCCCATCGGGGCATGCATATGGTCCGGAGTCGAAACGTTGACGGAATCGATTTTTTCCTTCTCCAGCAGGACCCGATAGTCCTCATAGATCCGAGCCTCGGGAAACCGCTTGCGCACTTCGACCAACTTGGCGGAATCGACTTCTGCGATGGCTGCAATCGCCACATTGGGAGCGGTCGAGATGGAAGTCAGGTCAGCCCAGGCCATCCCAGAGGCGCCAAAACTGGCGTGGACCACCCGCGACGATGGAGGAGCGGCCAACAAGTTTCTGGTAATGAACGGAGCCGCGAAAGCTCCCGCCATTCCATTGCGGATAAACGAACGCCGGGAGATTCGATTTGAAACATTCATGGGAAAAGCGGACGACCCGATTCTTTTCCCACAGCAGGTCCGAGTCACGGACAAAATCATGGAGAGTTGCAATCAATCCGCGCTGATAGGTGCTTCTCGATTGACTCTTTTTTTAGAACGTGTGTCCTTGTGTCATGGCCCTCAGGAATGAGTATTTTGGCTTTCCTGAAGGCTTGGACCATTCGACCTGACCTCGACGGATATGAGCACTGCCCCATCAAACCTTTCGGAAAAGCAAACTCAGTCTTCCGGATTTACGCTGATTGAGTTGCTGGTTGTCATCGCCATTATTGCCATCCTTGCGGGAATGCTCCTTCCCGCCCTGAGCAAAGCGAAGGAAAAGGCAGTCCGAATTGCCTGTGAAAATAACATCAAGCAGGTCTCGCTTGGCATGCACATGTACATCGGTGACAATAATGATTATCTGCCTGAACCCAACTGGAACTCCCCCTGGGTGAAGAAAGGATGGCTTTACGACGGCGCCCTTCAGGCTCCCCCGGACATTTCCAGGGCTCCCTGGTCGACCAACGTGACCAAGGCCTACGAGACCGGGTTGCTGTATTCCTACGTCAAGAGTCCGAAGGTCTACGTCTGCCCGTTGGAACGAACCAATACCGTGAGTTGGCGCGGACGGGCTCAAAAGATGTCGAGCTATCTGATGAACGGTGCGGTGAACGGGTTCGGCGCGGTCGCCCCTGGCTCCTACAAGGCCGCAGCGTTTTCACCCGACGCCATCATCTTCTGGCAGGCCTTGGAAACCAATCCCGGCGATTTCAATGACGGCTCCAGCAGCCCGGCGGAGGGCATTACCAAACTTCACGCCATCGGAACAACGGTGGGTTGTGTGGATGGACACGTGGAGTACCTCAAAACTGTGAAGTTTTATGCCGAGAGCAACCTCGCGGGAAAAAATCGCTTGTGGTGCAATCCAGGAAGCCGCGATGGGCGCTGATCGCCTGTCCAAGAAACAAATCACAAACATGAAAGCACCGCTTTTTTTTCCGGCGACCCTGTCGATTGCCCTGTTGGCTGGAACCGGCTGCCACAAGGAAAGCCCGGTGACCGACCTTGAGAAAACCGCAACCGCCATGGCTCAAACGGGTACGGCGGCCCCGGACCCGAAAGCTGCGGCCAACGATCCGTCCGGCGGGGTTCAGCCTGCCGAGCAGGTGCGACAAGCCATCTCCGACTATAAAGCCGGCAAAATGGAGGACGCGGTCACCCGGCTTCAGATCCTGCGGGCCATGCCGGCATTGACTCCGGAGCAGCGGATGTCGCTTCAGGACAGCGTTGCGTCGGTCATGACCGAAATTTATACCCTGGCGGAAAAAGGCGACCCAAGGGCGATTGCCGCCAAGGCGCAGTACGAACGGTTACAGATGAGCGCACATTGAAGCTGGGCGACTCAATTCCGATTCGCAGGGAAGGGTCATCGGGAATGGCCCGCAGTGACCACCGATACCTTCAGACGGCGGGCGTCGGACTCCAACCGCTCCAAATCCAGGAGCAATGTCCGATCGGATTCCACTGCGAGCACCTCCACTCCCGAACGGGCGCACACCTCGAGTGTCATCGGCCCGACACACGGAATATCAAACCGAAAGTCGTGCCCGGGTTTGGCGACTTTGACCGCCACAGCTCCGCCATTTTTTCCGGCCAAGCGCCCACCCCGTTCCAAACATTCATCGGTTCCCTCAAACGCTTCCACGGCAAGGACCGTTCCACGCTTCACCACCACGCATTGGCCAATCTCAAGACGAGAGGTCTCCCGCGCGATTCGTAGTCCGTATTCGACCTCCTCCTCCAATTCTCTCGAAAGGGTGGGACCGCACCGATACCCCTCCGTTGGCATCCACGGTTGAAGCCACGGGACCGCTGGAATCAGGGTGATCCCGTCACGCGCCAGTTCATCGGCGATGGCACCAAAGATGGTGTGGGCATTTTTCTCCTTCAGTTTGAACAGGATGGACATCGCCCGCAGGTCGGGGCGGAGATCAAACAGATTTTTGGGAGCAATCTGGCCCAGCATGACACATTGCTGGACGCCCCGTTGAACCAGCGACTGAATCATCTTCCCCAACTGCCCCACGCGCAACCAGACCACTTCATCGACAACTGACGTCAACACCGGATCCGTTTCGCCCTCAAAAGCAATGACGACCAACCGTTGCCCCCGTTTCCTGGCTTCACGGGCGAAAAGCAACGGAAGAGACTTGGAGCCAGCAATAAGACCGATCGGGGCTTCAGACATGCAGTTCGGAGGTGGAAGGTAACACACCCCATTGGCCAAAGCCAGAATCCGGAACTTGCTTTCGACTCTTTCCCTGAACAATTTCTCTCATGGCGTCTCGAGATCGGCTGTTGCTGGCACTTTTCATTGCAGCTCTGAGCACGTTTTCAGGCCAGGCCCTGGTGTTTCTCAGCACGGGCGATCCAAA
The DNA here is from genome assembly GCA_903896505.1 of uncultured Verrucomicrobiota bacterium. Taxonomy (GTDB): domain Bacteria; phylum Verrucomicrobiota; class Verrucomicrobiia; order Limisphaerales; family UBA9464; genus CAILNN01. The sequence goes on along the minus strand of CAITXU010000234.1, from coordinate 2,534 downwards.
CCATAACACCACCGCACCGACAGGCGATCTCGCCGGTAGTGGTTGGCAATCCCAGGCTCAAGCGTCCTTCGGCGGAACCGCCATCAGTGGCCAGGTGGTGGCGACAGCCAACCACCTCGGGGTGTTGGTAGGAATGAGTTTTCCGTATGCGGGCCTGTCCTATCGTGTGGTCGGGTGGACCAATCGTGTTGGCACCGATTTGCGGTTGTTCTGGGTGGCGGGCCGGATGCCCAATCCCTCCCCAATCTACGAAGGGCGTGCCGAACTCAATGCCACCTTGGTGTACCACGGCTTTGGTGGGCCTCGGGGAAATCCCGTCTATTACGATCCTCCAGCCAACTCCGACCTGCGCGGATGGCTCTGGACAGGTTCCGACGGTCGTCTGCGCTGGGGAACCAACCGGGTGATGGATTACCTGACGACCCAATCCGGCCTTTCGGGAGAGTATCTGATTGCGTATTTTACGGATTCCGTCGGCGACGACGCCATCACCTTCTCGGGCGGCGATTCGGGTGGCGGAGCGTTTATCAAGGATATCGACGGGCGATGGAAACTCGCCGGTATCGCCGCAGCGGTCGAAGCCACTTTCCGAGTGACGCCAAACTCCGCAACATTCTACGCCTCCCTGTTCAATCGAAAGGGATTCTATGAAGAATCCGGGGACCCCAGGAAACCCTGGGTTCTGGACCCCACGGCCAACCAGACCCCAGGTGCACAACTTCAGGCCACCCGTGTTTCGGCCTATGCCGACTGGATCAAGGCTCAGCTGGCCGCCCCGATTCCCGGTACCCCGACGCCACTCCTCCTCCAAGCTCGGGAAGCTGGCGGTACATTCACCGAAGCGGATGCGTACGCCGTCGATCCTTCAAAAAAAGAGATCACCTTTTACGCCCCCGCAACGCCCAACCACTTTTACCAATTGGATGGCGCCAGCAACATCGTCTCCATCACCCGAAAATCCGGGCTGATCACCCTCACCTACAAATAGTGGGTTAATGGCGGAAGTGGCGGACGCCGGTAAAGACCATGGCCATACCCCGCTCATCCGCGGCCCGGATGACCTCGGCATCGCGCACCGAGCCCCCCGGTTGAATGGCCGCTGTGGCACCCGCCTGGGCGGCGGCGATCAAGCCGTCCGCAAAAGGAAAGAAGGCGTCACTGCAAACCACGCTCCCCGCCAGGGACAAACCGGCTTCTCCAGCTTTCCAGACGGCAATGCGACTCGAATCGACCCGGCTCATCTGTCCCGCCCCAACTCCCAAGGTGCGGTCCGCTCCAGCATAGATAATCGCATTCGACTTCACATGCTTGACCACCCGCCAGCCAAACAGCATCGCGTGAAGTTCGGCAGGCGACGGTTCCCGACGAGTCACCACCTTCAAGTCCGGGGCAGAAACCTGACCCAAATCCCGTTCCTGCCATAAATAGGAACCCGCACCCACGCTCCGAATGTCGGCGGGGGCCACCAAGTCCGGGCGTCCCGTCACGCGAATTAATCGCAGGTTTTTCTTTTGCCGGAGCAGGTCCAGTGCGTCGGCGTGGAAGGCGGGTGCCGCGATCACCTCACTAAAGATTTCCGACAGGGCCGTGGCAACCGACAGGTCCACTGCCTGGTTGACCACGATGATCCCACCAAATGGAGCCTGCCGATCGGTGGCAAACGCCTTGTCCCAAGCCTCCTTCAGCGTGGTCCCCTGCCCGACACCGCACGGATTGGTGTGCTTGAGGATGGCCAGAGTGGGAGGCTGATCGACAAACTCGCCAATCAGGGCCGCCGCCGCCGTGAGGTCCAGGATGTTGTTGTAAGACAGTTCCTTCCCATGCAGTTGCGTGAATGACTCTGCAAATTTCCCATAGAGGGCCGCCTTCTGATGGGGGTTTTCGCCGTAACGCAACGGCTGCGCCAGGGGCGCGGAAATGGCCAGGGCCGGTGGATACGGATTCGGACCGGCAAATGCCCGATTCAAATGGGCGGCAATCGCCGCGTCGTAAGCGGCCGTTCGGGCAAAGACCTTGGCCGCCAGACGCCGGCGGAGTTCCAAGGTCGTTCGTCCATGACCCCGCAATTGTTCCACCACAACGTCATAATCGCCCGGGTCCACCACCACCGTGACCGAGTCGTGGTTTTTAGCGGCGCTCCGCAGCATGGAGGGCCCACCGATATCGATGTTTTCAATGGCTTCCTCCAGAGCGACATCGGGTTTGGCAACCGTTTGTTCGAAGGGATACAGATTGACGACTACCAGATCGATGGGAGGGATTCCATGGAGAGCCGCCGTGGCCACGTGTTCAGCGAGGTCACGACGGAACAGAAGGCCACCATGGACCTTGGGATGCAACGTCTTGACCCTACCGTCGAGCATCTCGGGGAATCCGGTGTATTCGCTCAGGTCAAGGACCTGAAGTCCTTCGGTCCGCAAGGCCTTGGCGGTTCCACCGGTGGAAATCAATTCGATGCCGAGGGCGGCCAGTTCACGGGCAAAGGGAACGAGACCGGATTTGTCAGAAACGGAAAGGAGGGCGCGGATGACCTT
>CAITXU010000233.1 GCA_903896505.1 uncultured Verrucomicrobiota bacterium | reverse complement strand
GCGCGAATCTGCACGAATAAGAAGAAGACGACAGAGGAGTTATCCGCAGATGAACGCAGATTGACACAGATTTTAAGAAGGAAAAATCTACCTCAAGACAGATTCTGAATAATCTGTGAAAATCTGCGTTCATCTGCGGACAAAATCTTCTTCTGTGTTTTATTCGTGTTGATTCGTGAAATTCGTGGGCACTCCTTTCCGACCATGCCTTCCTTTTGGTTGACGGGTAAGGCGGTGGAGCTGATTTTGAGCTGGTCACTACGCTGACTTTGAAGTCGAAGCGTCCGGCGACGTTTCCAAAGGAAACCTGTGAGTCGCTCGGACTGAAGCCGGGTGACGTTATCGAGCTTGAATCACGCACCGAAGCGGGATCGAAGATTAGGGTGTTGCGGCTCCGTCCGGCCCGCACCCGTGAATGGGTTGGCAGCCTCGGGAAGCGGGCCAGGAAGGTCACGGATCATTCACTGGAAACGGTCCGCGAGAGCACTGCCGACCGAAAAGTCGGCGGTACGGCAGCTATCCAGACAATTTCCCAATGGCAGCTCAAGTCATGCGGTGAATCGGGTGCTTAATCGCCGCATGATGTGCGGTGAAAATCCTTGCCCAAGCGGCGAATAAAGGCCATAATCTCCGCAGACAGTGCGGAGAAAATTGAATGTATATTCATCAACAAAAGGACTGGCCGGGGTTCAAGTGGGATCAAGCCAAACTGGCAGACCTGCTGGCAAACGTGCGCTATTTGCAGGGGCACCTGCTGGGTCGCATGGAAGCCTTGGGCTTTCCATCGCGTGAAGAGGCAACGCTGCAAACCCTGACTCAGGACGTTGTCAAAACCAGTGAGATCGAGGGCGAAAAGCTGGATGCCGCGCAAGTTCGATCATCGCTGGCCCGACGCATGGGAATGGATATTGGGGCCTTGCTGCCGACGGACCGCAACGTCGAAGGTATTGTCGAGGTCATGCTGGATGCAACGCGTCACCATTCAAAACCCCTGACACAAGAACGCCTGTTCGGCTGGCATGCAGCATTATTTCCGACTGGTAGAAGCGGAATGCGCCGCATCACGGTTGGTGGCTGGCGCACGGGCGAAAGCGGAGAAATGCAAGTCGTCTCCGGTCCGATCGGGCGGGAAGTAGTCCACTATGAAGCGCCAAACCATGCCTTGCTCCAGGAGGAAATGGACCGCTTTATCAAGTGGTGCGATTCCCCTGCGGAAATGGACCCGGTCATCAAATCTGCACTGGCGCATTTTTGGTTTGTCACCATTCATCCTTTTGAAGATGGCAATGGCCGCATTGCTCGTGCCATCGCGGACATGATGCTATCGCGTTCGGAAAAAACTGCTCAGCGTTTCTATTCCCTGTCGGCGCAAATTCAGCGCGAGCGAAATGCCTATTACGATATACTGGAGAATTGCCAGAAGGGAACGCTCGACATCACGGTTTGGATGGAATGGTTTTTGAAGTGCCTGAAACACGCCCTGGATTCCTCGGATCAGCTCTTGGAATCTGTGCTGGTCAAAGCGAATTTCTGGAAGGCGCACACGGGTGAGTCGTTCAACGAGCGTCAGCGCAAAGTCATCAACCGATTAATGGACGGTTTTGAGGGCAAACTAACGTCGTCCAAATGGGCGAAGCTCGCGAAGTGCTCGCAGGACACGGCGCTACGGGACATCAGCGATTTGGTTGCGCGAAATATTCTGGCTAAGGAGGAAGCCGGCGGACGGAGCACGAGTTACGAGTTGCGAAATACGACACTAAGACCTTAGTCCCATTTCGATCTTCGATCCGGTCTGTGACAATGAACCTGTCAGCGGTTGAAAACGGTCTGGTAGATTCCAATCCACACAGCATTTGAAATCAGAGCTCTGACTGTCACATGAACAATTATTTCGCGAAAGTAAAACGATACTGGATTCGGTCTTCTCGCACACTCCGAGACCGTCGAATGGTGCCCGTTGAAGGGCATGGGTTCCTCCAATTCTGGAGATCGAGTTCGGCAAAAAGGCCAATGGAAAGGTGCCCCCGGCGATTTACTTCCGGAATGGTGGAATCTCCGGCGGCCACGACGCGCAAATCCTCCTGGCCGGTCACGTTGAGGCGACCATCGAGTGAGTTCTTGTCTCGCCAAGGCGTGACGATTGGGAGATTCATGGACGGTGTAGGTCGCAGCCGGCGTTGCGATCAACGGACATTCAAAGAACGGACGATGATGAAGACTTCCAAAATCTGGGTTCCCCTCCACTTCCTGGCGCTGATCGCCCTCGCTTTGAGTTCAGTCGCAATCCAAGAGGCTTCTGCCCAGTTGCCGGTGACCCTCTTCACCAACAATTTCAACGCCTTGTCGGGTGCGGCCCCGGGCTACAGCTATGGCGATGTCGCCAATGTCACCCGCACCTACGCCAGTGGCGTGGGAGTGGACGGTTCCGTGGGGGTCCGGATCACCGGCGACTTCGTTCCTCCAGGAAAGGGCTTCGGCGGGGTTGCGTACCAATATCAGAATGGTGCGGTCACCGGGAACACCAATGCGGACCTCAGTAACTATGTTCTTTCTTTCGACGCCAAGGCCAACCGAAAGGGAGGTGGGCTTCAAATCATCCTGCAAACCTGGTCGGGCACGGGTTTCAGCGGAACCGGTCCCCTGACCAGTTCGTCACTGGCCGACGTCATCTTGGGGGATTCGAATGTCGTGACCCATTGTTCTGTCAATCTGGGGACTCAATTGCGACCCGGGGCAAGCGCCACGGCCCATACCTGGCAGGTCGCATTCGTGATGGACGAGGCGTACTTCGGCGGTCCCGGTGTCTCAAACCAGCTGATCATCGATAACCTTGCCGTAACGATGGGAGGACCTACCTGGAAGCCCACCGATTCATTGCATTCGGCCCGCGACTACCAAAATTCAATGACGCTTCTGACCAATGGGACCGTTTTAATCGAGGGAGGCTTGAATGGTGGCACATTGGTCACGGCCGAGGTGTATGATCCCGTCACGGGTCAATGGACGTTGACCGGCCCGCTGCACCACGCCCGCGACTATCACACGTCCACCTTGCTCAGCAGTGGAAGAGTGCTGGCGGCTGGCGGATACAATTCCCCATTCGCTGTGGGTGACACGGAGGTCTATGATCCGATTGCAACGGCATGGTCCGATACGGGAGCGCTCAACACGCCGCGCTTCAGTCACACCGCGACCTTGCTCCCCAATGGCCAGGTGCTGGTCGCCGGCGGTGTCGGCGGCGGGTCCTTCTTAAACAGTGCTGAATTGTACGATCCCGCACGTGGTCAATGGACCTACACCGGTTCCATGACGACCAATCGGGTATTCCATACCGCAACGCTCCTCCTCAACGGGAAGGTTCTGGTGACCGGTGGACAATACAACGCGGAACTAACCCACGCGGAGTTGTATGATCCCGTTGCGGGCAAGTGGACGGCGACAGGACCCATGCATGAAGCCAGAGAAAATCACACCGCGACTTTGTTGCTCGACGGAAAGGTATTGGTGGCGGGCGGCGGCCTATCGAGCGCCGAGCTGTATGATCCGGTCAATGGAACCTGGTCGATGACGGGTGCGATGGGGACCCGACGCGCCTACCATACCGCCACGCTGCTGCCCAACGGTAAAGTATTGGTCGCGGGAGGTGGACCGACCGCCTTCAACCTGGCAGAGCTGTACGACCCGGCCGACGGAAAATGGACGCCGACGGTCCCGCTGAACACCGGACGTTGGTATCACTCCGCCGTGTTGCTTAACACCGGGAAAGTGCTGGTGGCTGCCGGCGCTGATTTCAGCTACGCCCCACTCGCCAGCGCGGAATTGTATGACCCGGCGATTCTGACCGGATTGCCCCCCACCATCGGCAACCTGCAATTATCGTCGACTGGAGTCTTTCAATTCGTCTTCACGAATGCGCAAGGTGCGAGTTTCAACGCTTTTTTCAGTACAAATCCCGCGCTGCCTTACAACCGCTGGGCGGGCGCTGGTTCCATCACCGAGATTTCTCCAGGGCAGTATGAGTTTAACGACCCGAAGGCGACCAACAACCCCCAAGGATTTTACCGGGTTGTGTCGCCATGAAGTGAGCCGTTGGTTCGAACCACACTCTGTCCGCGGACGCGGGGCCAAGCGGCAGGATGCCGCTGCCACTTCGGCGAGCCATTCCGGGCGTGATAAGCCAATGGGCCGTCCGCAGGACCGAGGCTGCCAATGAACCCATCAGGTTCATTGCACCATTCTACCATTTTCAATGGTCGGGGTCTCCTGCCGAGCCTCGGCGGTTCGAAACCACCGTTCATCCGCAAACGCGAATCGAATAGGCCGTCCGCAGGACCGGGACCGCGGACGTCTCGTCCGCACGGCGGGCGTCGCTCGGACAGCCCCAGCGGGGCCAAATGAGACAGCCCAGGGCGCCAGCCCTGGGAAACCGCACCCAACATTTTTGCCCTGTAGGGGCAAAACTCATGCCGCAATTCCTCACTCCCTGACCCGATTCCGAAGCTGGAGGAAAGGCCGTTCCACGGCGAAGTAGAGTGCGGTACCGACCATTAAAACGGCGACGCCAAGGCCTACGAGCCCCCACAAGGATGACGGTGTAATCCCGTGCTTCGGGAACACATCGGCCAGGAAATGAACCACGATCTTGTGGCTCAAATAGATGCTATAGGCCATGCGGGCCAGAAAGGCGGCCCCGGGAATTTTTCGAAGATGAAAGGGGAGGCGATGACTTACGCTGCACACCAGCAGGATCGCCATACCGATGGCAATCAGCGGAAAACTCCACACACAGGACTCCACCGTGGCCTTACCCTCATGGAGATACAAACCACCGGCAAGCAAGGCAAAGGCCGGGAACCAAAGCCAGGTCGCGGCACCGGTGAGCGACTGCCACCAGGTGGCCCGATGCCGCTCGATCGCCGCCAGAACGACCCCGAGCACCAGGGGATCGAGTCGTGACCAGGTGGGATAGTAAATCCATAGGAAGTATTCTCTGCCGGGAACATGCCCTGTGGCGTCGACCTGCCACCTCGCCAACAGCGTCCGCAGAATCAGTCCTCCGATGATGAGCAGGCCTGGTAACGCGAGTGACGTCCTGGGTCGACGGACCAGGACAAACAGCAACGCCGGAAGCACCAGGTAGAATTGGTCCTCGACCGCCAGCGACCATGCATGGGAAAACGCGGTGCCGGACTGCAATCCAATGTTTTGAATCGAGAGCAGGTACTTCCAGAGCGGCGAGATGACCGGACGTTCCCGCCAGGACGGCAGGAGAAAATAGACGGCCACCACCAGCAGATAGGTTGGCAAAATCCGGAGCGCCCGGCGGACATAGAAGCGCCCGAACCGGAAGGTGCCGTTTTCTTGGAGTTGCGCGAGAATCTGTCCCCCGATGAGGTAACCGCTCAGGGCGAAAAACAGGTCCACTCCGATCCAGCCAAATCGATGCACCTCATAAGGAAGGCCAAAACCAAATCCGGCGGAATGATAGCAAACCACCATCAAGATCGCGAGGGCGCGAAGGAGGTCGAGACCCGGTTGACGCCGATGCGGGACCGAACTCCCGCCTCGTGTCAGACTTCCCGAATCAAGTACGCGGGGAACATCAGAGGTGGGGATGGGAAAGGAAGTCATGCTCGACAGCTGCAACCATTCCGGAGCCCGGTGGAACATTCCATCCGAATAACCTTGCCCCGTTGAATTGTCCCACCAAGTCCCGGTTGGTCGTGCTTCCAAATGACGGCGTTTCTCCTCACAGGTCGATGTGTCTGCAACCTTTTGAATCACAGTAATATCGGCCGAGCCGCGGAGGTCCGAAACAAGGCCGCTTCCGAACGGGCGAAGTCAATAGGCCGTCCGCAGGACCGAGGCTCCCGCCGACCTGCGGCGGTTCATACTACGTCCGCTCCGGAGTCAGGCCGGATATAGCTGGATATGAATCGCTTGGCGGGCGTGGCGCAAATGGCCTGCGGGTTTGACCGGTGCACGTCGGCCCCATCCCCCAATCCTTCTTTCTCTGCGTCCTCAGCGTCCTCTGTGGTTAAACCTCCTGACCGTGGGCAAGAATCGCACCACAGAGGGCTCAAAGGGCTCAGAGAAACGGTTGATTTCAAGGGCGTTTGCTGGAATCGCCCAGGCGGGCAAAGTGCCGTTAATTGGAAGCATCCCACCCGTAGCGCTCCGGGGTCAGGCTGTATATAACTGGGGCTGGATCGCGTGGCAGGCATGTCTTGGACCGCCTACGGATGGGCAGGAACCGCGCTTCAAAGGTGCCTTTCGATCGAGAGAGGTGATGATCCCCGCAATAATTGGGGACTTGCAGGAGCGCGTCCCTCCGTTGGATGTCCCTCCTTCGGAGGGACT
>CAITXU010000232.1 GCA_903896505.1 uncultured Verrucomicrobiota bacterium | reverse complement strand
GTTCTGAGGTACCGTGACCGGTTAAATGAGAAAGTCGTCGGGTCACCGACTTACGAGGCCGTGCGTCAACCCCTCTACAAACACGCCATGGGGCGATGGAGAAACTACGAAGAACACCTGGCCCCCATCCTTCCCATCCTTCAGCCGATTGTTTCCGAGTTGGGATACTAAAAAGCCGCGTGTTTCCACGCGGCTTTTTGAAGTTGAGCTTCAACCAGGTTTAGGGTTGGACAACCCGATAGTAACGAAGCGCACCGCTCGGAGTCACGGTCTGCGGATTTGCCTGGTTTGCCGAAGGAGCAAACGGGCCTTTGACAGAGCTGGATTCCTGCAGGACCCCGGTGCCCGTCCAAGCGAGAGTCACCGTGCCGTTTGCCAGGACGGGAGTCGCGAGTTTTGGCGTCACGGCAACTGACTGATAAGTCCGAAGGGCTTCCGGGCTGCTGGTGTCATTGATCAGCACCTTGGTGCCGTCAGGAAGGATCGAATACCATTCCAAATCGGCGTTTCCGGTGGAGTGGTCAGCCACAAGCCGGAACGGATACAACCCAGGGGCCGGAACGGCAAACCCGGCGAACACGTCCACATTGCCAAATGCGCGAGGGCCATCCCATTCGGCGATGACTGGTGCCGGTTCGCCTTGAATCGAGGCGGTGACGGGTTTACCACCCGTCAGCAGGGATTTCAGTGCCGCACCGCCGAACCCATCCGAAATAACCAGGACGGGGATGCGTACGTTTGTATTGATGCTGCCGATTCGCGTGGGGAACCCGGCGTCCGCGCCGACCGACTCAATGACCGCAATCGCCCCGGCGAGTTGTGCCTGCTCCGCCTTGACGGACGAATCACAGGAGGAGTCACCAATGTCGATCAAGGCAATTTTGCCGGATAGATTTGTTGCGGAAGCGAGGGTGCACCCGTCCTCAGGATTCCCACTGGGCGTGGCATAAACCACTGTTCCCGTCAGCGGAATTGTCGGAAGGGCACCGCCGAACTGGAGTTGGCTGATGTTCGTGGCGATGGCGACTGCCGGAATGGTTTGATTGGTCGGCGCGGTGATCTGCAGCCGTTGAACTCCGGTGTGTGCCGCTGTGAGCTTAAAGGCGTTATTGTTATTCACACCCATTTTGTAGAAACCGGCGGTCTGAAACCGAACGTAGGTCGTGATCTCGTGGACAAAATTGTCTTCGACTCCGCTGGTTCCGGGGATGCCCGGGAAACCAGTCGTCGACGGGAAATTCGGTGCGGTACCCGTGGAATTCACCCAATCGATGACGGTGGTGACCGGGAAAACATTGCCCGAAGCAGCAGTGGAAAGATCGGCGATATTGGTCGCGACCAGTCCGGCTAGGACCGATTCGTCGAAGCTGATGCTGTGCGGCAAATCGCTGGTTGCGGTTTTCGGATCGAGTCCCAACGATGAGACTTGGTAGACTTTAGTCAAAAACCCGGGGAGGTTGGTCTGTTCACTTCCCAAAGGACTGGCGATTTGTGACGGGAGCGTCAGATATTTGGCCAATGTGAAATGGTAGGTGTTGGTCTGGACGGTCGCCGGCGTAGCGGTGTCGGCGAACACCACCGAATAGCTATGGGAGGAAAGTGCCGGAAGGACCCCGGCAGAGAAGGAGACGAAGGTGTTCGTATCGGCTTTGTTCACCGTTGCCGGGACCAGTGCTCCATCCAGGAAGAGTTTCACTGAGCTGGCCTGAACCGCAGTCAGCCGGTCCTCGATCGTCACACGGATGTCGACGGGCGGATTCACCCCGACGGTATTATCTCCCGGGCTGGCAATTGAGACGGTGGGTACGTTCAGCGAGTTATCCTGGACATCCAGCGAAACCAAGTCGACGTAGCCATCGGGGGCGCCGCCACGGGAGGTGGACTGGATGGTGACGTAGGCGAATCGAGCACCCGCTGGAATAGTTCCCGTTTGACGATCCTGGGCCCAATCCTTGGCATTGCCGTACCGTGAATTGGCAGCTGTGGGAATGTTATTAATAAAGGTCTCACCTCCCAAAGCAACGGGATCACCGACGGCTTGTTGATTTGCATCGCGGAATTCAACGGTTAAATCGCTGAAGTCTCCCTGAGTGAGATAGCTGCTGAACCAGGCGGTGGCCGTGAACCGACCGTTTCCGGCATCGATTTTCGCGGGTGTTAGAGTGGTGGCTGCGGTCAGGCTGACCTCTTGATGCACGGTGGCGCTGCTCTGGGTGACTCCGTACACGCCCGAAGCATACGGGCGCAGGAAGCCTTCGCCGCTACCGGTGGGGCCGGGCAGTGTGTATTGGGTGGAGTAGAGGTAGGTGCTGTAATAGCTCCACCCTTGGCCGACGCTCGGATTGGCCAGTCCTCCCACGCGGACAACGGCCAGACTGCTGTTTTTGGTGTTTTCGAAGCTGCCATCCACGATGAGTTCGGTGGCGTTCGCGGTTCCGACGAATGCAAGACCGCCCGTCAGGACGGCCAGCCCCATTCTTCTGCCAGAGTATGATTTCATGAGCGATCGATTTTCAGTTGGTCAGGGTTCCTCGGTCGTTTGAGAGGCCGACGGTTTGACTCGTCGAGACGCTATTGGGCCGGGAGGAGTTCCGACGTTAAATCTCGGTGACTCCAATGTGTCTTCCTTCCTCTCTGCCCCGGGCAGACAAAAAACTGCTTTGTCCGCCTTTCCCTTGAAGACGAGTTGTGGAATCATCGTTTGTCCCGTTAACCGTTTGCATGGTTCCTATGAAACACTCCCTTCGTCGGTGGCTCGGATTGACCGGGCTCTTTCTGGTCCTCGGACTTCAGGCAGCTCCCTTGCGGGTTTTTATCCGCGCCGGGGCCAAGACCCACGGGCCGAATCAACACGACCATCCCCGGTTCCTGGCCGAGGGAGTTCAGTTGCTTAAGGACCGCGGTGTTCAAGCCGATGGTTCGATGGAATTCCCCACGGCCACGCAATTGGACAACACCGATGTCCTGGTGATTTATGCCGCCGATGGCATGAAGATCGAGGGGGAGAACAGGGCCAATACCGAAAAGTTTTTGAAACGCGGGGGCGGTTTGGTGGTGATCCACGACGGCGTGGTGGCGGGTGACCAGTATGAATGGGCCAAGAAGGTGCAGGGTGGAGCCTGGCGCTGGGATGGTGAGAAGAAGACCTCCTGGCATGAGGGCGAGGTCGGCCTGTATTTTGTCGACCAGAAGCACCCCATCACCCAGGGCGTTTCCAATTTTGACTGGAAGGACGAGGTCTACAACCAGTTGGACATGGCACCGGACGTTCATGTCCTCGCCACCAGCTTCATTGATGTGTTCAACATCTGGCCCCAGCTCTGGACCTACGAGAAGACCTGGGAGGGGGGCACGACTCCCTATCGCTGTTTTGTCAGCATCCCCGGACATGAATACGATTCCTTCCTGACACCCCATTACCGGGCCATCCTGCTGCGCGGTATCGCCTGGGCCGGAAAGCGTCCCCAGGTGGATGAATTTGTGTCACAGGATGAGCTGGCCTCGCTTCGATATCCCGCTGGCGGTCCGGTTCCCGCACGGGAAGCGGTCAAGCACATCCAGTTGCACCCGGAATTCAACGTCACCCTGGCGGCCGACGAGAATATTGCGGAAAAAATCATGTCCCTCGACTGGGACCCCCAGGGTCGTCTGTGGGTGATCGAGACCCCTGAATACCCCGGAGGACGCGATATTAATGGCAACGATTCCAAGGTGACTCCCTGGCGTTCGGGGGACCCCGAGAACTTCCCGGTCGGCGGCAAAGAAAAACGCCGCCCGCGCGACCGCGTTTCAATCCTCGAAGACACCGACGGGGACGGTATCATGGACAAAAAGACCGTCTTTGCCGACGGATTGGAACTACCCACCTCCCTCGTCTTCTACAAGGACGGCATCATTGTCACCCAGGCACCGGACATCCTTTGGATTCGGGATACCGACGGGGACGGAAAAGCAGACAAAGTCGAAAAGCTCTACACCGGTTGGGGGACCTTCGATACCCACGCGGTGATCAATAACCTTCGGTGGGGTCCCGATGGCTGGGTTTATGGAGCGGTGGGCTACACCCGCGGCAAGGTGGAATCGCCCGATGGGAGCAAGAAGTTTGGGGAAATCGCGGCCGGTATTTACCGGTTCCGTCCGGATGGCTCCATGCTGGAACAGGTTGCGGCCGGAGGCTGCAATACCTGGGGCTGTGAAGTGGCACCCGACAACGAGGTCATTTTCACCACCGCAACCTGCGGTGAACCGATTTGCCACGTCGTAATTCCCGAGACGATCCTGGCCCGGGGCAACGTGGGAGGGATGAAGGCCTTCCTCAACATCATGGAGGAAAACAAGATTTATCCCCCGTTCCAGGAGACCCGTGAGCCGTATGTGCAGATCGACTGGGTCGGTCAATGGACGGCTGCCGCCGGGGCCTGCATCTATGACGGTGGTGCATGGCCGGACAAGTGGGCACCCAAGGAACATTACTCGTTCTTCCTGAGCGAGGCCACCATGCACCTGTTCCATCATGAATTCCTCGACCCTGCCGGGCCCACGTACCACGGACGAAAGGAAGAGGGACGTCGTGAAACCGAATTTGCCTCCAGCACCGATTATTGGTTCCGCCCGATTCATTCCCGGGTGGGTCCCGATGGAGCCATCTATCTGGTCGACTTCTACAATCAGATCGCCGTCCACAATGACACGCGCGGCCCCGCCCACGGAGCCCGCAATGCGGCCAGTCGCCCGGACCGGGATCATCATTTCACCCGGCTTTACCGGATTCAGCACAAGGAAGCCAAGACGCTCCCGGCCTTCAAACTGGACCGGAAAGACCCCGAAGGATTGTTCGAGGCCCTCAGCCATCCGAATGGCTGGGTGCGGACCACTGCCAATCGGTTGCTTTCGGAAAACCTCGACGAGTTGGATGCGGTTCAAGAGCGCCTCGGGGGATTAATCATTGATGCGGATGCTCCGGATTACGCCCGTATACAAGCCCTCTGGTTGTACCGCACCCTGGCTCGAACTCACGACGTGGTCTGGAACGATCAAGCCGCTCGCGGTTTGTTGTCCGATTCCAGCCCGGCGGTGCGCAAAAACGCCGTGCGCGTGATTGCCGAGGTCGTCTCGCAGGATGCGCCGCGTTTGCGCCATGAGGCGGGCAGTGGTGAACCGGTCGAAGCAGCCGAGGCGGGACTCATTGAACGCCTGGGAGACACCAATGGGCGTGTCCGTATTTATGCCTTGATGGCTCTGGGCGAACTCAAACCCACTCGCGCGACAGCCGATGCGGTGGTCGCCGCCTGGCCGACGCTCAAGGACCGCTGGCTGGAGTCGGCCGCCGTGGGTGCCGCCAGCAAGGACCCCGCCCTTTATCTGGAGGCCGCTCTAGCCGCAAATGACCCTGCTTTTGTGGTCGGATTTGTTCCCCATCTGGCCCGATTGGCCGGACAAAAATCCGATCCGGCGTCCGCTGCCCGGATTGTACGTCTCATCGCTTCGCGTCCGAATTCCGTGAATGCCCTGAAGACCTCGGCCTTGGAGGCATTCGTTGCCAGTCTCAACCCCCGGGTGATTCCCACATTGGACGGCGACCTGAAGTCCGCCCTCCAAACCTTGCTCTCCTCCGAGACGACGGCCGGAGCAACCCTGCCGCTGGTGGCGCGATGGGATGTCCGCGGGGAACTGCCGGACGCCGTGAAGCCCGCCGTGCTCAAGGCCTCAGGCCAGCTCCGGGACGCCTCTTTGAGCGATGACGCTCGAGGACAGATTGCGGCCAATCTGGTGGGTGTTCGACGCCTTGATCCTTCGATCATTCCGGCGGTCGCCGGTTTGCTGGGAACGGAGGCTGGACCTGAGCTTCAAAAGAAGGTCATTGCAGCGTTGGGCTCGATTCCCGAGGGCGGCCCGGCTTTGGTGGCCTCTTTCGGCCGACTCAGCCCCGAATTGATTGAACCGGCCTTTGCCGAAATTCTCAAACGATCGGAGTCCACTTCCCAATTTGTGGACCAACTCGAAAAGGGAACCATCCCGTCGGGTCTGCTCGGGCCGGCCCGCATCCACCGACTCCGAACCTATGGTGACGCAGCTGTTGCAAAACGGGCCAATGAGGTCGTGGACCGATTGTCGGGACCTGAACAGAAGGAGAAGGACGCCCTGCTGGCCAAACTGACGCCAGAGGTGGTCAAGCCGGGACATGCTGAAGCGGGTCACAAGTTGTTCACCCAAAACTGTGCTGGTTGCCACATCTTCAAGAACGAAGGACGGAATCTGGCCCCCAACCTCACCGGAATGGGCGCCCACGGGCCCGCCGATTTGCTGGTTCACATTGTCGACCCCAACCGACTGGTCGAGCCCAACTTCGTCAGTGTCTCGGTCGAGACCAAAGACGGGACATCTTACGAAGGCATCATCGACCGCCAGAATGCCAACGAATTGGTGCTGCGGGATGCCAGCGGGGACCACACCCTCCGGACAATGGATATCAAGTCCCGGACCTCGACGGGGCGTTCACTGATGCCGGAGGGCTTTGAAGCCCTGGGCGGAGAGGGACTGCGCGATATCCTGGCTTATATTTGCGCTGATGAAATCCGCTTCCGCATCATCGACTTGACCAAGGCGTTCACGGTCAACAGCAGCCACGGGATGTATATTACGCAGGACGATCCGGAACAGACGGTGACCTTCCGTCGCCATGGCCTCTTGAAGGCCGGTGACATTCCCTTTGACGTCATCAATCCCGAAAAGGTGGTGGCCAATGCCGTGGTTTTGAAAGGTGGCGATGGCTTCGCCAAGACCCTGCCGCAAAAGGTGGAGGTCAAGGTGGGGGTGGCGGCCCAGCGGTTGCATTTCCTGGGAGGCGTCGCCGGTTGGGGGTATCCCTACGGTGGCGATGACCTCAAGGGCAAACCTGCCGCACGCGTTACCCTCTATTTTGCCGACGGCAAGACCGAGGAGATGGTCCTCAAGAACGGCATCGAAATTTCCGATTACATCGGGGACTACGACGTCCCGGGTTCCAAGGGATTGCCGAACTGGGTCAAGCGTGGCCAAATCCGTTGGTTTACCCGTGAACTTCAGAATTCCGGTGTCATCGATCACCTGACCATCGAGAGCTACAATAATCAATTCGCTCCCACTTTCTTCGGGATTACCGCCGAAGTAGGTGGAGCGGCTCCAAACTCCGGTGCCGACGCAACGACGAAATCAAAAGTGGAAATCGTTGGGGGCGGCAGTTCCCATGACTTTGCTCGTTGGTGGGGTCAGGCCGACACTGCTTTGGTTAACACGATTCCTGGCTTTTCTGCACACTATACGGAAAACCCCAATGACCTGATTCCCGCCTTTAAGTCGGCGGACGTCTTGTATCTCGCCCACAATCAGGCCACCCCCAATCCGGCGGTCCGGGTTGGTATTTTCGACCATGTTCGAAACGGTAAGGGATTGGTTCTGGTCCACGCGGCCAATTGGTACAACTGGGCGGATTGGCCGGAATACAATCGGCAATTGGTCAGCGGCGGCACCCATGGACATGACCGGTACGGGGAATTCGAGGTCACCCTGGAGGATGTGAAGTCACCCATTCTGAATGGGGTACCAAAGACCTTTCGGATCAAAGACGAACTCTACCATTTTGAGCCGGCGACTGATGGTGCTCCACGCATGGTGCTGGCAACAGGTAAGTCACCCATCGATGGCAAAGTGTTCCCGGTGGTTTGGATCACCCAGAATCGCGAAGGCCGGATCGTTTGCATCACGTTGGGTCACGACGGAGCGGCTCACGACAGCCAGCCGTACCAACAACTGTTGAAGAACGCCATTGTTTGGGCGGGCGGCCACGAACCCCTGTCGGGAGCAAAGTGAGTGAGTTGCGGGGGCCTGCTCCGGCAGGTCCCTGGTCTCGTCCGGATGCCTATTTCCGGAATCGGACGGCACCGTCCGTTGACACCTTGGATTGCCCCTCGCATCTTTGGACCGATGAGTTTCGACATTTCCGACCTCCTGAGCAGCTGGGATTATCAGCCCGGGCAGGTGTCTGCGCGCCGGTTTAAGGGGCAGGATGGCAAGGAAAAGCTCCAACTCCGCGTTGACTTGGGAATCCTCCAGATGAACGCCGATGGGCGTCCCGACGGTAAACGGCCTTTCGGGAGCGATTCCTGGTACGAGGTTCAGCAATCCCGGCTATCCGAATTTCGGCGAAAAAACAAGGGCTCGGAAGAAGGATTCCGGCTGGACGGGGATGCCATTGGCAAGCTTCAGCAGGAGGCCATCCAGTATCATCACCGCTACATCTGTTTCTTTCAGTTGAAGGACTTTGCGGCCGTGGAAGCCGACTGCGACCGCAACCTCGATGTTTTTGAATTCGTCGCCCGGTACGCAGCCTCTGAAGAGCTTGCCTGGGCGCTTCTGCAATTTACTCCGCAGCTGCTGATGATGCGCGCTCGAGCTCGCGGCACGGCTTTGGTACGCCGCCGGAAGTATGAGTCCGCCATCAAGGCCATCGAAGATGGTATTGAGTCACTGGAGGAATTTTATCGGGGCCATGGCCGGGAGGATCTCTTGGAGCAAAGCGGAGAGCTCACGTCTCTCCAGCAATGGCTGGAAGATGTCCGGAGCAAACGCCCCGTGACCCCCATGGAACGGCTGAAGAAAGCACTGGAGGAGGCCATCCGCCTCGAAGACTACGAAAAAGCGGCGGTGGTCCGCGACCAGATGCGTAAACTGGAAACCTCCGAGTAACTGCAGGCATCAATCGAATCCTGAAATCATCCCCGGACGTTGGAGATGGCAGCCCGCTTTGGCTGGCTTCCGACCGGGAGCTTTGGCAGGCTCACTTCCTTGGTGCTGAGAGATGAACCTTCCGAATAAACTCACCGTTTCGCGTTTTGCCCTGACGGCTGCCTTTTTCGGGATCATTTTTTCACGGTTTCCTGGCTACGAGACCGTCGCCTTTTTCGTCTTTGGCTTGGCAGCACTCACGGATTTTCTCGATGGCCGAATCGCCCGTCAGCGGGGCCTGGTGACCCACTTCGGGATTCTCATGGATCCGTTGGCCGACAAGATTCTCACCTGCACCGCCTTTATCGCCTTTGTCGAACTGAAGCTGATGCCTGCATGGATGGTCGTGATTATTGTCGCCCGTGAGTTGGCCATCACCGGCCTCCGTTTGCTGGCGGCATCGCAGCAGGTGGTGCTCGCGGCCGAGCGGTACGGCAAACACAAGACCGTGTCCCAGGTGGTGGCCATTATGGCCATCCTGCTATCGCTCAGTTACCCGCACTGGGGATCGATCGCCGGACAACTGTTGGGATTCGTTCTGGCCGGGCAACCTTGGACCTACTGGCTGGTCAAGGGTTCGGTTTGGCTGGCGGTCCTACTGACCCTTTGGAGCGGGGGAATGTACCTGTGGCGCAACCGCCGCCTGTACCTGGATGACGTATGACCGGTCCGACGGGCTGCATTCCACTCAAGAGGTTCAATTCCAACCTATTGAATAACAAAAATATCGGTAGGGCGAGGCTCCTGCCGAGCCTCTGGCGGTTCAAACCCCGCCCGTTTAGTAGAGGCGAAGCCGATAGGCCGTCCACAGGACTGAGGCTCCGGCCGAGCCGCGGTGGTCCAAAACGAGGCTACCTCCGCATGGGCGAAGCCAATAGGCCGTCCGCAGGACTGAGGCTCCTGCAAGTCCCCAATCCATGCTGGGATCATCACCTCTCCCGGTCTAAAGGTACCTGCGTGACCCTAAGGCGGTCTGCACCACGCCCACGCCGTAAGTGACACCTCGCCTCACAATGAATTCTGCAGGCGGGAGGCTCCCGTTCCGTAGTTCCTGAGGCCACCCTTGAATCGTGAGACCACAAAGAACAACGGATCACTGGAAGGGTTCGCTTGCGCTATTATTAGCCCAAGGGTTCGGGACAGGGCGGCTGAAACCGGGCCCTGGAACCTGGGGTTCCGTGTTAGGCCTCCTCTGGACCTGGCTGCTCCTGGCCTCTCATTCCTGGATTTTCGTTTTTTCCGCCATCAGTTTGTCCATTGCCGGTGCGATTCCGCTTTCATCCTGGGCCGCTCGACATCTCGGGGATAAGGACCCGTCCTCTGTCGTGGTCGACGAGATCGTAGCTCTACCGCTAGTCTTTATTCTCCCCTCGAATCTGCATCCAGGGCTTCTGGGGGTTCCGGCCCGACTTCCCGACCCAATGGAAGTGGGTTGGTGGTTCGCTGGTTTCGCTCTCTTTCGCCTTTTCGATATCGTTAAACCTCCACCGATACGACAATCCCAGGCACTGCCCGGCGGTTGGGGGATAGTGGTCGACGATCTCCTTGCCGCCATTGCCGCGTCCGTTGTCCTAGGAGCCATCGTCTTCTGCCGTTACCGTTAATCCTCATTCAACCAAACTAAGGGACAGGTCATTTGTCATTACTCCCAGCGAGGTCCGTTGGACTTTCACCCAATGGTTGGCTTGAAGCGGGGCGGTTTTCTTCCTACTCTCTGTCAATGTCGTTAACCGATGCGCAAAAGGACAAAGTTCGTGAGTGGTTGGTGCAGGGACTCAAACTTGCCGATGTCCAACGGCGTCTCGAAACCGATTTCGGTTTGCGTGTGACCTACATGGAGGTGCGCTTCCTGGTCGATGACCTCAAGGTGGCCCTCAAGGACCCCGAACCACCCAAAAAGGTTGAAACTCCGGCAGCCGCAACCCCGGCGGATGCAGTTCCGGGGTCTCCCCTGGCTCCGACCGACCCGACTTTGGTCGGCGTGACGGTGACGGTCGACCGGGTCACCCGTCCGGGGGCCTTGGTCAGTGGACGCGTCACCTTTAGCGATGGCCAGGGAGGAACCTGGTTTGTGGACCAGATGGGGCGCCCTGGTCTTTCGGCGGACAAGAAAGGCTATAAGCCAAGCCCGGCGGACATGCAGGAATTCCAGATCGCCCTCGAGCAGGAATTAGTGAAGTTGGGCTATTGAGACTGAGTAAAGTTGGCGTCGATGACAGAATGTGGAAGCGGCGTCCCGCCG
>CAITXU010000231.1 GCA_903896505.1 uncultured Verrucomicrobiota bacterium | reverse complement strand
GTTTACCACGACGGACGCCAGTCTCAGCGGCCTTGGGTTTACGGCTACGGCCAATTTCCCGGTTAAGGTTGCCGTACCACGTTCCATCATTACGCTTGGACCTACGGACTATACTGAGAGTGGCACAGCTACCACCTATACCGATGCTTCCACGCTGAGTGCATTTACGGGCACAGGCACCTACAACTTGGAGCTGAAAGCGCATGGATACTTTGGGTTCTTTAGAGGCGACTTCTTATCCGGGCTCCTAACCGATCGTGCCTCGGCTAATGGAACCGTGACCTACAACTACATCCCCGTCCCAGAGCCGTCCGCCTTCGCCGCCGTCGCTGGACTTGGTCTCCTCGGCTTCGCGGCTTACCGCAGGTCGCGCCGCAACTAATGATCTCCAGTTGAGCTGGCCGTTCATCTCCACCCCTTTGTGACATCAGGCGGGACCTAATTCCGCCTGGTGTTTAAGGAACCGACCTATAGACACGGTCGAGTCGCGGCAGTTCGAACAACCGCCGATACCACCCCGATTTTGTAGTCAACACCTTCGTCAGACGGCGCAAACTCTATTCGACCGAAGCCCGTTATTAAACCGACCGGTGGGTCTGTGGCACGATCCTGCGGCGACACGGACCAGCAAAACGCCGGCAGACTATTTCCGGAATGTCATCTCCCGATCGATTAGCGCCGTCTCACGAACGGCGACTACGACCTGCAGGCAAAGGCCAGTCGGACAGCCTTGGACGGGTTCCAGCCCTGCCGACAGGAATGTCGGCGAAACGGCAAACAGGAATGTCTGCGCTACGGCGTGGTGATTGATTCATGGTTGGGCATGGTTCGAACGGCCGCGGCTTGGCTGGGGAGCGATTATCCGGGAGGATTGATCGGCGCTTCCGACAGCTCACTCCCGCGCGCAATCAACTGACGGATATAGGGGTTGGGATACCGGCGTTGCGGCGTGATGGCGTAGAATCGTTTCTTGATTTGATGAATTCGATGCCATTCCACCAGCGTCCCCGATCGCAATTCGTCCAGAACCACCACCGGCGGTACCAAGGTCACCGCCTCGGATTCCCGGGCGACCAACCGCAGCATGGCCATGTCGTCCACCTCGGCGGCAATGATCGGGCGAATGCCCGCCTGCTCCATGATCAGGTCAAAAGCCACCCGCACGTTGCTTTCCAGGCTCGGTAGCACCACCGGCGTTTCCCGCAGGTCGTCGGGAAATTGGAACTTCCATTTTCCTGGTCGCGGCCTTCCGACAAGGCTTACCGGCTGCTCCGCCAGCAAATGACTGTGCAAGCCGGTTTGAGCGTCCCGTTGAACTGGTAAATTGGAGAGAATCAGGTCGAGGGTCCGGGCCTCCAGCTGAGTCACCAACTCCCGCAGACTTCCCGAACGAATCACCAATTCCAGGTCCGGCTGATTCAGCAATGGCTTGAGCAGCTCAATCTGAAAATTTCGGGAAAGCGTGGCCACTGCCCCCACCGCCAGCACCGTTCGGCCCGCCGGGGATTTCCCCTCCAGAACGGTCATCATCTCCTCCCCCACCCGAAAGATGGACTCGGCATAATCCAGAACCAAACGTCCCGAATCGGTCAGCTTCAGGCGCTTGTTCTCCCGCAGGAACAGCTTGTGGCCCAGGCTTTCCTCCAACTTGCGCAACTGGATGCTAAGAGCGGACTGGGATATCCGTAGGTGAACCGCAGCCTGCGTCAGGTTGCCTTCCTGGGCAATGGCGCGGAAGTAGCGCAGATGATGGTAGTTCAAGAACGCCATGTAGTTCATTTACTAAAACGAACGATATTGTGACAACAATATATTGGATGACATACTGCGCAGGACGCCACACTGCTCGCGTTAATTTTTGTCCATGAACCATTCAACCCTCTCCGGACTGACTCTCTGGCTTGCGCTTGCGGCCCCGGCTGTCCTCGGCATCACCGGCCTGCTGCTGGTCCCCCTCTATCAAAGTCGCCCCATGGTGCTGGCACGCCTCGCAGCCCGTATGGCGGCATTGGGCCTGGCCTCCTCGCTTCTTTCCGGGCTCTGCCTTTGGTTGGATGGCCCCGTCCATGCCTCAATGAAACTGTTCGGGCCGTTCGAGTTGGGACTCCACCTCGACTCCCTCTCGCTCGTGATGCTCAACCTGGTGACGTTTCTCTTGCTCGTGGTCTTCCGCTACTCCGTACCGTACATGAGTGGAGACCCTGGGCAGGTGCGATTCACACGATGGCTGAGCCTCACCGGAGCATCGGTCCTGACCATCCTGATTTCAGGAAATCTGGTTCAATTTGCGTTGGCCTGGAGTTCAACCAGTTGGTGCCTTCATCACCTTCTCGTCTTCTATCCAGACCGGCCCGGAGCCCGGCTGGCAGCACGCAAGAAGTTCCTTGTCAGCCGGTTGGGCGATGCCTGTCTCCTGACCGTGATCGTGCTCTCCTGGAAAGCATATCAGACCTGGAATTTCGCCGAACTGTTCAGCGCCGTGGACCGACTCCGCCATGCCTCACGGCTGTCCATCTCCACCGAAGCAAGCCTGATTGGATTTCTCCTGGTCCTCGGTGCGATGCTTAAATCCGCACAATTCCCCTTCCACAGTTGGCTGCCCGACACAATGGAAACGCCGACGCCGGTCTCGGCACTCATGCACGCCGGCATTATCAATGCCGGCGGATTTCTCATCCTTCGATTGAATGCACTGGTGATGCTTTCTCCGGCGGCAATGTCGACGCTGGCTCTCTTTGGGGCGTTTACGGCCCTGTTCGCCTCGCTGGTCATGCTCACCCACGCCAGCATCAAACGGTCCCTCGCCTTCTCAACGGTCGCGCAGATGGGCTTCATGATGCTGGAATGCGGAGTTGGGGCTTTCTCTCTGGCGCTGCTCCACCTCGTCGCCCACTCGCTCTATAAAGCACACGCCTTTCTGTCGTCGGGTGGCGCCGTGGACCATGTGCGACCCGCATTACCGACACGCCTTCCGGCCTATGCGGGGATTGCGCTGCTCGTTTCTCTCACGACTTCCCTGGTTTTGACGGTCACTTCGGCATTCCTTCTCAAGGTCGATCCAACAAGGCCGGAACATTTCCTCCTGTCGGGTCTCTTTGTCCTGGCACAAACTCATCTCCTCTTCGCCCTCTGGATTCGGTCTCCCCGCACCCGTCATTGGTTCGTTGTGGCTGGCATCTCGTTCGGAATCAGCCTGGCCTATTTTGCTCTCAACCGCCTCTTTGAAGCCGTTTTCCCGGCTCCACCCAATCAACTCCATTCTACTGCGACCTGGGTGGAGTGGACTCTGACGCTGCTTCTGCTTCCTCTGTTTTTGGCCCGGATGGTGGCCCAATTCCTTCGACCGGCGGGGCCAAGATCGCCCTTCTTCCAACGTCTCTACGTCCACGCTCGAAACGGATTCTATTTCAACACCCTGGCGAATCGGATCGTCGGTGCTCTCTGGCCTCTGAAATCCACCCTTCGCTCCTCATGACTCTCCCCATACCTCCTGTGTCTCAAATCAAGATTCCTGGCTGGCTCGATGAGGCCATCTTCAGCGCTTGTCGACGGGTTCCCCCGCTCTGGCCCCTCAGCCAATTCGTGGCGGTCAACCCCTTCCTCGGATGGAGCGACCATCATTTTCTCGATGCGGCCCGACGGCTTGGCCTGGTTGCCCATGGCGATGTCTTTCTCCCATCGGATGACTATGCGGAACAAATCGACCAGGGACGACTGACCCAGAAGGACCTGGATGCCGCCCTCCGACCAGAGCATCAGGCTCTCCCGGACGACTGGATCAGGACATCCCAGATCACCGATCTGATGTCACTGAAATCCGCCTTGAAAGAAAAACCGGCTGATCTGGAACCCGACCGGGTTTTTACATTTGCCGAGCACATCGACCGGGAGAACGGATCGCAATGGAACTCCTTGATCGTCGAAGAGATTTCCAAATGGTGTTCCGTCTATTTTGATCAGGGGCAATCCACCTGGCGGATGCCCTGGGAAGATTTGACCTTGTGGGACGCCTGGCGTGAAGCCGCCCAAAATGATCTGAATCCAGAGCTCAATGGTTTGCCACAATTTCGTCCATTCGTCCGAAGCCTTCCCCTGGAACCGAGACAGGCGATACAGGCATCCCTGGAAGCGCTGGGAGTTTCCGAGGAATCCACTGCTGTTTTCCTTCACCGGCAGCTGATGACCATTTCGGGCTGGAGTAGCTATGTCCAATTCCTGGTCCGGGAAAAATCGATGGCCGGCCAGACCGACGAATCATTAATCGACCTCTTAGCCATTCGCCTGTCTTATGATTGGGCGATTCGGCAACATCGGAATGCAGATGTGAAATTGGGGTTCGCTTGGAAGACTCACCTCCAAAGACTCGCGGAAAGCACTACACCCATCCCCAGAAAAGATATCGCGCGGTATCTGGCCATGAGGGCCCTCGAGAATTCCTACCAACGCCAGTTGATCGGGCAAATCCGTTCCCGCTCCGGGATTCCGAAGGTTCACCCTGAGCGAAAACAGCTTCAGGCGGTCTTTTGCATCGATGTCCGCTCCGAGGTGTTTCGTCGGGCTCTCGAGGCCCAGTCGGAGGAGATTGAGACCGTGGGATTTGCCGGGTTTTTTGGCATGGCGGTGGAATACATTCCTCTGGGAATGGCCAACGGGCGGGCGCAATGCCCGGTCCTGCTCACGCCGAAATTCCAAATCCGTGAGGGATTGCCGGAAGCAGACTCGGAATCCGAGCGAAAGATACTGTCCAGACAACGGCTCCGGCGGTCCGTATCGGAGGCTTGGCGTTCCTTTCAAACCTCGGCCATCTCGTGCTTTTCGTTCGTTGAAACCGTCGGCCTGGGCTACGGCCTCAAGTTGATCGGCGAAATGGTGGCTTCGATGGGAGTGTATGGCCCTGCTCCAAGCAAATCTGATGCATCCCAAGTCGGACCCCAAATCGCAAAAGCGAAGGCAACACCATCGTGCCATCGCCCGACCGGGTTGAATGAGGAGGAGCAACTGGAGTTGGCCGCTGGGGCTCTCCGCAATATGGGACTCACCCGCAACTTTGCCCGATTCGTGTTGATCTGCGGGCACGGGAGCACCACCCACAACAATCCGTATGCCTCGGGACTCGATTGCGGAGCCTGCGGAGGCCATGCCGGAGATGTGAATGCGCGTGTTGCTGCCAGGATTCTGAATCAACCATCCGTTCGGAAAGGCCTGGTGGCCAGCGGTATCGCCATCCCGGAGGACACCCTTTTCCTTGCCGGGCTGCACAACACCACGACCGACGAAGTGGAACTCTTCGACATCGAAGACCTCAGCCCCAGCGATGCGGCACAGGTGGCGATACTGCGGGGTTGGCTGGCCAGGGCGTCCAGGGAATGCCGAAATGAGAGGGCACTGACGCTGGGAATCGGGACGGATGGATCGTCAGCCACTGACGCAGGAGAGAAAGCGGCGGGACGCCGCTTCCACTCTGCAGGTGGCGAAACAGTGGACAGTGAGGTTATCACGCGGAGTCGGGATTGGGCGCAGGTGCGACCGGAATGGGGGCTGGCGGGTAACGCGGCCTTTATCGCTGCCCCCAGGGAACGGACCAAAGGGTTGAACCTGGGTGGCCGGACCTTTCTTCACAACTACGATGCGAGCAATGATCCGGACCGGTCGATCCTTACCCTGATCCTGACCGCACCGATGGTGGTGGCCAGTTGGATTAATCTCCAATACTACGCTTCCACGGTGAACAACCGCCTCTTTGGAAGCGGAAACAAGGTCATTCACAACGTCGTGGGGAGATTTGGTGTCTGGCAGGGAAATGGTGGCGACCTTCAAACCGGCCTGCCACTCCAGTCGTTGCACGACGGGCAAAAGTGGCGGCACGAACCAATCCGATTGTCCGTGTTCGTGGAAGCCCGACGGCAGGACATCCAGCAGGTGCTGGATTCCCACGCTCAGGTCCGGGATTTAGTCCGAAATGGCTGGGTTCTGCTCATCGCCCTGGAACCGGACACCCAAGGCACGTGGCGTGCGTTGGGGGACGGGCAATGGGAAGAACTGCTCCTTCCCACCACCCCGCTTCCGTGATCTGAACCGTTAAACCCCGATGGACTCCAACTGGTGGTAAACATCCCGCAGCCATGTCTTGAGACGCTGACGCTCCATCAACCCAAGGCCCGTCGTCGCCTTGTCGGCCGAGTTCTGCGCCGCCCAAAAGCTGCTGCTGGTCGCATCGATTTTGTGCATCACGGCATCCTGCAAGTGCCGGATGGCGAGGACCTTGGCCCCCATGGCCTGCGCCCGGGCCAACTCCCCGGATTGTTCCAAGAGGGAGAAGTCCGAGCCGCGGATTTGGTTCAGGACGAGGACGTAGCTCAGCCGTGATTCAAACCGATCCAGCAGCCGCTTGAGCAGGTCGACCGAATCCTTTCCGGCATCCATGACGTGCCAGTAGTGGAGGGAAACACCCAGCTCGGGAGCCAGTTCCAGGACGCTGGATTCATCCATCCAACGCACCAAAGGATCGTGGGTTTGCGCGGCCAGATCCACCAGAATGCGACGGTCCGGCTGGTCCACCGCCGCCTCGATCAGCGTATCGAGCATCTCGTATCGATCCACCAAGACGGGCGATGCATATCCGGAATAGAAGCGCATCAAAGCTCCGTGGGAACGATCAGTGTCGAAGCCGAGAAATGGAATCTCCCGATCAATGAAGTATTGGGCGATGAGGCGGGCAACGAGCGATTTGCCAACGCCACCTTTTTCGCCGCCGATGAAATGAATTTGGGCCATGAATAAGTCTATTGAGCGCCCATGCTCGCAGATGCGCTTGAAACTCCAAGCAACAATTGTTCGTCGCGGATGGACTCTGAAATCCAGCTCCGTTCCTGCGTTAGGTCTTCTCAAATCAGGGCAATCTCCATAACTTCCACCCCCGAAATGCTTTCCCGACTCTCCAATCACCTCGCACTCATTGCGGTTGTCTCGTGCAGCATGGGTCGAGCCTCCCTACAAGCCGAGGGAACCAACGGTGTTCAAACCGAAACCGTCGGGTCCGCCGATGCCTTGGCCAAGCAGCTCGCCAATCCGGTCGCGGCACTCATCAGTGTGCCGTTCCAGAACAATTTTGACTTTGGCATCGGCCCCAAGGATGGCTGGCGGTACACGCTCAATGTCCAGCCGGTGGTTCCTTTTTCGTTGAATGACGATTGGAACCTGATCAGCCGCACGATTGTTCCTGTCATCCATCAACAAGATGTTTTCGGTTCCACCAGCCAGACGGGATTGGGGGATACCGTGCAAAGTCTCTTCTTTTCGCCCAAAGAGCCCACCTCGGGCGGTTGGACCTGGGGTATTGGTCCCGTTTTCCTCCTGCCGACAGCGACGGATGGCCGTCTCGGTTCAGAAAAGTGGGGCTTGGGCCCAACGGGAGTGGCGCTGAAACAGGAAGGAAAATGGACTTACGGTGTCCTCGCGAATCACCTCTGGTCGGTGACCGGCCATTCGGACCGGGCCGAAGTCAATGCCACCTTCCTGCAACCATTTGTCACCTATTCCCTGGGGCAAGGCCAGACCATCACCGCCCAGACAGAAACCACCTATGATTGGAGGAATTCCAAATGGACGGTGCCGCTCGGCCTTTTTTACGGCAAGGTCACTCGAATCGGTTCGCAAATGGTCAGCATTGGCGGTGGAGTCCGATATTATGGCACCAAACCGGATGGGGCTCCTGACTGGGGCCTCCGCGTCAGCCTAACTCTTCTTTTCCCTAAATAACCTTCGTCAACCTGGAACAACCCAACGACTTGCTAGTATGAACACCCATCCCATGGTCCGCTGGGGAGCATCCCTGCTGGGCATTTCTTTGTTGCTGACCAGTTGCACCACCCCGCCCGTCGCCAACGATGCCTCGACCGCTGATACGATCTATACGGACGGTCACGTCATTACCATGAACGATGCGAACCCGTCGGCGGAAGCGCTGGCGGTTAAAGACGGCAGAATTCTGGCCGTCGGTACGAGCGCCTCGGTGCTGAAGACCCGCGGCAAGGAGACCCGGGTGGTGAAGCTGAACGGGAAGACCCTCCTTCCCGGATTCATCGACGGGCATAGCCATTTTATCAACTCCCTGTCCGTCGCCAATCAAGCCAATGTTTATGCCCCTCCCTTTGGGCCAGGAAAAACAGTGGAGGGAATCGTCTCGGCCTTGAAGAAGCTCCAGTCGGAACAGCACATTCGCCCCGGGGAATTCATTCTGGCTTACGGATATGACGAGAATGCCCTTCCCCCGGACCATGGCCTGTCAGCAGCAGACCTCGACCCCGCGTTCCCGGATAATCCGGTCCTGGTGGGGCACGTTTCGTTGCACGGAGCGGTGCTGAATTCAGTGGCACTCAAGAAATTCAAGATCACCTCCGAGACGCCGACACCTGAAGGTGGAATCATTCTGCGCAAACCAGGGACTCAGGAGCCATCGGGACTTCTGATGGAGACGGCATTCCTTCCCATATTTGCGGCGCTACCCAAGCCGACCGTCGAACAAAGCCTGGTGGCCATCGAGAAGGGGCAACGCATCTATGCAGCGGCAGGAGTTACGACGGCACAGGACGGAGCATCACACCTGGCCGACGTGGAGATTCTCAAGCGCGGGGCAGCGGCAGGAAAACTCTTTATCGATGTGGTCGCGTTTCCGTTCATCACGGACTTCGATGCGGTTCTCGGAAAATATCCTGCCTCAAGCTTTGGCAGGTATGACCACGGTTTGAAATTGGGCGGCATCAAGGTCACCACCGATGGCTCTCCGCAAGGCCGGACCGCCTTTTTCACCACCCCGTACCTGAACGGTGGCCCCGGGGGAGAACAAGACTGGAAAGGCGAGCCCACCTTCCCCAAGCCCGTGCTGAACACCATGATCAAACGGGTCTATGACGCAGGCCTTCCGCTCATTGTCCACGCCAACGGAGATGCCGCGATCGACATCGTCCTGGAGGCCCACGCGGCGGCCTTGGGCGACAAAAGAGCCGGCGACCATCGCACCGGAATCATTCATTGCCAGTTCGTTCGTCCGGACCAACTGGACAAAATCGCCGCCTGGAACATCATCCCATCGTTTTACACGGAGCATACCTACTTTTTTGGAAGCACCCATGTGGCCAACCGGGGAATGGCGCAGGCTGAATTCATCAGCCCGTTGAAGACGGCTGTCTCCAGGGGAATCCGCTTCGCCAACCACACCGATTTCAACGTGGCCCCCATCGACCAGATGTTCGTCCTATGGACGGCGGTCAATCGGGTCACCCGAGAGGGCACCGTCTTAGGAGCCAACGAACGGGTCACACCTATGGAAGGCCTGAAGGCCCTGACCATCCACCCCGCTTATTGGTACCGCGAAGAATCCAGCAAAGGCTCACTGGAGGTCGGAAAACTCGCTGACCTGGTCATCCTCGACCGGAATCCCCTCACCGTCGATCCCATGACCATCAAGGATATCCACGTGGTGGAAACCATCAAAGAAGGCAGGAACATCTACGCCGCCCGATGAGTTGTACCACTTCCGTCTCGGCAGGGCCAATGGCCTGGCTCCATCCCAGCCGAGGCTGAAGGCCTGGACCATCGTGACGAAGCCCACCCATCCGTTGGGTTGAGTCCAAAAAGGACCCAGGCGAAAAAGAGCCGACCGAGAAAAGGCGGCATCCCACCCATGGCGCTCCGGGGTCAGGCGGCCATGCGCCCCAGCGCAGGCTTTCCAGCCATCCAAATAACAGCGTTTCTCCTCCTCCAGACGACCGGGTGATATAGTGCGCAGGCGACGGTGGTCGAAATCGATATTGGGACTTGTTCCGCAATGGCGGGACGCCCCTCCGTTGGATGTCCCTCCTTCGGAGGGACTTGCCTCCGGGGGGACTTCCTGCGACTGCGGGACAAGTCCCCCAATATCGATTTCGACCACCGTCGCCCGTGCACCTCTTCGCCGGTTCGCCCGGAGCTGGAGAAACACTGTTATTTGGCCGACGAAAATGTCTCCGGTACGTCGCTTGGCCGTCGCTCCGCCCCGAACCTCCTACTTGGCCGCGTCGATCTTTTTCTGGATGGCCTCGTTCTTCTCGACCCGAACCGAACGTTCCCAAGCGGCCTTGGCATCTTCCCGGCGCCCCACGGCGTTGAGGATGTCGCCCAGATGGTCTTCCACGGTCGCATCCGGTTCCGGCATCAACTTCGAGGCTTTCTCCATCGGCACGATTGCTTCCTGCGGTTTGCCGAGCTTGAAGAGCACCCAGGCGAAGCTGTCCAGATACGCCGGATTGTCCGGGTCTGAACGCAATGCCTGTTCGACCATTTTTCGAGCTTCGGTCAAACGGATGCCCTGTTCCACCCAGGTGTAGGCCAGGTGGTTGAGGGCCTGATCAAAATCCGGCTTGATGGCGAGCGACTGGCGGATGCGTTTTTCCGATTCCTCCCGTTTGCCCGCCTCCTCCAGGACCGCCCCCCATTGATAATAGAATCGATGGTCCAAGGCGTCCGGTTGGCGGGCGCGTGCGGCGGTCTCGGCAGCAGTGAAATGGATTTCCGCCGCTGCAAAGTCCTTCAATCGGGCACTGGCGAGGGCCGACAAAAATTCCTGACGGTAGGACGGGCCGAATTTCTTTCGCTCGAGTTCCAGTGTGGCCAGGGCCGCAGTCTCCTGACGTTGACTCAACTGCGATGCGGCCAGCTCCGAATAGGCCCCTTCAAATTCGGGATTCAGGAAGATGGAACGGTCAAAGTGAGCGGTCGCCTGGGAAAAATCCCGCTCCTCCATGGCGACCAGACCCAGGTAATAGTAGGGAATCGCATCCGCGGGATTATTCCGTCGAAGCGCCTCGAGTTGTTCCTTGGCCTCCTTGATCTTCCCTTGCCGGAGATAGAGTTCCGCCAGCTTGGCCGTCGGGGCCGGGCTGTTGGGGTACTTGGTGCGCAGTTCCCTGAAAATGGTTTCTGCACGAACGGGATCATTGAGCGCCTGATAGCGTTCCCCCAATCGCTGGAGCAGCATGGGGTCGGTCGGCTTCATGGCCTCGGCCCGGTGCAGGCAGGCCAGGCCCCGTTCACGGGTCGCTGATTTGATCTTGGGATCGGACGCGTCAAAGAGGGAATACAGACTGCCCAAATCAATCCAGTAGGCCGGTTCCGGGACCGATTGGTTGGCTGCCCGGTCGAGCAACCGACGGGCCTCAGCACCCCGTTTCTCCTTCAGAAGCAGCGGGACAAGGGCCTGGTAACTGGCCAGATTCTGAGGGTCTTTGTCGACGGCGGAGAGAAATGCCGTGGTGGCCTCGGGAAAACGGTGGGCCTGGAGGTAAAGAGTTCCCAGGTATCCCTTCACCTCGGAGGAGGCCTCATGAAGCGCCGCTGTGCGTCGGAGCACGTCAATGGCCCGGTTGGTCTGGAGATGTGACCAATATCGGCGGGCGACATCCATCGCCAATGCCTCGTTGGAGGGATCGGCGGCGACCGATTGGGCAAAATACCGAAGCGCCTCGTCGGAGGCGTCGCGGTCCTGTGCCAGAAGCCCTGCCGAAAAGGATGCCAGTGCTTTGGCACGTCGCTCGACCTCGGCATCCGAAGCCGGGTCGGCAGGCTTCAAGCTGCTTTTGCGGGTCTTACCGTCAAAATGACCTTCACCAAAAGCTGGGGAAGGCGGAACAGGAGTCTTCTTTGGCTGCGGATGAGTGCATCCGATCACCCCGATGATCAGTAAAACAGAGCACGCGGACCCCAGAACATGGAAGGCACGCATGGTTGATTGCCGTGACGGATTTTTGATCGTCCCAATCCCGGTCGTCCCCACTTAAAGTGCGGACGACCGGCAGGCGGGAAAGGCTACTTCTGCCAGGTCCGCTTCTTGTGGCGGTTCTGACGCAGCTTCTTACGACGCTTGTGCTTGTTGATCTTCGCCTTCCGACGCTTCTTCAGTGATCCCATAATGTTAAATGCAACGTACCTGACTTCAGTAAACGACTTTGTTCAACGGATACTCGATAATTCCCTCGGCACCAGCCGCTTTAAGGCGTGGCACTATTTCTCGGACAACAGCTTCGTCGATGATCGTCTCCACCGCAACCCAGCCAGCATGGCTGAGGCTCGAGACCGTGGGATTACGCAAGGCCGGAAGGGATTTCAACAGGTTTGACAGGTCGCTGTCACGAACGTTCATCTTCAACCCGACCTTTGACTCCGCCTCCATGGCCGCCTTCAGCAGGAGATAGAGGGTCTCGACTTTCTGCCGTTTCCAGCTGTCCTTCCACGCCAAATGGTTGGCAATCAACCGGGGAGTGGACTCCAGCAGGGTCTCCACAATCCGCAGTTTGTTGGCCCGGAGTGATGAACCAGTTTCGGTCACCTCGACGATGGCATCGACCAGCTCGCGGGCCTTGACCTCGGTGGCACCCCAGGAAAATTCGACGTCCGCCTTGACCCCGTTCGCTGCCAGCCATCGATTAGTCAGTCCTACCACTTCGGTGGCGATCCGTTTGCCTTCCAAGTCACGGACCGAACGAATGGAAGACTCCTCAGGCACCGCCAAAACCCAGCGAGTCGGCTGACGGGTGGCCTTGCTGAAGATGAATTCGCCGATTTCGTGAACATCGCTGTGATTCTCTCGAATCCAGTCGTAGCCGGTGATGCCTGCATCGAGGTACCCCAACTCCACATAACGGCTGATTTCCTGAGCCCGAATCAACCGGATGCTCAGCTCCGCGTCATCGACGTACGGCTCGTAGCTGCGGCTCGACACGGTGATGTTCCAGCCCGCCTTGGCCATCTTTTCCAAAGTGGCATCCTGAAGGGACCCTTTGGGAAGTCCCAGCTTGAGGCAATGGCGCGCATCGGTCGTCGCACCCGTGGTTGTATGGCTCATGTATCAATCCCGGAAGGGCTGGGCGAATGCCGGACTCCATTCCGCGAGGGGTTCGAATGACAGGTTTCAGCGCCTTTGGCGAACCTTTTTTGCGTCCGGATTACGGTCTTCGGGCACGGCGCTTGGCATCCAACAACCGGGAAGCCGTTCCTTTGGGTTCCTCCGGCGCTGCCGCCGCCGTTGGTGGCGAGTCCCCGGAATGGGACGCCGACGCAGCACTGCCAGGGGCGCTCGATGGGCTTGCCCTGCCCGAAGTCGATGCCGCAGTTGGCGGGGCCTTGGGCTGGAACAGGTCGGGAAGTTCCACAACCGGGCTGGAAGCCACCGGTCCCCTGGAGCCGGTCCGTTCCGCACGAATTCGATCCCGACTAGCCAGCAACGATCCGAGGGCCTCCTGTGGACGCAACGGTCGCCGCCCGGTTCCCAGGCCCAGGCGACGCCGAACGGTTGCAAACCAGCGTCCCCATTCCTCCCGATCAAAGTCGACGCGCCGGACCCCGACATCAAAGACGAACAGGCAGACGAACGTCTTCAGCAGGTCCTCCCAGAGATCGCGGGCGTGATAGGTTTTGGTACGACCGATCTGGAATGGATTTTCCGTTGTGGGATTGAGGACCCTACCACCGCCCATTTCGGCGATCCGTCGCAGCAGGTGGATGTCCGGTTCAGCGGCGTTGAATTCGGGCGAATAATTGACGCTGGCCCCGATGACCTGAGACGACACCCGCTCCCCGTTTCGAAATTCGCCCAGGTTCAGGCTGTAGGCGCCGACATCCTTGGTCGCAAACTTCCCCTCATACCGCCCGGGACCCGTCTGCTGAAGGGGCACCTCGGCACGTTCGCCCTTCGGACTCACCACTGCCACCCGCAGGTTTAGGAAATTACGAAAGTTGCCCTGCGCATCCAGGGCTTCCACAGACAACGTCCCTTCCCCGTTCTCGACGCTGACATCGGCGGTGAAATCCCCGGGCTCGACCCGCCGCAAGGCCCACTGGACGACCTGCGTCCAAAACTGCCGGTAGCGCCCCCATCCAACCCAATCCCGGGCCCACTTGGCGTTGGCGTCACTGGTAAAAGCCACGGCCCGACCCAACCCGAATTGCCAATGCGCCAGCAGGGGATCGCCCTTGTCCGTCAGGAGGGGGGTCTCGGCGCGTGGTTTGGTCGAGGTGGCTACATACCCCTGCAATTGGGGGTAGCCGGCAATTCCCCGGATGACTTCGCTCGAAGCGGCCACCTGGGGAGTAAACGGTTCCTCGACAATGGCCGACTTCAGAATAATCGAGGCTTCCTTGATAAAAATCTTGGGGAGTTGCGCCGCCGATTTGACGTCGTAATACCGACCGCGCCCCTGTTCCGCGATGTGCATCATGGTGGTGGGCTGGACATGGCCGCCGATCATCACCGTACTGACCGTGATCCGGTGGGTCACGATATCCGCCATCAGCGCTGGGGTGGGGGCATTGGGATCGCCGTCACTGAACACAATGATGTGCTTGAGATTGGCCGTCGATTTCTTCAGGTCGGCGTTGGCCATGGTCATCAACCCCTGGAAATCGGGCAGGTCACCCTGGTTCATGCCAGAAATCTTCCGGGCAAGCTTTCGCTTATCCCCAACCGCTTGCAGTTCAAACAACGGTTGTTCCGTTCCGTCCCAAAGCCAGACGCCCATCTCGTCCAGCGGCCCGAGCGAATCCAGGGCCGCCAGTGCAATTCCCCGGGCCACCTGATTGCCGTTGGCAAACTCCATGCCGTGCATCACCAGTCCGAGCGCTCCTTTGGGCAAAACCTTCTTGGAGCTCAATTCCATCTCAAGAGGCAAAACCTCCTCCAGCGGGGTATGGCGATACCCGCCTGCCGCATACGACTGGTCGCCGCCGATGCAGACCAACCCCACCCCAAAATCCCGGACTGCGCTGAGCAACAACTGCATCAGCTCACGACCCAAATCTCCCGCAGCCACGTTGCTCAGGATGATTTCGTCGTAACTCTGAATCTCGGGCAACGTTCCGGGAAATCCGCGAACGTCGGTGAGTTTCACGTTCATCTTTTCCCTGAGGGCCGCCACGAGCATTCCATCCGTGGACGGATCGGAGGAGACGATCAGGACCGATTGGCCCTCGCGAACGCTCACAAAGCCGCTGGCCTTGTTGTTCTGGGGAACAGGATCATCTGGTGTTTCGAGCTGCACCTCGTAGCCAAAATAGCATTTTTTTAGCATTGTAGTACTCATT
>CAITXU010000230.1 GCA_903896505.1 uncultured Verrucomicrobiota bacterium | reverse complement strand
GGCGGTGTCCGGGCGACGGTGGTTGAAATCGATATTGGGACTTGCAGGAGCGCGTCCCTCCGGACGCAAGTCCCTCCGAAGGAGGGACATCCAACGGGATGCACTTGACGCGCCTGACCCGAATCCTCCTTTCAATACCATCTCAGCCGGAACCACGGAAAGACGATCTCCACCACGACAATTCCCAGAAACATCAAGCTGATCACGGCGTTCAGTTTGAAGAAGGCCAGGTTGATGGATCGGATGTCTCGCCGCCGTGCCAGCAGGTGTTCTGCGACCAACAGCCCCAGAATGACCACCGAACCCAGCCAGTAGGCGAGGCGAAACGTGTTCAAGACGCCAAACAACACCAGAACACCCCACATCAAGAGATGCGCAAGAAAGGCCAGCATCAGGGCGTTCTTGGGGCCCCAACGCACCACCAGGGAATGGAGTCCGTGGGTTCGGTCAAATTCGTAATCCTGGGTGGCGTAAATGATGTCGAATCCAATCAGCCACAACACCACGGCCGTTGCCAGGGTCAGGGGCACCAGAAAGCCATTCCGCAATGCCGACCAACTGAATCCGTCCGAACCCGGTGCCAGAAAATCGATTTTTCCGCGCACGGCCAGCCAGGCTCCCAATGGAGCAATCGCCAATGCGATGCCAAGCCAGACATGAGTGTAATCGGTGAAGCGTTTGGTGAGTGAGTAAAAGCAGACGATCGCCAGGGCTACCGGCGACAACCAGAAACACAGCGGGTTGAGTCCCCAGGCCGCTGCGATCAGGCCTCCTGCACTGAGACAACAAAGCACCACCGCACTGGTCAGGCTGATCTCGCCCGTGACCAGATGCCGTTGCGCCGTCCGTGGATTCAACGCATCAAATCGTCGGTCCACGATCCGATTGAAGGCCATCGCGCAGGTACGGGCGGAGACCATGGCCACGACGATCAGGACAAAGGTAAGCGCCCCCGGCCAACCCCGATTCTCACGGGCGGCCACCACCATCGAGGATAAGGCAAACGGCAGGGCAAAAACCGTGTGACTGAAGCGGACAAATGACGCCCATTTTCGAAGTTGCGTCCACACCGGGATCAACACGGGCACAGTCGTATCCGGCGTGAGGTTCATTCCGGTTCCTCCTGCCAGCGGGCGATCAATTGATGCGGGACCTTCAGGTGATCCAGCACACGGGCAACCACGGTGTCGACCACGTCGCGGACCGTTTGCGGCCGGGTGTAATACGATGGATTCGCCGGCAGCAGCGTCGCTCCCGCCTGAATCAGGAGCTCGAAATTCCGCAGGTGGATGAGGGAAAGAGGCGTTTCCCGAGGGACGAGAATCAGGCGCCGCCGCTCCTTGAGCATCACATCCGCACACCGAAGCAGGGCGTCCGAGCTCAAGCCGTGAGCGATCCGGCCCACCGTCCCCATGCTGCACGGGATGACCACCATGGCATCGGGAGGATTGGAGCCGCTGGCAAAAGGCAGATTCATCGACCGGGTGGAATGGGTCTGGACTCCGGGGCGCAATTGAAGGCCTTCCGGGAGTTCCTCTGACAGGACCGCCTGGGCGTAGGCGCTCAGGATCACATGGACCTCATGTTCCTCCGGGTCCAGATGGTCGAGGAGTCGCTGGGCGTACAACGAACCGCTGGCTCCCGTGATGGCGATCAAAAAACGCATCTGCCGCACTATCCGCCGGTTTCGATCAAAGCGCCAGCCTGCGTCCCGGACCAATGTGCTTCCCCGGATTGCGGGAACGAAAGGGGCTCGCTAGGTTTAACCCATGAAACGCGTATGGGGCCTGATGTTATTGGTTGGACTTATCCACCATTTGAACGCTGCCGAACCCAAGGTGGTCTTCAGCCAGGATTTTTCGAAAAGCGATCCAGGATCGGTTCCAGACGAATTTCTGGTTTTGGATGGCCAATTTTCGGTGAAGCAGGAGGGAAATGAACGCTGGCTTGAGCTCCCGGGAGCCCCCCTCGACAGCTACGGCTTTCTGTTCGGTCCCAGCGAATCCTCGGGTGTCCAGGTTTCCGCCCGGATATCCACCGCAAAACAAGGCCGCAAATTCTCCACCTTTGCGGTGGGAGTCTCTGGCGCGAGTGGTTATCGGCTGCAAGTGACTCCAGCAAAGAAGTCCGTCGAATTGTTTAAGGGGGATACGGTCGCGGTCACCGCTCCATTTGACTGGAAATCCGGTGAATGGACCGAGCTCCGGCTTCAGGTCCGCAAAACGGCCGATGGAAAAGCCATCGCCGAAGGGAAGGTTTGGACCGCTGGAACGGACGAACCCAAGGAACCGACCGTCACCCTTCCCGATGCAGAAATCCTTCCGGCCGGAAAATCAGGGGCCTGGGGAATGCCCTACGCTGGTGCCCCCATCCGGTTCGACGACTTAAAAGTCACCACCCTCCCGTAAACGGGTGGAGCCTCGCTACCGAGGTGCCTTTAGAAAGGGAAAGGCGATGATCCCTGCAATGATTGGGGACTTGCAGGAGCGCGTCCCTCCGGACGCAAGTCCCTCCGAAGGAGGGACATCCAACGG
>CAITXU010000229.1 GCA_903896505.1 uncultured Verrucomicrobiota bacterium | reverse complement strand
GGTGTCAAATTGGTGACGCGAATATCGCCACAACCAAGGTCGTCGAGTATGGGATTAATGAGTGGAAGTATCTGCTCGAGAGCTTCGGCAAGCCCGTCGTTGAACTTGCGGCTATCATCATTGATTTTCTTGAGTTGAGTTTCTCGCAACTGGCCACGCTCAAGCATTTCCTGCAAGTTACTCCATAGTTCTCCGAGCCGTTCGCCTGAAAGTGTCTGATAGTCACGCAGCAGGTTTTCGACGCAAACCCAAAACAAATTTATCTCTTCTTCATGGTCATAATTGGTCTGGAGGAGCGAGCGATAATCAAGAATTGCCTTGGCCCACGCCGCATTTACAATGCGCTCGTCAGCCGGGCCTGGTTGTGTATTAATAGGGTGGTTATCTGCCGACCATATTGCTGACGGCTTACCGTCATCATAGGTTATCGAAACTGAGGCGCGGCCTTTTTGATCTTCCGGCGTGAAACGATTGGCTTCTTCAGTCAGCATCTCGGCCAAACTGATTGCTGTTTGCCCATAAGCGAACATACCGTCGAGTGCATGGTAGATTGTGGATTTTCCGACCCCGTTCTCGCCGAAGAGGAAAAGATTTTTACCACCCAATTCGATCTTGACCGGCATCGGCCCGGGAAAAGCACGGAAGTCGCAAATCTCAATGCTGGTGATGCGGGGGCGCTTCGTTTCCGGCACCGTTGTTTGCTTTGGACTGTTGACCAATTTCGCCCCCTGTTGCCCGCTCACGCCTTGCCCTCAATGATCCGTACCACGTCAATCGTCTGAAGATCGGAGAGCATTGCACGAAGCGGCTGACCCGGCGCGAGGTGGATGCGGGTAAAGTCAACAGCAGCTGAAATAAAAGCAGCGCCTGCGAGCCCGGCCAGCCCCCCTAAGCCAGCGTCGCGCGCGGCATCGAACAAGTGCAACCCGCGAGCGTGGAGATCGTCAGGGAAATAGAGTTCGTAAACCAAGCCGTTAAGGAGCTGTTCCAGCGCGGGATTCATTGATCCGCATACAGCATCTGCAATGAGTTCGCAGGCCAAAACCTGAGCTTTGCTTGCCTTTGGCACGACAAAGGTGCCCGAATAGCGCGGCTCGAAGTCGAAGAAGCCGCCTTGCTTCGAAGCGAATGTCTGTTGTGCGAACCAGGTGGAAACGGCGCTGTTAATGATTGCCAGGGCAAATCCGGTTGAAGGCACCACGAAGATCGTAGCTTTGTTGTTTGTAACATGACCCTCTCCGTCCGGTCCAGCTTCAGGCTTGCCAGCTATGGCTGGAATAACGACCTTGGGATTCTCGAATGCATCCCAATAGGCGCACGACCGCAACTCCCAGAAGTATTGACCTTTGTCATAGCGATTAATCAAAGCCGTTCTGTGAGGCTCTGCCGTCATGTGGGCGTGAATAGCTGGCCATGTTTCTGCGAACTTACGCTCGGCAGCATTATCGTCCAAACCCGTCCAAGGATGCTTCTTATTGCCTGATGACTCGATCTGGATCAGCCAGAGGTCCTGCGGCTCTACACGCCAACGCTTCACATCGCGTCCGCGCAAATATGGCTTGATTATTTTCTCGGACTTAGGGTCTCTCGCGATAATGCTGGCCCGGGTTGATCTGTCGATAACAAAGGCGTCATTATAGCCGGTCTTGATCCCATAGTAGAATCGCC
>CAITXU010000228.1 GCA_903896505.1 uncultured Verrucomicrobiota bacterium | reverse complement strand
CTAGCAGGGTAAATAACCGGACATTTGCCGTTTTTATGTCAATGTTGTCATTGGTTTGAGTCCCTATGCTGTCGATCGAGTATCCCTGAACGTTCCACCCATAGAGTGGAGACGACACATCATCCGCTGACGACAGCGTTCTGCGCGGCCTGCAAACCCTCGGACCGACGGCCCCCGTGGCAGTGGTGCGAGGAATTCGTTCAGGTTGACGAATCCTCCCCGATGCCGGGCCGATGGCGGTCGGACTCTTCACCGTGGGTCCGGGCGGTCATGGAGGACTTTTCGAACAACGCCATCCGGGACATCGCGGTCCAGTGCGCAGCCCAGTCGTCCAAGACTCAAACGGTGATCTGTTGCGCCTGCTGGGCGATCAGCGAAGACCCCGGCCCCGGTTTATGGGTCACTTCCACGAAGGACGAACTCCGGGACTTTGTCCGGGATCGGCTTACCCCGACCTTTGAGAACTGCCGACCGGTCAAAGCGCGGATGGGCGAACCGACCCTGACTGGCTTCACCTTCGACGGCATGGCGTTTTACTGTGCCTGGGCGGGATCCAAGGCCCGGCTTCAGTCCAAGCCGATCCGTTGGCTCTTTTGTGATGAGGTGCGGAACTACCCGCCGGGACGGTTGGAAATGGTCCTCAAGCGAACCCGGTCCTTCTGGAACTCACGCCGGTTCCTGATTTCCACCCCCGGAACCAAGGGGGATGCCATGGACACCGCCTTTCGGGCGGGAGACCAGCGCCACTGGCATTTTGAATGTCCCCATTGCCATCACCTTCAGCAGCTAAAGTTCGAACAGCTCAAGTGGGACACCAACGAAACGACCAAGCCAGGTGGCAAATGGCGCTTCGACGCGTTGGCGGGTACCATTCGCTATGAGTGCAGCGGCTGCGGGTTCCGAATCAAGGACACCCCGGTCGAACGTCGTTGGATTGAAAACCATGGGAGATTTGTCCCACTTAACACCAATGCTCCGCGGTCGCGGGTCAGCTACACCTGGAATGCCCTTTTGCCCCACTGGGTCGAGTGGAGGTCGGTGGTCGAAGAGTTCCTGGCTGCAATGGACGCCATGCGGACGGATGGCGACATCGAGGCCATGTTCACCTTCGTTACGGAGACCTTGGGCGAAGCGTGGGACACCGACCGTTGGTTGGTCACCCGAGACGACTACATCTTCGAGCGGAAAGCTGACTACAACTTCGGCGATGTCTGGCCGATGGAGAAGGTCCGGTTCCTGGCTGCTGATCGTCAGGCCAAGGGCGGGGAACACTATTTCTGGGTTTGTCGGGCCTTCGGGCCGGGCGGGGCCAGCAGGTTGATCAGCTACGGTCGCTGCAACACGGTCATGGAGCTGGAGGAAATCCGGGTTAAACTGAGCGTGTCCAAGGCCAACTGCATGATTGATTCAGGTTTCAAGGCTTCGGAGGTCTACCGGTTCTGCCAGGCCACAGGCTGGAAAGCCATGAAAGGCGATGATGCCGAATGGTTTTTGTATCAGGACCCGAAGACGGAAAAGACCGTCCGACGACCGTGGCGAAAGGTGCTGGTAGACCCTAGCATCGGGGCCAAGGCAACGACCGCGAAGCGACACCTGACTCTGTACCAGTGGTCCAATCCCACCATCAAAGACCACCTTGCCTTGTTTACCCATGGCGTCGTCGGTCAATGGACCGTCCCAGGAACGACCGGTCGGGACTATTTCGACCAGTTGACAGCCGAGGTTCGAGATAACCGCGAGGACTCGAGGGGCCGGGTCAAGACCGTCTGGGTCCAGAAACGACGGGACAACCACTTCCTCGACTGCGAGCTGATGATCGACGTCGCCGCCATCATCACCGGGATGGTCAAGTCGGCGGGGGTGCAGGGTGTCCCGCCTTCGGTGATGGATGCGGAAGAGCCATCCTGACGGGACCCCTACGGATGTCCGCCTGAGTTGATAAAGCTGGGGAATGACCGGTGCCGTTTCCCCTCATCCCTTTCGTTCAGGTCAAATCTGCGTCACCCAGACGATAAACCCGCCCGTTTACCAACTACCGCAGGGTCTTTCGCCGGGTGTTCGGGTAAGAACGCTGGTTTACGACTATGGCTTCTGGACCGTGATGGAGATTGACCGTCAGGAAGTCCGGTGGCGGGTCTTCGTGGTTCTCCTGTTGGTCGAGGTATGGGGAGAAAGTCCAGTTCCCAACCGTAGGCGTTCGATGGCGACGTTAGCCTCTCAGCGCCCTTCGGCTTCCATCGAGTCAACCTCCTGAAACCGAAATGTTTTCACGATTGGCGCGAAGACCCTGTGCATGACCTCAAGCCGCTGGCGCAACCACTCAAACTGTTGGGGCCAAAGGGACTCATTCAGGAAATCAGCATCCTTGCGGGTTGAAATCCGACATGCCGCTTTGTTCTCCGGATTTCGCCACTTGAGAGGGAACCCCAATGCCCTTTCGATGCTCTCCTTCTGATTTTCAAGTGCCGTGAACTCCGACTTTGCATTGGGGCCATCAAGGTAAAGTTCCACTCGGATTTCCGGACCTTTACCGTTTGGTTCCGAGTTAACATTCGAGGCAATCGAAACAAGGTGCATCCCCGACCGTCCGATGGCGTGATTAGTCCAGTGTTGGGGAGCAGGCTTCTGACATCGCACAAAGCTGCCTTTGTCCTCCATAAACTCCTTGAAGGCGGTCCAAAACCGACCCTGGAGCAGCTTCAATTCCGAGAGTTCGCCGGTAGCCGCAGCAGCCTGTTGAACTTTTCGAGACCAGTCATTGGGTTGGCTGATCACGTTGAACTTTGGGGCAATCGGGGAATCGCCAATCCGCCACAGCTCGATTTCCAGCCCGAACAGGTTGATCTTTTCATCCGTCCGTTCGTTGAGCCAATCCAAGGCCGCCCGATGCTCCTCGGTGAAGCGTTCGGCGATCCAGACGATTGTGACGGCCTGGAGCCCAGCGGCATAGGTGATCAGTTGGCCTAAGTGGGAGTGGTCTGTCCGCTCTAGTTGGTTCTCGATCAGGACCCAACTGTCGTTGGCCAAATCTTTGCAGAGAATATCAGCTCGGAACGGACCCACTGCCTTTTCTAGGGACTCAAATTCGAGATCCATCCCGATGGTGTCGCCCAACAGCTTCAGGTTGCCTTCCTCGGCCAACCACGGGGTAAAGCTCCCCGCTTCCGACACCCAGACCTCCCGAAGACTTACTTTTTGCAGTCTGCCAAGATTTTTGCTGTTCATGCGACAATGAAGAAAGTGACAAGGACGCTACCCGCCAGGCTGCCGTCGGTAAACACCTTCCGAAGTTCTGGTGGGTGAATGACGATGTAATGTCGACTCGAGGAGAAAACATCCGACGCTACAGCTTTTTGATTGCACCGGTCAGGGGTTTCTAACTGATTGCCCGCAGCTCCTTTATCAAGGGGGTGTATATCGCCCGCTCATGCAAATCATCCGCCCAATGCCGGTCAGCTTGGAGGTCTACGTGGACACCGACTACCAGCGTCAGGTTGAACCGTCCGCGGAGTGTCCCAACTGCGGTACTCGGGACAGCCTTGAACCCCTCGGGTACTACTCGCGAGGGATTACCAGCACGGGGCGGGATGTCCTCCGAATACTGATTCGCCGGTTCCGTTGTACCAACTGTTTTCGCACCGTCAGCGTCTTGCCCTCCTTCGCTCATCCCTACCGGCTCGTCGCCAGCGCTACCGTCAGCCAGTTTTTCAGTGGGACCATTGCCGCAGTCAATGCCCGGTGGGTTCCGCTTCTCGCGCAGTATGAAATTCAGGTGGATCGCTGGTTGCCCTACATCGGGGGCATTCTGCGGTCCCTCGTGGCAGTTCTACCCCAAGCGATGACCTTCCACGGATGGTGGACCAGTCTCAGGGCTGGTCTCGGTGAACTCGACCGGATCACCCTGACGTTGGTCAGCCGATTTCAAGTCACCCTGTTCGGGCGGTACCGTTGCCATGCGGTTTTGCGTCCACACAACTTAGTTATTCGGAAGGAGTTCGACGGCTGGAATGCTCAAGGGGCCAATGAAACCGGCCCTTGATTCCGTTCCAAACTCGATAGCGACGTCCCGTACACCGCAAAGGACCGCGGTCGAGTCATCCATTCACCC
Source organism: uncultured Verrucomicrobiota bacterium (assembly GCA_903896505.1). GTDB lineage: Bacteria > Verrucomicrobiota > Verrucomicrobiia > Limisphaerales > UBA9464 > CAILNN01. The sequence continues at coordinate 22,448 of CAITXU010000228.1, read as the reverse complement.
TCCCGGCATCGTTCCTTCCCGAGTATGAGCACCGGGAAACCAACTCTGCCCTCCAATCGGGCTGCTGCCTACGTTCGGATGTCGACCGAACATCAGCAGTATTCGACCAGCAACCAGATGGACGTCGTCCGGGACTACGCTAAACGGCGGGAGTTCGACATCATCCGCGAATACTCCGACGAAGGGAAAAGCGGTCTCAACATTCAAGGTCGAGAGTCGCTGGCGCGCATGATCCGGGATGTCGAATCCGGCCAAATCGACTTTTCAGCCATCCTGGTCTACGACGTCAGCCGGTGGGGACGGTTCCAGGATGCCGACGAAAGTGCCTACTACGAGTACATCTGTCGTCGGGCGGGTGTCTCGGTTCATTACTGCGCCGAACAGTTCGAGAATGACGGCAGCCCGGTGTCGACCATCGTCAAAGGCGTCAAGCGGGCCATGGCAGGAGAGTACAGCCGAGAGCTGTCCTCAAAGGTCTTTCAAGGGGCCTGCCGCCTGATCCAACTGGGCTTCAAACAAGGCGGCACCGCGGGGTTCGGTTTGCGCCGGGTCTTGATTGACCAGAGCGGCCAACAAAAGGCGACCCTCAAAATGGGCGAACACAAAAGCCTCCAGACCGACCGGGTGATCCTGACTCCCGGACCCGATGACGAAGTGCAGGTAGTCCGGTGGATGTATCAGGCCTTTGTCCACGAGGGCCAGTCCGAGGGTCAAATTGCAAAATCCCTCAATGCCCGGGGCATCTTGACCGACTACCAACGCCAGTGGAACCGATCCACCGTCCACCAGGTCCTGACCAACGAAAAGTACATCGGCAACAATGTGTACCATCGGACCTCGTTCAAACTGAAGCTCAAGCACGTCGCCAACCCGCCCGAGAAGTGGATTCGGGCTGATGGCATTTACGTCGGAATCATTGCCCCCGAACAGTTCCACGCCGCCCAAAGCATCATCGTCGCCCGCAATCAAAAGCTGACCGATGCCGAGATGCTGGAAAAACTCCGCAGCCTCTTCGTCCGACATGGGAGCATCAGCGGGTTCCTGATTGATGAATCCGATGACCTTCCCCCTAGTTCTGCCTTTCGATCTCGGTTTGGTAGTCTGATTTCTGCCTACCGGCTGATTGGGTACAGCCCGGCCATTGACTACGGGTTTATCGAAATCAACCGCCAGTTGCGGGAGCAACATCCCAAGTTGGTGGCGTCGGTCGTCCGCCAGTTGGAAACCCTTGGGGCCATCGTCCGTGTGGACCCTGAAACGGACCTGCTCCATCTGAACGAAGAACTTCGGGTGTCGATTGTTCTTTGCCGCCACACGGTCACCGGGGCGGATGCCTCCCGTTGGACGGTTCGCCTGGATGCCGGGTTAAAGCCCGACATCACCATTGCCGTTCGGATGGATGCCACCAATCTGACCATCCGGGATTACTACCTGCTTCCAGCCTGTGACATGATCTGGGAACGACTCCGAATCGCCGAGCACAACGGGGTCAGCCTCGACGGGTATCGGTTTGAATCGCTCGACTTCTTTTTCAACCTGGCTGCCAGAGTCAAAATTGAGGAGGCCGCATGAACGAAGAGCTCAAGATGATCCCGATTGATCGGATTCGAATTTTGAACCCTCGGCAACGTGACCGGAAGAAGTTCGAGGTCATTGTCGAAAGCATCCGCAACCTGGGCCTAAAGAAGCCGATCCAGGTCAGTCTACGGTCCACCGGGGAACTGGATGAACCTGGCTACGATCTGGTCTGCGGACAGGGGCGCATCGAGGCCTTCATCGCCCTGGGTCACAAGGAGATTCCAGCGACAGTGGTCGAGATTCCGAAAGAAGACCGGCTCCTGCGGAGTCTGGTCGAAAACATGGCTCGCCGGAATGCTTCACCCCTGCTGTTGATGGGCGAAATTGAGCGACTGAGCGCGGCGGGATACAATTACGTTCAAATCGGTCGGAAGCTGGATATTCCCGACAACACCATTTCGGGGTTGCTGGCCCTCCACAACAGTGGTGAAGAACGGTTGGTGCAGGCTGCCGTCAGCGGTCGGATTCCGCTTGGGGTCGCTATGGACATTGCAAAGGCCAACGACGTGGAAACCCAGCGGGAACTGCTCAAAGCCTACGACTCCAACCAGCTCAACCAGGTTTCAATCCGGGTCGTCAAACGGTTGATTGACCTCCGACAGTATGTCGGGCGGGGCAGGGCGACCGGGACGACGACGCCCCGAAAGCGGTTTACCAGCGCCGAAAGTCTGGTGAACGCCTACCGCAAAGAGAGCCAGAAACAGAAGCTGTTGGTCCGAAAAGCGAAGGTCTGTGACTCAAGACTGCTCTTTATCGTTACCGCCTTGGATAAGCTGGTCCACGACGACCATTTCCTCACCCTCCTGCGCGCAGAATCTCTCCTGACCATGCCCAAATTCCTCTGGGCCAAGGTGGGCACCAAAGTGAAGGCCTCCGAATGACTACCCCCAAGCTTGGTTTCGAAATGGAGAAAATCCGGCTGCCGCTGGAATGTCTCCTCCCTGTACGGACCTTGAAAGGCCCGGAAAAGAACATCGACCGCTACCGGTCCATCCGGGATTCCATCAAGGCGGTCGGCTTGATCGAGCCCCTGGTCGTTCATCCGCAAAAGGGGAAATCCAAACAGTACCTTCTGCTGGACGGCCACCTCCGCCTGATAGCCTTGCGGGAACTGGGAGAAACCGAGGCGGACTGCATCGTCTCCTGTGACGATGAAAGCTACACCTACAACATCCGGATCAACCGGATTCCGCCGATTCAGGCCCACAAAATGATCACCCGGGCCGTCAGGGATGGGGTAAAACCGGAACGCATTGCAGCCGCCCTGAATCTGCCGATTGCCAACGTCCGGGCATCGATGAAGCTGCTCGACGGGCTGCATGAGGAGGTGGTCGAGCTGTTGAAAAGCAAGGAAATCGCGCCCAAAGCCCTGCGGTTCCTGAAACAGGTCAGTTTTGTCCGGCAGATTGAAATCGCCGAATTGCTGGTGAGCGCCAACAACTTCACCGCCGGGTACGTGGAGGCGCTGGTTCTGGGGACTTCCCGCGACCAGGTTGCCCAACCCGACAAACCCAAGGCCCGGGCCGGACTAACGGCGGAGCAGATCGCCAAGCTGGAAAAGGAGATGGAATCACTCGAACGGGACCTGAAATCGGTCGAGGAATCCTACGGGGAAAACATGCTGAACCTGACCTGCGCCAAGGGGTACATCAAAAAGCTGCTGGAAAACGTCAAGGTCGTGCGGTTCCTCAATGGCAACCACCCCGATATTCTCCGGGAGTTTGAGACCATTGCGGCAGCGGATGCGGTATGATGGAGGGGGTGACCATCGGGTCTCTTAACATCCCTAGGGAAACCCAGAGTTGATGCCAAAGATAAGAGTGCGGAACTCTCGAGGAACTAAATTCAGTCCGACAGCCTCTTCCTTTCTCGGAAGCCTGATCCAGTGGACTTGTCGACGATAGAATTCTACCAGCAGACCGCGCCCGAAACCGCTGCGAAGTATCGGGCTGTCAAGACGTCTGAGAGCCAGCGCCAGTTCCAGGAGATTTTCCCGTCCGGTTCCCGAATCCTGGATGTCGGGTCGGGGTCAGGCAGGGACTTGGCGGTGTTGCTGTCTCTCGGGTTTGATGCGTACGGCTTGGAACCATCGTCTTCGATGCAGGCTGAGGCTCTTCGCTTCTATCCCGAGCTGGCCGGTAGGTTGTTTCGGTTCGGCCTGCCTCTGTCAGATGAACTGGACCTCGGCGGACCGTTTGACGGAATCCTGTGCTCCGCCGTTTTGATGCACGTCCCCGAGGAGGAATTGTTCAACTCCGCATTCACTCTCAAACGGCTCCTCCGGCAAGGTGGACGGCTTTGGATTTCGGTGCCGTTGAACCGTTCTGGGCTGGATTCGGAATGCCGGGATGCAGCCGGACGGCTGTTTAAGCCGTTACATCCGGAGTACCTGTTGCTCCTTTTTGAGCGCCTCGGATTCAAGTTGTTACGGCGGTCGGAGGATGCCGACCGAATGGGACGGTCGGAAATACGGTGGGCAAGCTTCGTGCTCGAACTTGGCGGAACCGAAGGCAGACCACTGGACCGAATTGAAGGGGTGCTCAATCAAGACCGGAAAACCGCGACCTACAAGCTGGCGCTGTTTCGGGCTTTGGCCGACATCGCCGGTCACCACAACCCTCAGGTTAAATGGATGCCGGACGGACAGGTTGCCATCCCGATTCGGCTGATTGCCGAAAAGTGGTTTCGGTATTACTGGCCTCTCTTCGAATCCGCGGAATTCATTCCGCAGATCAATGGAGAACGCTCCGAGCGTACCAGCCGAATCAAGTTTCGAGGAGAGCACCAACTGCTAATCGAGGAATACCGAAACCGGGGTGGCTTATCCCAATTTTTGGTCGATGAAGCAGGGGGTGATTTGGCACGGACGATAAAACGACAATACGTCGACGCTTTACGGGCCATTCAAAGTGCCATCCGAGATGGACCGGTCGATCATTGTTCTGGCAATCTGTTTGGCTACACAAAGGGTGATGTCCTCGTCGACCCGGGTGCCTGGTCCGAATTTTGCCAATTGGGTCACTGGATTGAGCCTGCGGTCATTTTGAGGTGGGCAGAAGAGACCCATCGGATGTCCAAAGGGCAGGTTGCGGTGGCAGACATTCTCCGCCTTCTCTTGGTCTCTCCGACGGAGGAACGGAACGTCGGGGAAGCAAAACAGGTTTTTGACCAGATGGACGGGAAAAGGTGCGTTTGGACAGGCCAAGCGCTGACCAAAAAGTACGAAATCGACCATGTCATCCCCTTCAGCCTGTGGCACTGCAATGACCTGTGGAACTTGCTCCCCTGCCATCCGGTGGCAAATGGCACCAAAAGCGACAAACTTCCTGCGCGCGGGCTGCTCCTTGAACGAAAAGACGCAATTATCTCGTACTGGGAACGGCTACGGGACCGCTTGGGACGTCGGTTTGACCATGACCTGTCCAATTTCGTGCGTGGTCAGAAAACGAAATCGAACTGGCAGACCGCGACGTTCCAACGGTTGGTCGAAGCCGTTGAATTCACCGTCATTCAGCGAGGGGTGGAGAGGTGGTGTCCGTAGCGACGCCTTATCTTTAGCAACTTTGACGACGACAACCAGGGGTACTACCCCTTGGTTGTAGTCAATGATTTTGGTATTACCATCGGTGATACAGCCACCCCGGCCGCTACGGGACACGAATTCGCCACGTCGACATCGGGGCCGCGAGGCAGCGTGTTGGCGGCGCTATGATGGGGAACAAAAATCGCAAAAATGCAGTCTCCGACTTGGATACGAGCACGTGACCTGGATCAGTGGGCAACGAGCCCGAAGGCTAAGTTGCTGCTTCCTGAACTGATTGGTCGGCTCGTACGGGCAACAGTACCACCGGGTGATCTTACCAAGTGCGATTTTCCAGCCGAGGCAGAGACGCATCGCCCAGGCTATGATGGCACGACGGTGACGACGCTTGGCACTCTCTACGTTCCTAGCGGCGTTGCCTACTGGGAACTCGGCTGCGACGCGAGACCTGAGAATAAAGCGCAGGCCGACTATCAAAAGCGGGTCGAAGAACACGAGGCGCGGGTGGGAGCCGGGGTGCCCGATGACATCAGCGAGGCAACATTCATCGCAGTAACCCCTCGCGATTGGCACGATCGAAGAGCCTCTGTTAAGACGCTTAAAGGAAAGGCGACCAAGCGGACCACCGCTATCAAGGCAAAAATCATCGGTGGGATGGCAGCATGGACGAAAACGCGAACTGACGAGAAACGATTTAGGGCGGTTGAGGCTTATGACTCAAGTCGGCTCGAGCAATGGCTCCGAGAAGCGCCTGCGGTCGCGTTGTGGCTAGCAAAGGAAATGGGGAAGACCATCGCCTGTGTTCGGGACATCGGATCTTACTGGCTGGATGTCCAAGCGGCTCTGAAGAAGCCGCTGCCGCCCAACGTGTTACTGGTGAACCGTGCTTCAATCGCGGCGGAGTTCAATCAATGGCAGACTGGTTCTCCGAGGGAACTTGCCGTCCGCGCACCTTCTGCCGTGGAGGTTGTGGCGGTCTTTGCGGCTTGGGTTCATTCCTTGCCTCCAACCGAGGCCAATGCCATTTCCGCCCGAACAATCATTATCGAGGACCGCGAGACTTGGCGCGCTCTTGCTTCCTCTGCTTCTTCACTGATTTTAATTGCTGCGCCACGACTCGAAGCAGACCGAGAGCTACTCTCGAGCGCGCTTCGGAATGGCCATTTCGTCCTTCGGCATGCCGACTTCCGAGCGGGTTCGCGTGGCTCGGCCATGGAGTTGGAGCGAATGCGACGCTTCGATTTGCAACAGGCGCTGGAGGATGCCGGGCTCGATGATGCGGAGGCGCGAAAGGTGGCGCAGGCTGCTGGAGGGAACTTCACGATCCTTCGCCGGATTTACGCACGATCACCCGAAGTAGAATCCCCCCAGTGGTCAAAAGATACCACACTGGCTGCGCTGCTTCTGGCTGGCTCTTGGGAAGACGAGCGGCCAGGGGATGGTGAAATGATCGAAAGGCTGACAAAGCGGGACTACGCCGACGCACGCGAGATTGCTGCAAAATGGCGCTTTGAACCCGATGCGCCGCTCCGCCTCGTCGCGAAAGAACGAGGCGAGGGTAAGACATGGGAATTTCTGTCGCCGCTGGACGCCTGGGAATCGCTGCGTTGGAGTCTAAATCCGAGGCTTATCGCCACGTTTGAGGAAATCGCCGTGGAGGTCTTGACCGAAGATGACCCTGGCTTGTCGCTGCCCCCGGCCGAGCGTCCTATGGCAGCAATCAAAGGGCTGGTAGCGCGTTTTTCACACAACCTGCGCCAAGGGATCGCCGAAATCCTTGCAGTCGGGGCAACGCGCGAAGATGAGGGTGGATTCTCGGAGGAGCGGGACTTCGCTCGACATGCGGCGTCTGTAGTTCGGCGCGTTTTGCCCATTGGCTGCCGCTGGCAGCGATGGGCGTCACTCGGCGGGTTGCTCTCATCTCTGGTGGAAGCTGCACCGGATGAATTCCTAGCGGCGGTCGAGCACGATCTGGCCTCACCCGATCCGCAGACGGTCGAGCTGATGCGACAAGAGGTAGCACCAAGCGGGTTAGGCGGCGCAGCCTATCACACCGGTATCCTCTGGGCGCTGGAGACGGCGGCTTGGCCGAGCGTGCATCTGCACCGCGTCGCTTCGATTCTCGCCCAACTCACGGAGCGGGACCCCGGCGGCAAATGGACCAATCGGCCCCTAGCCAGCGCGACGGCACTTTTTTTCCCTTTGTGTCCGCAAACCGTAGCCTTTGTCGAAGAACGAATAGACGCCCTGCAGATGCTTTACGAGCGCTGGCCCGCCGCAGCATGGCGGGTCATTGTCGCCCTAATGCCGACGCCGCTATCCGCAGCGTTTTTCGGCAGCTCGAAGCCAACCTACCGTGACTGGGCCGCAGGCTGGACCGGTGAAATCGCTCAGGAAGACTACTTGACCTCGCTCGAAGCCCTGGCCGACCTAACGCGGCGACTTGCCGTTGCCGCCCCTTCCCGGTGGGGTGAGGTGCTGGACAAAGTCAGCGGACTCTGTGCCGTGTCCAAGGAGGCTTATGAAATAGTGCGCGACGAGTTCCAACGGTTCGTCATGAGTGACGCTACACCGGAGCTAAGGGAGGTTCTGTGGCAGAAGCTGCGTGAAATTGTTCACCGACACACCTGTTTTCGTAATGCTCGATGGGCGCTTCCGCCCGAAGAAGTAGCGCGCTGGGCTGCTTTGCGAGATCACCTTGCGCCGAGCGATCCAGTTGTTGGACTCGCTCACCTATTCGCCACTCGTGACTGGGACTTGGCCGATGAATCCCTGACTCACGAACAGAAACTGGAGCGACGAGCAGCCGAGCGTCGCACCGCAATTCGCACAATTTTCTCGGCGGGTGGAATCACAAAAATCAAGCACTTGGCGGAACAGGCCGGGCAGCCCAGGGAAGTAGGCTGGTCCCTGGGGGAAGAGGCTGGTGAGGAGGCGCACGCTGAGACAATCCCCTCGCTTCTCAACTGCGGTGAAGAAACGCTACAGCGTCTCGCAGGCGGCTTTGCAGCGCAGCGTATCCATGCGAGGGGTGTCGAATGGGCCGAATCAGTTCCAACGGCGGCCTGGTCGGTTGGGCAGATAGCCGCATGGTCGATTCAAATGCCATTCGGAACGCGAGCCTGGGATTGGGTGGCAAGCCATGGTGGAGCGGCTGAAGGGCTGTACTGGCAACAGATCGGCAGCTTCAGCGGACGTGACCTAAGCATCACGGAGGCGACGCGTGCTTTTAAAAATTACCTCGGCTCAGACCGGGCTTGGGATGCATTGCAGTTCCTCGTTTCCAGGAAGGACATCCTACAAGCTGCGAATACAGACATGCTGTGCACTGCATTGGAGGCCGTACTGGCGGATAAATCAAAGCGCAGGATTGATACAATGGATGGTTACTACGTGCGCGAAGCTCTTTCTTTTCTACAGAAACTGGAATCTCAGGCCGACGAAAGCCGCGTCGCCCGTCTGGAGTTTGCTTTCTTACCTCTGCTTGACAATGATCTTCTGCTTCCCGAGACGCTCCATAGGCGTCTCGCTCGCGATCCAGGATTTTTTGTAGAGTGCCTATTCCTGCGTTATCGTTCTCGGGACGGTGGTGGTAAATCCGCTGATGAAGCAGCGGAGACTCCGAACAGGCCGACCAATGACGAGAAAGAACGTGCGCAACGCATTTGGCAGCTCCTTCACGACTGGCAAATCATCCCTGGCACAAATAAACATGGAGTTGTGGCGGCCGATGCTTTACGGGCATGGGTTGTAGAAGCTAGAAAGCAAGCGGAGGCGGTAAACAGGAGGGCGGTTTGCGATTTTCACATTGGTAATGTCTTCGCGCAATCACCGACAGATGTAGATAAGGGTATGCCGCTGGTCGCAATTCGAGATGTGGTCGAGGAATGCAAGTCGGAAGAGATCGAAAGCGGTTTCTGTACCGGCCTTCGCAATCTCCGCGGTACTCACTGGAGGGGCTTTTATGAGGGAGGGAAGCAGGAGCGCGAGCTTTCGGCAATTTTCGAACAATATGCACAATTGTGCTCCCGTTGGCCGAGAACGGCTCGGGCACTACGCGCCGTGGCAAAGGATTACCTTCGGGAGGCGAATCTGGAAGACGAGCGAGCGAGCGCACGCGAATAGGCGTTGGAATTACGCTCACAAATTCGGTTGCACTTTTCCCCGTTCCGATGCCATGCCGGAAGATTTTCCCACCTGCGTGGGGATGGTCCGCCAGCCAGCAAGGGCGCGGCGGACGCTCTGGAGTTCTCCCCACCCGCGTAGGGATGGTTTAAATGCTCCTATCACCTCGCATTCGCGTTCTCGCTTTACGCCTCTTCGGGCGGAGCCCTACGGTAAGAAGAACGAGAGAAATAGGAGGGAAAGAAGCCTCCGTGGTAACCTCCATGAGTTTCTTATCTAAATGGTCAAAAAACGACATTCTTTCTTAATTTCTATTTTCCGCCTTGCTGTAATTCAAGGTCCTCAGCACTTTCCCCAAACTGTTTCAGAACCTCCCTTATCAAGCACTTTTCAGGCTGTTGGTGCCATTTGGCGGTTGTCTGGATTGCTCAGCATTTGTAAAGCCCATGAAACGAGAGATTTACAGTGTCCTGTCTGCTTATTTGGCCACCACCGCTGCCCTGGCCCAAAATCCGACTGGCTTACGAGCGTCAACGAACTCAGCAACACCCACTGCAAGTCAGATCATTCGTGACCGCGGACCACATTGGCAGACCGTTCAGGATGTCATTCCGTATCAGGATGTTCAGGGGAATTGGCTGTACCAGACCAACACCTACGTCCATTTGGAACCCGGGCTGAATTATCGGACCACTGACGGCTCTTGGACCAACACAGTACCGGAATTTGACCTTTCCACTCAGGGAGCGGTTGCGTCGAGGGGCCAGCATCAGTTCACGCTCCCGGCCAATCTCAATGGCTCTCAGCCGGTCACGTTGGTGTTGCCCGACGGGAAAACGGTCACCTCCCGCCCGCACGGCCTTGCATACTTTGACGCCTCGACCGGTCAAGCCGTCCTGATTGCGCAGCTCAAGGACTGCCAGGGATTTCAAATCGCAACCAATCAAATCCTCTACCCGGACGCCTTCACCGACATTCTGGCAGATGTCCGGTACACCTATTCCGCATCGGGGGTGGAGCAAGATATCGTTCTCCGCCAGGCACCATCTGCACCCGAAACATTCGGTCTCAATTCCGCGACTACACGACTGGAGGTTTGGTCGGAGTTCCTCCAAACTCCGGTTCCGAAGCAGGATAACTGGCTTTTAAACCCGAACGAAGTGGCCGCAGGCGGTCCGGCGCTCGTCGACTCGGAACTCAACTTTGGAGCCATGCGGATGGGGCCAGGCAGGGCCTTTGAAGCCCGGAGCGAATCGATTGACTCAATTCCGGTTGCGAAGACCTGGAACACCGTCCAAGGCAGGTCGTTCTTGATTGAAGCGGTGGAAGTTCCGGCGGTACAGCCGGACCTCCAGACTCTCCCTCAAGTCCCGGGCGGAGGGGCCTTGCGACGTAAACCCGCAAAGCGGGAAGTCGTGCTTCAGCAGTTGCCTGTTGCCCCAGAGGGCAAAAACCGTGAACGAGCGGAAATTCGTCCAGCCAGCAAGAAGCTCCTCGCGGCCTTGGCAGGACCCGCCTTGGTTCTCGATTATTCCATCCTGAACGCAGGCACCCTTGCGGCGAATTACGTTTTCAAGGGAGACACGACCTACTACATCAACGGGGCGGTTTCGACCACGCAATCGACTACGGCTGCGACAACCTTCGAAGGCGGGGCCGTATTCAAGTACAACACCGGGGTCTCGGCGAAATTGACCGTCACGACGCCAATCAATTGGCAAGGTAGTTTGTACCGCCCGGTGGTGTTCACATCCAAGAACGACAACTCGGTCGGGGAGTTGATCACCGGGAGTAGTGGAACACCTTCTACCGGAGATCACACCGCCCTCTACTTGGATGGAAGCGCGGCAACCGGTGCCAATTCCAGTTTCAGCCTGTCGAACTTGCGCATCTCCTACGCGCAGACCGCGATTGCCCTGTACCAGCAATCGGGACACGTGTTGAGCCACTTGCAACTGGTTAGCTGCCAAAATGGATTCTCTGCCACCAACACTAGCTTCAACGTGCGCAACGCCCTGTTTGCAGGCGTGGCGACCAACTTCCTTGGCAGCAGTGCTACGGGACTGATTGAGCACGCCACGGTAAATGGTGCCAGTTGGTTCAACGCCGGGGGCTTTGGCACGACCAACTTGAGCGTCGTCAACAGCCTGTTCTATCAAGTGACGAACACAGGCAGCTATGTTGGTACGGCGGTATCTGTTGCGAGCAGTAACCCGTTCTCGGCACTGCGAGGCGGAAGCAACTACCTTGCCTCCGGTAGTTCGTACCGGAACGCAGGAACAACGGCCATCAGCCCGCAACTGGCTTATGACATCGCGCAGTTGACCACCTACCCGCCGGTAGAACTGAGTGGTAACTTCACCACCAATACCGTGCTAATACCGCAGGCCCAACGCGACACGGACGTGCCCGACCTGGGATACCATTATCCGCCCCTGGATTATATCTGGTTCAACCAGACGAACAGTGCCAGCACCACGCTAACGTTAACCAGCGGGGTGGCGGTCGGCCTATGGGGCACAATCGGAATAACGCTGAACGGCACTCTGGTCAGTCAGGGCCTGCCCCAGACGTTGAACAGGCTCACTCTGTTGAGCACAGTGCAGGAGAACACTCAGGGGATCATCACCAACACGTCTAATTTCAGCCTAATTGGCGGTAACTCCGCCGCCACCCTGCGATTCACCGACGTGTCGTTCCTGGCCGCTGCGATTGGGGGGCGAACTTTACAACCCGGACTGTTCAACTCCACCTTAACAATCCAGGACAGTCAGTTGCGGGGAATCTATTCTTATATCTGGAATTACAGTGGCTCCGGGAATTTCAACACCCAGGTTGTATTTCGCAACACCATCGCTGAACGCAGCTCATTCGACTGGGAAGAGGGTTACTACAGTGCTTCCCAGCCATATTATCTCAATCTTACCGTTCAAAACTGTCTGTTCAACCGCTGCACGCTGACTCTCGTTCGGTCGACAACCTACTACGGCTATTGGACAATCACCGACAATCTCTTCGACGGAACCTCAATACCGATCAACTATTTCACCAGTTACAATCCCATTGATGTGGTTGGTTACAACGGCTTTGTCGGGACAACGAGCAATCCTTTTGGCGGCAGTGGCAACAAGACAGGACTACTGGAAGATTTCGTGAGTGGACCTTTGGGTAGCTATTATTATCCGACCAACTCGATCACCAATAGCCTTTCGACGCTCATCAACGCTGATTCAGGACGAACGGCGACCTCCGTTGGCCTCTACCACTACACCACGACTGCCGACCAACAAAAGGAGGCGGGGACTTTGCTTGACCTTGGCTTCCATTACGTGGCGACCTATGCCTATGGAGGATCCATCGGCTACTCGGGAACGCAGGGGAACAACGGCTGGTTTTACGCCCGCAGCACGGCATTGCAGAGCACTACTTGGACCGCGCTACCGAATTACGGCAATCCCTACACCGGCTGGACTAACGTTTGGTATGATACATCCTTGACCGGCCCCGACTATTATACCTGGGTCTTCGCCAACGGCCAGGCTCCAGGCCAGAACTATGACAGCGTGCGCCTTTTTATAGTACCTCGGTCGGGTCGGCTGAGCGTTTGGAGCCGGGCCAACAATTACAGCCCGTGCGGCGGCGATGGGACGCAGGTGCGGGTGGTGCGCAATGGCGTAAGCCTATCCCAGTGGGTCGTCGTCCCACCGTCCAACACTTGGGTGCCAGTCAACGTCAGTTCACCTATATCGGCGGGCGACCAACTCGCATTCCAAATGAATCCCGTGTCCGCCAACAATTCTTGCGACACGACGCTTTGGGATCCGTTGATTGCTCTTGATCAACCGATGGACACCGATGGCGATGGCATCCCCGACTGGCAGGAGGACACCAATGGCAACGGTGTCTTCGATCTCGGTGAAAGCGTTTGGAATAGCGCCACCGATTTGGGTTTTCAGGTCTTTATCACCGAACCCAAATCCGGCACGACCGTCCCCTGAAACTCAACTTCACTGACTACATTACCTGCCATGAACTTTTTTCGTCTGCTTTGTTTGGTAACCTTCGTATGGGTTTGGACTGCGCGAGCCACGGAACCAGTGCGTGTACCGGTGGTTTCGCCGGACGCCGACACCGCGACACTTGTAAGCTCTACGCCGGTATTTGCAGAGCAAATCGTGTGGGTAGGAGGTACCCCGCCACCCGAAACGGAATCGCTGGCCGTATTGGAACTGTTACAGGATTTACGCCGAGGCGACCCATTGCAGCCCGATTGGCGGCCTTTGGAAGACTTCATCACCGATCATCCTCGATCCGCATGGACGCCTTCGTTGCGAACGAGCTTGGCTAGTTGGTATCGCGAACACGGACGCTATTCCCGAGCTCTGGCCCACTGGGAGGCAGCCTGGACGGCAACAAAGGAGTATCGAAGTGGGACCGGTAAGAGCGTTGCCGATCACGCTTTTGTCCACTGGACACGGCTATTGGCAAGTTTGGGGCGCATCCAGACCTTGGCAGCACTGATTCAGGAAACCGTAGGACGAACGTGGGACGCTGGCCCGCTCCAAAGACTCTGGGAAGGCACTTTGGAGGGCTATTCGGTGATGCTAGCTCAACCAGGGATATCCTACCGGTGTGGTACCTACGCCCTAACCGAAGTGGCCCGCCAACTGAAGGGTCGGACGTTTCACGTGGGTCACCTCCTCAACCTTCAATCTCCGACCAACGGGTTTTCCTTGGAGTATTTGGCGCAGCAGGCTCGCGACTTAAACCTCGATCTTGTGCCCATGCGGCGGGTTGCAGGAGATGAACTTCCTTGTCCTGCGGTCATTCACTGGCGGCAGAATCACTACGCGGCAATCGTCGAGCAGCGAAAAGGGCTTTACCGGGTGGTTGACCCAACCTTTGGCCACGAGCGATGGCTTGACCGAGAGACGATAAACGAAGAAGCCAGCGGAGTTTTTCTAGCCACGGCCGTCGCCGTTCCGGGCACCTGGCAACGGCTGGACCAGGAGGCAACCACGAAAGTTTTCGGACAGGGTTTTCCGAACAACATTGACGATCCCAACGATGAACCATGTCAGCGGGGCCAGGACGGGGCCGAAGGAAATGAGGGCTGCGCCAGTTGCGGCAAAGGAATGCCTACGTGGCGGGTGTCCGAACCCTATATCACGCTGTGGCTTGAGGACGAACCGCTTTCCTACCAGCCCGCGCTGGGTGATCGACTAGCATTCCGCCTCACTTACAAGCAACGCGACACGCGCACTAATGCGTATATTTACAATGTTGGCCCGAATTGGAGCATTGATTGGCTCACCTACGTGCAGCCGCTAAATTCAGCTCAGGGCAAGTTGTTTGTCGGCGGCGGCGGGGAAAGGGTTTATACGTTCGATGAGTCCGAATTCAAAACGGACTCGACCATGAGCATGGTCTACGGCGGCTTAAATGGCCAACTAATTGGCTACGCCGTCGGTTACGCAGACGGCAGTTCAGACCTGTTCCAGAGTTTTGGCGGACAACTTGGTGAACGGTTACTAACGCAACGACGCAACCGATATGGGCAGAAGACCTATTTCTTCTACGATGGCAGTGGCCGTCTCACCAGCGTATGGGACACCGAAGGTCACACCAATACTCTCAGTTACACTAATACCGCATTTTCAAGGTCGATAACCAGCATTTCTGATCCGTTCGGACGGACGGCGAACCTGTTTTACAATGGCTCCGGTCAGCTAGTTAACATCACCGATACTGCCGGCAACGCTACCACCATTAGTTACGACACCAATGGTGTCATCAGTTCCATTGTCACGCCGTACGGTACGACCAGTTTTCAAGTTGCCGCAGCACCGCCTAACTATGATCCCGCTTCGGGCCAGACCTACACACTTGGTGGAACAAACTTGATCAACCGGTCCATCATCGTGACAGAGCCCACTGGAGCGGTACAGCTTTACCTCTACCGGGACCAATGTACCGAGCTGAGCGCGACCAATCACACTCCTTTTCTACCCAATTCCTACACTCAGCCCGACACAGGACCCTACACCAACATGTTTGAGGTCAATAACATGTTTTACCGGAACAGCTTCCACTGGAACCGACAGCAATACGCGGCCATCAGCGCGACTGGAAAATCCGGCCTGAGCAAACTGTCGCTGGCTGATTATCAGCTTTCACGCCGTAAACACTGGCTGCATCTGCCCGACGATAGGGTCGGTTCGGTCCTGTCGATGGTGCAGGAACCCAGCCCTGATGGCTCGACCGACGGCACGCGCATCTGGTTCGACTATGAGGGCCAGACTGATTCCGATTATGTCGGGACCAATTCCGCCCCACTTGATGTCGCCTACCTCCTCCCGGATGGTTCCAGCGCGTTCACTCGATCTGAGCACAATCCAAAAGGCTATTCCACCAACATCGTTAGCACCTACTCGGTCGGAAGCACCCGGTACCTGCGGACAAATATGATCACCTACGACAGCACTGGGCGGAACCCGGTGACACTGCAGGTGGCTGTAACGGGCAATACGGATTTTCTTGGCGGTATCTTGTATTACAATCTCTATGACCGAACAAGACAGATCACCAACGCCTTAGGGGAAATCACGACCACCTGTTACAGTTACGCCAACCTTCCGTTCGATCCCTACAATCTCTCCCAATCCCCAGTTGGCACCCTCACCAACGCATTTCTGCGTTCGGGCCTATCCGTTTCCAATCTTTTTTATTCATCGGGCTATTATGCGAATTGGTTGCAGCAGAGCATTCATCCCGAGATCGGATTCACAAACAGCTTCACCTACACGAATGGCCTCGTTTACACCTTCACCGACGAGCGTGGATTGACGGTCACGAACCTATGGGACAATTTTCGACGACTCGTCAGCCGTGCCTATCCAGACGGCACTACTATCTCCAACATCTTCGACCGCCTCCACCTTGCTGCGACAAAGGACCGCCAGGGAAATTGGACTCGATTTGGCTACAATGCGCTTCGACAGCTCACCACCGTTACCAACGCCCTCACCAACATCACCGCGTTTGGTTATTGCGAATGTGGATCGCTCTCGACCGTTACCAACGGTTACGGGACCGTCAATCTCGTCACCAGATACGCCCATGATTACGCGGGACGGCTGACGCAGGTGACGCAAAATGACGGGAGTTGGGTCAGCTATGGGTACAATTCGATCGGTCGCCTGACGACCATTACTGACAGCACCGGCTATGCCCTTACCAATACCTACAACAATCAGGGACTACTGACCGCTTCCAGCAACCAGTTCGGCCAGGCGCTCGCCATCACCTATGACCATCGGAATCGCGCGACCAATATCGTCGACGCCACCGGTGTAGCCGTAAAGCAGCAGTTCGACGGACTGGACCGGGTTGTAAAACGCATCTTTGCTGATACCACATGGGAAGCCTTCGGTTTCTCTACCAACGGACTTATCGCGTACACCAATCGGCTCGGAATTGTAAGCCTCTTCACCAACGACGTCGCCGGTCGGCGCATCTACGAAAACCTCGCCGCTTTATATCCTGCCCGCTTTGACTACAACGCGGCCGGTGACCTCACACGCCTTCGGGTTGGAAGCACCCGCACAAACACCTGGAGATTCGACCCCTACGGAAACCCGACGAGCAAGGTGGATTCGTTGGGCAACACCAACTTCATCTACACCTATAGCCCCAACGGGTGGGTTACCAACGTCTGGACACCGGAAAAGCTCTCCACCACCTACCGCTATGACGCGGTCGGCAACGTCACCAACATCGACTACCCGACAAGCACCGACGTCAACTTTCAGTATGATCCGCTCAACCGCCTGAGCGGAATGTCTGACGCCACCGGTACCACTGCTTTCACCTATGGTGCCAATGGCAGGCTGCAAACAGAGGACGGGCCGTGGGCCAATGACAGAGTCACTTATGGCTACAATGGGGCGCACCGGGCCTCTCTCGCAATGGGGCAGCCGCAGGCTCCCGATTGGTCGCAGACCTACGGTTACGATTCCGGCGGACGACTCCAATCGGTGACCGATCCCAATGGTTCCTACAACTACGCCTACGCCGGGGCTTCAAGGCTTGTTAGCCGACTTCAGTTCCCGAACCAGGGTTATGTAACCAATACCTATGATGCCACCCTGTCCCGGCTTTCCGGTACCTCGTTGGTTGGTCCGACTGGGAACGTGCTGAACTCGCAGAGCTATTTATATGACTCCCAAGGTCGTCTGACCAAGACGACACGTTTCGACGCCAGCCAAATGAGTTACGGCTACGATGGTCTAGGCCAACTCACGGTCGCGCAGGCAAAGGAATCAGGCGGAGCCGCTCGGCTCAACGAGCAATTTGGCTACGCCTATGATGTTCCGCTGAACTTGGTTGCCCGCACTAACAACCAGTTGGTCCTAACGGTGACGGCGGATGCGCGCGACCGTCTCCAAACCATAGCTCGCAGTGGCACGCTCACGGTGGCGGGCAGTTCCAGTTCGGCGGCGACCAACGTAACGGTGAACGGCACTAACACCACCCGTTACGGGGACAACACATTTGCCCTAAGTGGAGTGGCAATTACAAACGGTAACAACAGTTTCACAGCCATAGGGCAAGATAGCCTGGGGCGCAAGAGCACCAATACGGTGACGGTGAATCTGCCATCCAGCGCCGGTTATGTCTACGACCAGAACGGCAACTTGACGGGCGACGGATTGCTGGGCTACGTCTATGACGACGCCAACCGGCTCGTGATGCTCACGAGCACCAATGTCTGGCAGACGCAATTCGTCTATGATGGCCTCGGTCGCAAGCGCATCAGGAGGGAATACACATGGTCCGGCGGCGCATGGGTGCAGAACACTGAAACACGTTACTTGGACGACGGGGTCCTGCCCGTTCAGGAGCGGGATGGCAACAACAACGTAACCGCAGTTTACACCCGTGGACGTGACATGGGCGGCTCACTAGGGAGTGTGGGCGGAGTAGGCGGCTTGCTAGCGCGTTCGGTACCGGGAGCCTACGGCCCGGTTGCAGCCTACTACCACCACGACGGCCAAGGCAACGTGTCGGCGCTTATGACCGGTCCCGGCGGGCTTGGAGCACGTTACGCCTACGACCCGTTCGGCAACCTACTCTATGCCGTCGGCCCGCTAGCCTCCTCCAATCCATACCGCTTCTCCGGAAAAGAGTGGCACGCGGCCTCCGGGCTCTATGACTACGGGGCGCGTTACTACCAACCCAATTTACAGCGATGGCTGAATCAGGATCCCATCCAAGAGCTTGGCGGAATCAATCTATATGCGTTCGTAGGGAACAGTCCTCAGAATTATATCGATTCCTACGGCATGTTTCTTGAACTGCCTAGTCAAGCCATCCCCACGATTTTCGAGGGGGCAGCTTTAGAAGGTGGCGCAGCCGGTTCTGGCTTTCTTATGGGAACCCCTCCGGGAGTAGCTGCCGCTTTAGCCGCAGGAGTGGCAGTCACTGGCTACGGCATAGGTGAAATGCTCGGAGATGCGTTGGGGTTGGCCGATTGGCTGGGACCATCCGACGTGGACGGCTCACCCCTGCCTCTTCCTACAGGTAAAATATATGACGCAGGTGATGGTCAATGGTTGGATCCCGATGGCAATGTGCGCGACAAAAGCGGGCAGTTGCTGTCTGACCAAAATAATCTACTGAATCCCAAGAACAGATGCGGGCCTGCATCTAGGGAAGATGAAGATGATCCAAGTTGGTCAAAAGCTCGTGGCGACTATTGGAAAGACCGCGCTGCGAACGCTACTGACGACGAATTCTCACCCGACAATCTAGCGCGAATGGAGGATGGCAAGCCTCCGTTACATGATGAATTGGGCGTCCCTAAAGAACTTCACCATATCATGCCTCAACGAGACGGAGGCAGTCACGATTCATCTAATCTAATTGAAGTCTGGCCATGGGAGCATGAGGCGATCGACCCTTATAGGTATTATAGGGGTCCAAGACCGTGATCACACATAATTTAACATCAAATGCCTATGACACGTACTGAAAGCGTAGCTTTTGCAAGCCGAGGAATTCCCAACATAATCAAGCTTGATCTCTTCCCGATAAAGCACGGAGGAAAAGTGAATCTGATCTTTGAATCCAAGAATTCACCATGGAGGCAAGGTGTGTTTCTTAAAACTAACCTTGGCATGATCGTTAACGAGATTCAATGTCCTGCCGTAATTCTCTGGTTTGACACCTCTCCAAGAGAAATACCGATTATCTGCAACTCCACAGATGGAAACCTTATAGCCTATAACATCTGGGATAAGGGCTCTGGCAAAGAATCTCAAGCATGGACATCCGGCATGAAAATAGAGGAATTGATTAATGGAAGGCGATATTCATGTAATGACATTGGCTTTGATACGCACTTTGATAAGCTGGTCTTTCGACTAGAAAATGCCTGATAGAGTTGATGTTTTAATACTCTTGCTGATGCGGTAGGCGGCGCGGGCAACCCCGCTCTATCCGAGGCCGGCGCGGTTGGCGGAGGGACAGCAGCCGACGCCGCATTGGGCAACACTGCCGGCGGGGGGGCGGCTGAAGCAGCCGCAGAGACAACGGCGCCCAATCTGATGTATCAATATACCACGTCACCGGAATCGTCCTTTGGCGACGGCCTATGGGAAGGCGCGTCGGTAACGGACAAACTTTACGCGGATGCAGCCCAAGCCAGCCAGGAGTTGGGAATACCTGTTCCCGACAAAGTTATTCCCATCCAGAACAAGGGACAATTTGTTCCGAACGCACCGCCCATTGTGGATCCATCTCCAAGTCGTGGATGGAGCGGTGGCGGAACCGACTTTACAAATCCTCGGCGTGTGCCGCCGTCACAACTCTTCCCTGCACAACCCATTGGGCCAAGGTGATGCCATGATGAACGAAGCTGACTTTCTCGCGGCGAATAAATCCATGGATTTCGTCGCTTTAAACGAACATTTGAAAGAAGTGCGTCCGATTTGTGACGACTTCTGCGCTCGGCATGGATTTGCGTATATGTCTAGGCCGGCAATCGGAAGATACCCAAGACTCCGTATTGCAAGGGAGGGTTTAACCAAGCTCTATTTTGACCTTCAAATGGAATTGGATGAAAAGGGCCGACGCTTCGAGACGTTCCGGCGCGATCTTCCGTATAGCTTGTGTGGTGGGGCATACATCGGTGAAGACGACGGTTCAAAATATGGGGTTCGTTTTCAGAAAGGCGTGATATGCTTCTCGGGCAAACCGTTCGACCAGGTTGGCGCTGTCTTGCAACGTGAAATGGAAAAGTACCTGCCCACACTAGAAGGATGGAACGCGAAATACCTGAAGGACAACGGCGAGAAAGTTCAGCTTGGCACCTGAAATTAGCTGCCCACAGAAGCCCGAGTTACTACAGACGTCCTCCTATGGAAAGTATCATCTTTTGGCATTAGGCGTGACAGTGATATTAGGGTTAATCCAGTTACAGCGCCTCAATTTGGTCAACCGGACGGGCTTCCTGAATTCCAGTTTCCCGGTGGAACAGGTCCAGGAACAGTCTCACCACCAAGGTTAATTCCATGACTATAAATATGAACAAAGAAAAATGCCCATTCAAAGTTGACGACAAGGTTGTCTATCGGCCAAGCAACCGAGGCCACGCGTTAGGCATTATGATTGACCCCCAGCTTCAAAAAGGAAGATCATACAAGATAGTCAGGGTTGATAAGGATGTTTATGTCGTTGTGGAGGGGTTCGAGAACGCCGCAGGCGGCGGGATTTATTGGACCGAATTCTCCGCCGAATGAGCCGTGTAATCGCCAGCCTGCTGACGCTCCTTTTGGCCGGATTTCTTGCAGCAGAGGGGGGAACGGCGACAGCATATCGTGCCATCAATTCGGCATTCGCTGATTCCACCGAGGCATCTGGGCAGTTTTATCAGTCGGGTGCTGCTGGCAGATTAGCAAACGATGGGATTTATGCAAACTCTACGCCGGAAGGTGCAATAGCGGAATTTCAATATCATAATCCGGGCGTCAATCCTACTGTCTTTGAAGTTCAATACCCTGTAAGTTCAACTCTGAACATTAGCCCACCATCGGGCTATTTTAATTCACAACTTCCATTTACCGGAGACGCGAACATTTTGATAGCTCCTTCGTTGCGATCGCCGGGTACATTCAACCTGCTCATCCGCCAGGGTGCAGTCCCAGGAGCGAGGTTGCCATGAAGCCGCGCAAGGTTAGATGCTATCCAGGTTTTGCATCGATGCTCGGCAGATGCAACATTGAAGTGTTCTACACGGTGCCTGAGATGTATCTCAATAAGTTGTTTACGTGCATTGAGTGTGGCGAAATCGTCGTCATTGATTTTGAGAATCCAAACGTTGCGGGCAAAACAGCCGATCAGATTGCGGGTGATGCGGTATGCCCAAAATGTGGGAAGCCGCTTCAAAAGACCATACGGCCTTACCCGGAAAACTTTCGCACGGACGACGGACAAATCGGACACTTCGAGCCTGACAGCATAATCCCGCCAGACTCCGAAAGCCTTGTGAAAGAGTTCATAGAGCTTAGCTGACAGTCAGGCAGGATGTCGGCGTAATGACGACAGGCAACCGACCGATGTTTTCGTAGGACGCAGTTCTCCTTGCCACGCAACGCGGCTGACGGAACATGCCCCATTTACCCTTTGGCAATGGGGGATCATTGTTATGGAGGCGACGAAGGGTTTGGAGCGGTCCACTTCGGCGTAGCGTTTGGCGAGGACGCGGACTGCAGCCAGGTCATTTTCCTGGAGCTTGTCGGCCAGGTGGGAGAGCCGCCAGCCGAGCACCACCACCTCAGCGGTGGAGAACGCGAACGCGAGTTTTTGCGGTGGTGCGTTCTTGTCATTGTCGTCGCCAGCATCCGGGTTGGGCTCCACGGTGTATTCGATCAACTGGCTGGTGTGAAATCCAAGGCGCATTCGTTCGAATATGTCCCGACTTGAACCTGAGGCCTTTGCAGGTCGATTTAGGGCACCAAAGTTTCCAAACCTCTCCCAGTATTGCACACAATTGCAGTGTATTGCAGGGGTCTAGGGTGGCTCCCGTCGGTAGGGAGCCATAGGGAGGAAAGGGACCTAAATTGCTAAAGAAAAAGGGCTTACGCGTACGTAAACCCTTGAAATTGGTTGCGGGGGCGGGATTTGAACCCACGACCTTCAGGTT
>CAITXU010000227.1 GCA_903896505.1 uncultured Verrucomicrobiota bacterium | reverse complement strand
CGGAGGGACGCGCTCCTGCAAGTCCCCAATCATTGCAGGGATCATCACCTGTCCCGTTCTAAAGGCACCTGGGTTTCAAAGGACGCAGTAAACCACGTCCACCACGCGATTCAGGCCTAGTTATATCCGGCCTGACCCCGAGAGCCACGGGCGGGCTGCCGCCGATTTACCAACTTAACCCCGGGCCGGTTGGGCCGGTGCCACCACCGCTCCGTCACCCAAGGCGGGACGCTTGCCGCGATGCCACCAGAGAACCAACGCACTGGCGATATAGATGGAGGAATAGGTTCCGGTGACAATGCCGACCAGGAACGTGAAGGCGAAGTCGTTGATGGGACCGCCACCGAAGAGATAGAGCGAACCGGTCGCCAGGAACACCGTTCCAGAGGTGATGATGGTTCGACTCAGTGTCTGGTTCAAGGCCTTGTTCAGCAGCTGGGTAAAGGTCCCTGGCACCCCCAACTTCAGGTCTTCCCGAATCCGGTCAAAAATGACGATGGTATCGTTGATGGAGAATCCGATGATGGTCAGGAGCGCGGCTACAAAGGTCGCGTTGAACTGACGGCCATTGCCCAGCAGTCCAGTGAGGCAATAGCACCCGATGGTCATCAGCACGTCGTGAACCACAGCGATCACCGCACCCACGGCGAAACTGAATTCGTAGCGGAAGGCCACGTAAACCAGAATGCCAAACAACGACAGAATCGAGGCGATCACCGCTGACTTTTGGATTTCCTGGCCCACCACAGGTCCAATCTGATCGAGGGCCACCCGCTCAAATTTTGCCTCGGGGAAGGCCGCCTTCAAGGCCGCCTCAGCCTTGGCTCCATTGCCCGGCTGACCTGCCTTGGCTGCCGCGTCGTCGTGGGATGTCACCACCCGCACGGTTTCCTTCCCGGTGGAGATATCGCGCTGATATTGAACAATCGTCTCACCGAACTTCAAAGGAGCAATCGCCTTGGTCAGCTCTCCGGCTTCAATTTTCTTGTCAAACTTGAGCGTCAACTCGTCGCCTCCGGCAAAGTCAACACCGAGCATTTCCTGGCCGCGAACAAAGATTCCGTATCCCAGACCAATGATGATCACGGTCCAGGAGAGAACAAAGGCCACCTTGGCCAGCTTCATGAAGTCCAACTGGGCATCCCGGATGAGGTGAAGCATTTTTACCCCGCCCGACAGGATGCTCGTCTTGCTCAAGAGGAAATCGAAGATCAACCGGGTGATGACCAGCGCCGTGAAAAGGCTCGCCAAAACACCGATAGTCAGCGAAACGCCAAATCCCTTGACCGTCCCGGTGCCGAATGCAATCAGCAGGACCGCCGAAATCAAGGTCGTCACGTGAGAATCCAAAATGGTGGCGAATGCCCGGCCATAACCGGCGGCCACTGCTCCGCGAACCGATTTCTTGGCGGCCTGCTCCTCTCGGATTCGTTCAAAAATGAGGACGTTGGCATCCACTGCCATACCAACCGTGAGCACGATACCGGCGATTCCAGGCAGCGTGTAGGTCACGTTGAGGGAACACATCACTCCCAGAAGAATCAGGACGTTGACGAGGAGAGCGACGTTGGCAATGACACCTGCCAGCAGGTAGTACAGAGCCATGAATGCTGCGACGGCCGCCACGCCGTAAACCGAAGCCTTGATACCGGAACGGATCGAATCACCACCGACCGAGGGATCCACACCCCGTTCCTCAATGATTTTCAGCGGAGTCTGGAGCGGATTGTCGAGTGAGACCGCCAGGTCAAACGCTTCCTTCTCAGAAAAATCACCCGTGATCGACCCCGAACCGGTGGTGATGGGGGTGTTGATGACCGGGTCGGATACCACTTCTCCGTCGAGAATGATGGCCAGACGGCGACCCACGTTTTCCCGGGTGATATCGCCAAACAATTGAGCTCCCTCGAGGTTCAACGTGAACGCAATCTCAGGTTTGCCGGTCAGATTGTCGTGGGAGACATGGGAGCTCGATACGTAAGTGCCGACCATTCCACGTTCCGCGGTCTTTTTGACAATCAAGGGACGGGCGGAAACCCGTCCGTCGGGGAGGGTACGAACCACCCGCTTGAGCTCATATCCGGGTGGAATCAATCCACTTTCGAGGTGCGCTTCGTTGTCGGGATCAACCAACCGGAATTCGAGGTAGGCAGCCTTCTGAATTTGTTGCTTGGCCCCTTCCTTGTCCGCTTCGGTCAAACCTGGAAGTTGAACCATGATGCGGTTGTCGCCTGCCGGTGCGATGAGCGGTTCGGATACTCCGAAGCGATCGACGCGCTTACGCAGGACCTCCACCGCCTTTTCAGCCATCATGCCCCGGGAAAGGCTGGCACCGAATCCGTTGGTGTCGGATTTGGTGGTATCCATCTCAAGGAGGAACTGCGTGCCGCCCTGAAGGTCCAAGCCCAACTTGAACTTTCCGGCAGACTCCCGTTGAAGCCGGTTCAGAATCGCCCTCGTTTCATTCCGCTCCTCAGCCACTTCAATGAAATTCGTGGGGAAATAGCGACGAATACTGTTGGTGCCGATGGCGGCCAGCAGATTGGAAAAGCTCCGTCCGGGAAAGTCTTTTTCCAGTTCCCTCGCCCGATTGAGAATCGCCGGGAAGTTCGTGTCGAGATTGCTGGCCCGACCATCGAATTCCTCCACCAGATTTCGCGCGGTCGGAGGCCAGATATTGCCCAGGGACCAGACGATGACGAAAAGAATGAGGACGAGTTTGTAGAGATGACTCCGATTCATGACGCGGGAAGGGTGCGACGAAAGGAACAGGACGCCGATTAGGCCGCCCGCTCAGTGATTTGGACTATGGCGCTTTTTTGAAACTCCAGCTTGGCGTCCGCCGAGCGCAGCATGACGGAATCATCACGCACGCTGGTGATGACTCCGAGTATTCCGGAGGAGGTGACCACCTTGTCGCCGACCTTGAGGCCTTTGAGCAGGAGTGCCTGTTCTTTGGCCTTCTTTTGTTGGGGACGGAAGACCATGACGTACATCACGACCAGCATGAAGACCACCAACCCAAGGTTGAGCAGTCCCTGCTTCTTGGCCTCGTCGTTCGAAAGATTCGACGACTGGCCCATGGCAAAAAGAATAGAGAACACAAAGTGTGTCATTTCGGCGACAAAGGAGGGCGAGTCTACGGGCAGCAGGCCTTTTGGCAAGCATTCGGTTTGCAGATGGGAACTGCACCACCCACTGCCCCCATGGTCATCACCGGTTCATGGCCAGACAAAACCGGGAAACTTCACCCGCAATTGGGGGCGAATCCGGGGATAGGTTCCTGCTTTCCAGGCCTTCCAATTGAGGGTCGAATCCAATCGTTTTCCGTCAGGAGCTTGCAGCCAGATTCGAACGGGGACCCGCCCTTCGGCCACCGTCGGATGGTCTTCCATTCCCCAACATTCCTGGAGCTTGATCTGGGTTTCCGGGTGCAAACCGGCCTCCTCGTCTCGTTCTTCGAGTGCCTCGGGATACAACAGCTTGACCGGTTTGGCGTCCGGTCCCGGAACCCGGACCGGGGCGACCTCATTCAACCAGTCCGCCTGCCCTGCAGCCAGGTGCGCTCGAAAGGACGGCAGGAGGTCCACCCCTTGGGCCTCCTTGGCGAGGGTCAAGCCGTGAAATGCCCGAGTCAGACAGGAACACACCGCCCCACCATCCATCGGTGGAAATTCCAGTTCCGGGAGGGCAGCAGAAACAAAATTAACCCGGGCGATGAACTGTCGGACGTCATGTCCCAGTTGCGGAAGCTCAAACCATCCTTTCGAAAAGGCGTCCGCGAGTGCCCGCCCGGAAGCCACCGGATCGACCTCCCGCTGATGGTCTTCCGCCACCAGAAGCCCCAGAAAACGGGTCTGCCGGATGGCGGCGACCCGCTTATGAGTCCGGTCATAGACGTGCTCAACCGAGGAAGTCAGATGTTGGGGATAAAGGTCGGAGAGCCACGAAACCTCGACGGCGCTGGCCAGGGTAAGCAAGGGCATGGGTCCGCCGCGAAGCTCCACCTCGCGTAATCCCGCCACCACCATTAGAGGGGCTACCACCACGCTCTCCCGGGCCAGCACTCCCTGCCGCCCACCGGCCAACTGGCAGTCGAGGGTGCCCAAATCCCGACGACGGGCCATTTGGTCCGGAAATCCGGCCAGCAGACAGCGACGGAGCGCGTCCTCAGGGATTTCGTCCGTTCTCTCTCCACTTGATTCAGGATTTTCTGGGCCCGAACCCGCCACCTGAAGCAACTGGCGGTAAGTGTCCTCCACCTGTCGCCCCACTTCGGCCCTAATTCCATATCGACGGCATTGGTTGGAGTCGAAGCGACAATTCCTCGCAAACTGATGCGCGCGCATCAGTGTGTAGAAGTCGCTCAGAGCGCTTCCTTCAAACAGCTCCCGGGCCTCCTTGGCCGAACGATCGTCCCTTCCGGGGCGAAGCAGCAGGTCCCTTCCGGATGCGAGGGCTGCACACAATGCGGCAGCGGGCAGGCATTTCCGATGCCGCGCTTCAATCAACATTCGGGCATAGCGGGGATGAACCGGCAGTGACTTCATTTCCCAACCGGCATCGGTCAGGCGACCCTCGTTCGAGATCGCTCCCAGGGTCTTTAGAAGCGATTCGGCCCTCTCCACCGCGGCCGTCTCCGGTCGGTCCAACCAGGGAAACTCGGCCGCCTTCGCGACCCCGAGCGAGTGCAGCAAAAGGACCACCTCCGAAAGGTCCGCCCGTTGGATTTCCGGGGCCTGCCGCTCCTCCCGATTCAAATGCCCGCTCTCGGTCCAAAGCCGCCAGCAGGTGCCTGGGGCCGTTCGTCCTGCCCGTCCCGCCCGCTGTTCCGCCGAGGCCCGGCTGATTTCCTCCACACCGAGTGTTGGCAATCCCCGTTCGGCGTCGAACCGGGCAATGCGGGCCTGACCGCTGTCGACCACGTGCCGGACTCCATCGATGGTCACGCTCGTTTCAGCCACGTTGGTGGCCACAATGATGCGGCGCATCGGGGACTGCTGGAACGCCCGATCCTGCTCCTCCGGTGCGAGGTCTCCATGCAGCGGCAAAAAAAGGCAGCGCTCGGGCAGTTGGGCGGACCTCAACGCATTCAGCGTGCTTTGAATCTCCCCCATTCCCGGCATGAACACGAGAACATCGCCGGCCTCACCGTCGTTGACGATGCGCTCGACCGCATCCGCCGCCCGCTCCGCCACCGATCGCTCGTCTCCATACTCGGACCACCGGATGGAAACGGGAAACATCCTTCCTTCGACGGCGAGCGTCGGAGCATTTTCCAAATACCGGGCCACTGGGGCTGCGTCGAGAGTGGCCGACATGACCACAGCCAGTAAATCGGGTCGTGGTCCCAATTGCAGCTGGCGAACCAAACCCAGTGCGGCGTCGCTCAGCAGGTTGCGTTCGTGAAATTCGTCGAAAATCACCGCACCAACTCCACCGAGTTGAGGGTTTCGCTGGAGCCACCGAAGAAGGATGCCTTCTGTGACAAAACAAATCCGCGATTCGTCCGACAGCGCGTCATCAAATCGGACCTGGTAACCAACTTCGGTACCGATGCGCACACCGCGTTCGGCGGCGACACGGACAGCCACCGTCCGGGCGGCAACGCGTCGCGGCTGCAAGACGACAATCCGACCGTCCCCCACGAGCCCCGAGTCTCGAATCATCTGAGGGACCTGGGTGCTCTTTCCGGAGCCGGTCGCCGCCATCAACACTAGGCGACGATGCACCCGGAGGAGGTCGATGATGGCCTGATGCTGCCGCCAAATCGGCAGTTCTCGGGGAGACATACCCGGATCGGAACGAAAAGTTGGACCTATCAGCCTAGGCCCTGAGGAACCAGACGGCGACGCCCGCAGCCGCCGAGACGAAGGTGAAAATACCCCCTGGCATCAGCTTTTTCGTCTTCAAATACTTGCTGGCAAAGTAGAGAGCCAGCGCCAGGAGCACTCCGGCAATGACCACAGGTCCCACGCCCGCGAGAAGAAGTATGGCGAGGATGCCCCCGATCGCCGTGGATGCAATCAAGGACGCCCGACTGCCCGCCTTGATAAATCCCACAGCCCCACCGACCACCAGCAGGACAACATAACCCCAGACAATGCCTTTCCAATCCATCAGACCATGGGTGTAACGGAAAATCACGGTTGCCGCAACCCCCGTCGAGGAACCGTATTCGCCGGTGGCGGTACCATCCCATTTGCGTAGCTGCCCAGCGTCATTCAGCGCTAACTCTGTTCGAGTACAACCCATTGTTGGATCGCTCGGCGGGTCTGTAGTCCGGCAGTCCTGGAGGCCTTCGCTACGCCGTGTCGCCGACATTCCTGTCGGCTTCACCGTGCCACGAGCCAACGCGCTCTGGCTCACCCTACGGCCCGGCAGGCTGGAAAGCCTGCGCTACTTTACGGGTGTGGCACCTCTTTCCGAAGAATTGACTCGGAATCCGGGTCAATTCTCGGCTTGGATGGGAAAAATGTGGGACCTACTCCATCAGGCACTGGATTTCGTATTGCACCTGAGTGATCGCCTTAATGAATTGGCGGCCTCGCACCCGGCAGAGGCCTACGGATTGCTGTTCCTCATTGTCTTTTGCGAAACCGGTCTGGTTTTCCTTCCCTTCCTTCCCGGTGATTCACTTTTATTTGCCGTTGGTGCCGTTTGCGCGGGCGGCGGGCTTAACCTCGGGTTGGCAGCGTTGACTCTCGCTTCCGCTGCCTTCGCTGGAGACAACGTGAACTATTGGGTCGGACGACTGATGGGCGACCAATTGGCGCGCCGGTTTCCCACCCTCGTGCGTCCGCAGCACTTGGCGCGCACTCACCAGTTCTTCGAGAAATACGGACGTAAAACCATCATTTTTGCGCGATTTGTCCCCATCGTCCGCACGTTCACTCCGTTTGTGGCAGGGATGGGCGCGATGCCTTACCTTCGATTTCTCGGTTCCAGTGCCCTGGCGACCGCATTGTGGATCGGACTTATCCTGCCGGCAGGATGGTTTTTTGGAAATCTCGCCCCGGTCAAAAAGCACTTCGAGCTGGTTGTTGTAGCCATTATCTTCATCAGTGCCCTACCGATGATTGTGGAATTAGTCCGCGCCCGACGCCGTTCGTCATCCGCTGGTTAAGCGGTTGCGGCGGGAAAAAGTCGGGTTAGCCTCGTCCAGTCATGGCAAAAGCGGATATCGAAATTGGACTTAAAGGGGGAGATTTGGCCCCGGACTTTAAGGTGACAGCCACGGACGGAACGACGGTGCAACTGTCGGCCCTGAGAGGTCACGTGGTGGTCCTGTACTTTTATCCCAAGGACGACACCCCCGGATGCACCAAGGAAGCCTGCTCGTTTCGCGATGCCTTTGCGGAATTCAAACGCCACGGGGCCGTGGTCTTGGGTGTCAGCACCGACCCGGTGAAGTCCCATGTCAAGTTCACCGAGAAGTTCAAGCTGCCATTTCAGCTTTTGGCCGACGAATCCAAGGCCATTGTGGAATCGTACAAGGTTTGGGGAGAAAAGACGTTCATGGGGCGAAAATATATGGGAACCCACCGGGTGACCTACCTGATTGGACGGGACGGTCGGATTCTGCACGTGTGGACAAAGGTAAAACCCGAACAACACGCCGAAGAGGTTCTCGCCCAGCTGGTTTGATCTACTGTCCCCCTGAATTCCCCCGACTTGCATCCCGCCGGTGCATCGCTAACCTCACTTCCAGTATCATCTTTAACAACACTACCCCTTAGTCACATGCCCCTTCCCGTTGGAACTCCCGCCCCCGACTTCACCCTCAAGTCCAAGTCGCCGAACGACGCCGACGTCAAGTTGTCGTCCAATTTCAATCAGAAGAATACCGTCCTCCTTTTCTTTCCCCTCGCGTTCACCGGAGTCTGCACGACCGAACTGTGCGACCTTAGTTCCGGACTGGCCGATTATGCGGCGCTGAGTGCCGAGGTGATCGCCGTCAGCGTCGACAGCCCGTTTGCCCAGCAGGTGTGGGCTGAAAAGAATAAAATCACCGTCCGCATCGTGAGTGACCTCAACAAAACGGTGACCAATGCCTACCAGGTCCTCTTCCCCAATCTGGCTGGAATCGGCGACACCTCGGCCCGGGCTGCGTTCGTGATCGACCGTCACGGCATCATCCAATACTCCGAACAGACTGCCACACCGAAAGACCTTCCCAACTTTGAAGCGATCAAGGCGACCCTGGCAAAGCTGGGCTGAGGTCTGGTTGAATACCCGTTGAATTCAAGCGGCGCACGGTCTCCCCCGTGCGCCGCTTTTCCTTTCCGGCAGAGCTTGCCGACGCGGGAACGAACACCGTACCTTCTTCGCCGGTCATGAAGGTTTACATCGACGGTCAGTATTTTGACGAAGCGGACGCCAAGATCAGCGTTTTCGACCACGGACTGCTGTACGGCGACGGTGTATTCGAAGGCATCCGGATGTATCACAACCGGATTTTCAAGTTGAGCGAACATCTGGAGCGCCTGTTCTATTCCGCAAAAGCCATCTTGCTGGACATTCCATTGTCGGTGGATGAACTGACGAATGCCTGCGTCGAGACCTGTCGGGCGAATGGATTGAGGGACGGCTACATCCGGCTCATCGTCACGCGAGGCCGAGGCACGCTCGGCCTCGACCCTCGCCGATGCCCGAAACCCAGCGTGATCATTATCGCGAGCACCATTCAGCTGTACCCTCCTGCGATCTATGAGACCGGCTTGAGCATCGTCACCGTGCCAACCACGCGGAACCTTCCTAATTCGGTCAATCCGGCCATCAAGTCATTGAATTACCTCAATAACATCCTGGCACGGATCGAGGCGAACAATGCGGGAGTGGAGGAAGCCATCCTTTTGAATTCGGATGGCTTTGTGGCCGAATGCACGGCTGACAATGTGTTTGTCATCCACAAGGGCCGCTTGATGACTCCGTCATTGAGTGCGGGCGCCCTGCATGGAATCACCCGCAATACGGTTTTGGAATGTGCTGCCGCCTTGGGAGTCCCAACCTCCGAGCCACTTCTGAGCCGATACGAGGTTTATATTTCCGACGAAATGTTCCTGACAGGCACCGCAGCCGAAATTGTTCCCGTGGTGAAGGTGGACGGACGGACGATCGGCAATGGCAAGCCGGGGCCGATCACCCAACAGTTGATTGAGGCGTTTCGTGCGCGAACACGATTGGACGGACAAGTGATTTTCCCCTGACTTCCGTCGATTTCCGTTCGTCCTGACGGACAACAGTCGCCCCGTTCCTTGACTTGCAGGGTCGACGCACTGACGTTTGACCCATTGCTATGCAATGCCAAGTCTGCAAGAAGGCGCAAGCCAAGGTTCATTATACCCAGATTCACGACAACCAGGTGAAAAAGGTGGACCTGTGTGATGCTTGCGCCAAAGAGAACGGCATCAATGACCCGGCAGCCTTTGCGCTCGCTGATCTGGTTCTGGGACTCGGTGCCAGCCAGAAAATCGAGGAAGTCACGACCACCACCGGAGCCGAGGTCGCCTGCAAAAATTGCGGTTTCACTCAAACGGATTTAAAAAAGACCGGGCGGCTGGGTTGCTCCGAATGCTACGTCACTTTCGCCGAGGCACTCGATTCCCTACTCAAGAACATGCATAAAGGAACCCGCCATCGTGGAAAGGTTCCCCCCATCGCCCGCCGCGCCCTGGATATGGAGGCCCATGTCCGACAGTTGGAGGCAGACCTCAAGGCTGCCGTTGCCCGCGAGGACTTTGAGTCGGCCGCCAGCCTGAGGGATGCCATCAAGACGACCCGCCAATTGAGCCCCTCTTCGTAGAGCGGGTACCGACCCGCATCCACTCCCGGCTACCCACCCCAATCCCATGACGCCGATCCTCAACTTTCTTATTCCCGCCACGGATGCCTGCCGACGGACCGGTCCTCACGACAAGATCGTTTTCTCTTCCAGAGTTCGGCTCGCCCGCAACCTCAAGGGGTCGCCGTTTCCCGGTCACGGTCGCAAGCCAGACCGCATCAAAGCCTTCGAGCAGTTGATGCCAGCCGTCTCGAGCCTTCCGCAGGTGGCTCCGGACCCGTACGCGGAAGCGATGGACAAAACCACGGCCCACGAAAAGCAAATCCTCGTGGAACGGCACCTGATCAGCCGTGAACATGCAACGAAAGGGTCGGGAAGCGGTCTGGTGCTCAATCGGGAGGAGACATTGTCGGTCATGGTGAACGAGGAGGACCATTTGAGGATGCAGTCGCTCCTGCCCGGACTTCAACTGGAGGGTGCCTGGTCGGCCATTGATGCCGTCGATTCCGCCCTTCAGGAACAGGTGGAATTCGCTTTCCATGAGCAGTTCGGATTCTTGACGGCCTGCCCGACAAATCTCGGCACGGGGATTCGGGTCAGTGCCATGCTTCATTTGCCGGGATTGGTTCTGGCGGAGCAAATCAACCAGATTATCCAGGCCGTCAGCAAGCTGGGGCTCGCCGTCCGGGGCCTCTATGGCGAAGGGACTGAAGCGCTGGGCAATATTTTCCAAGTGTCCAATCAACAGACCTTGGGGGAAACGGAACAGGAAATTGTCCAACGCCTGAACAAAGTCGTGCTTCAGGTGATTGAACACGAGGAGAACGCCCGCATTTCGCAACTCGAAAAGCGACCGAACGTCCTGTTCAATCAGATTGGTCGTGCCTATGGCATTCTGGCCCATGCTCACACCATTTCATCCAAGGAAACGATGAACCTCCTCAGCCTGCTCCGCCTGGGGGTCGATGTGGGGATTTTCCCCGGTACACCCCGCACCGTTGTGGATGAGCTTTTCCTCCTCAGCCAACCGGCACATTTGCAGCTCGGTCGGATTGAAAAACTCGACGCCGAACAGCGCGACGGAGTCCGTGCGGAAATGCTGCGCCAGCGCGTCAAGGGAGTTCCCGTTCCCGACCATACCCGGGTCGCGGTGCGATCGGACTCCAACTGAGCCCCTTTGGCCGACGGTCATTGATCGTTCTGGAGGCCGCCGAATTTAACCCGCGCCGCTTGACGTTTGTGGGCTGGGCTTCACATCGTCTATCCATGATCGGCGAAGATAGCATGGCCCCGACACCCCAGGACACCTCCGCGATTCCGGGAGCATCTGGTCAGAGGCATCGCTTGGCCCACATCCTGACATCCGCTTGGTTCTGCTCCCTGTTCACCACGATCACCTACTTCCTTTTGGCGTCGTTATCGGAAAGCCTGTCACCCAACAATGAATTTGGATTCCGGTTCTGGTTGCCCGGCGGATTGGCGATCGGAATTCTTTTGTTGACCGAATCCAATCGGTGGCCGTGGACGCTTGGCGGGGTCTTTGTCGCGGAATTGGCCTTCAGCTATTTCAGCTCGGCAAATCACTTCCTGGATTGGGCACCGATGGTGCTCGCAAACAGTGCTTCTGTCCTGCTGGGTACGTGGCTGATCCGACGTTCTGCCACCGGCGATAAGAACCTTGATTCCCTCGCCAAATTGATCCGCATCGTCTTACTCGGCGGCATGATTCCGTTTCTCCTTTCGGCAACCATCGGCACCGTTATCGCCCGAAAAGTCGGCGACCAGGCCCCGCCCCTCGAAACCTGGGGTAACTGGTATGTCAGCGATGTCATGGGGGTCGTTCTGATCGTCCCCATGATGCTTCTTCCCAGCCCAAGTTTTGAAGCCATTTCGACGCTCAAAAAGTGGCCACGCTTTTTGGAGGCGATGGTTCTCGTGATCCTGCTGGTGGTGACCATCGAGGTGGTCCTGATCACCGGGGTGTTCAAGGGCCTGGGTCTCTTTTACCTGATTTTCCCGTTTGTCCTCTGGGCAGGTGTCCGCTTTGGCCGCAGGCCCGTGGCGATGGTCAGCCTCATGACCGCCATTCTGACCGGTTTCCTGATTCATCCCCACTCCCGCGTTAAAGACGCGCCGGCGGCAAGCAACGACCTGAATCCGATCGAGTTTCAAATCGGGCTAAGCCTCCTCGCCTTTTTTGGCCTCGTCCCTGCGATTGTCATCGCCGGACAGCGGCAGACCGAATCAGCGCTCCGATCGAGTGAAGAGCGATGGAAATTCGCGCTCGAAGGCGCTGGAGATGGTGTGTGGGACTGGAATATTGTCGACAACAGGATCTCCCGGTCCAATCGCTGGAAGGAAATGCTCGGCTATGCCGACAACGAAGTGGGGGCGGACGTCAATGAGTTCACAGACCGGGTTCACCCCGACGACGTGATGAAGTCCATGGCGGTCTTGAATGCCTACTTCGAGAATCGGACCCCCGTCTACGCTGATGAAGTCCGGCTCCGTCACAAGGACGGCAGCTGGAGATGGATTCTCACCCGGGGTATTGTGACCAGCCGCGACCCGGGCGGGCGGCCATTAAGAATGATCGGCACCCACACCGACATCACCGAACGAAAACAGACCGAGCAGGGATTGATCGAGGCCAACCAGCGGTTCAAGGAGGCGACCCAGCGGGCCAATGCTCTCGCCGAGGAACAAAAGCAGGCCAGCGCCGCCAAAAGCGAATTCCTGGCCTCCATGAGCCACGAAATCCGGACACCCCTGAACGGCATCCTCGGGTTCACCAACATGCTCCTGAGTTCGCCCCTGAGTCCGGAACAACAAGAATATGCCCTCACCGTTCAGCGCAGCGGCGAGGGCCTGATGACCATCATCAACGATATTTTGGATATCTCCAAGATTGAGGCGGGCAAACTCACCCTCGAGTTCATGCGATGCGATCTCACCGCCAGCTGCGCGGATATCGTGGAACTTCTGGCTTCACAGGCCCGAAGGAAGGGCATCGAACTCCTCTTCGATACCGATTTCTCTCCCGCGTTCGTCATCGCCGACCCCGGTCGACTCCGTCAGGTCCTGTTCAACCTGATGGGAAATGCCATCAAGTTCACGGAGCGAGGCCGAGTGGTTGTCGAGATTTCGGATTCATCACGGGATTTGCCTCCCGACCGATTCAGGACCGTCCGGGTTCGTGACACCGGCATCGGCATCGACAAAGCCAACCTGCCCCTGCTTTTCCAAAAGTTCAGTCAAACCGATCCGTCCATGACCCGCCGATTTGGTGGAACCGGCCTGGGTCTGGCCATCAGCAGAAACCTCGTCCATTTGATGGATGGACAGATTGAGTGCGAAAGTGAGCGAAATCAGGGCTCCACCTTCTCATTCAGCCTGCCGCGGGCCGAGACCCCGCCGTCCGTGCAGTCCCCAAAGACTCTGACTCCCGCCCGGGTGCTGCTTATTGCCCAGTCCGATGCCCGACGCCGCTTCCTCCACCGGGTCTTTTCACGCTTTGGAATCGATGCGTCCGACGTCGATTCGACCGTTCGTGCCGCCGAGGAACTTCGGATCAACAACAACGAAGGGACTCCCTATTCCGCCATTCTCTTCGATTCCTCCCTTCCGACCGTCGTTATCGACTCCACTTCGCAGCTGATTTTTGACCGATCGGAACTCCCGTCCCTTCGGCGAATCGCCCTGGACATGGGAACTCCTCATCGACTGTATGAATTGGCTGAGTCTTATCGCCCGGATGCCATCCTGACCCTTCCATTGACGCGACCCACCGCCCTTTTGGAGGCTCTGGGAATTACCGTTCAAAATTTGGAATCGACAAACTCCGACCTGCCAAAAAGCAGCGATCCGCAGATCGCCCCAGTCACGGGTGGCCCCAGGAGAAAACCAACAGGACAATCGCGCGTCCTGCTGGTCGAGGATAATCCGGTCAACCAACTTCTCGCGACCCGTCTGCTCGAGAGAATCGGCTGCCGTGTCGATATTGCAGCCAACGGGCTGGAAGCGTGCGAGATGACCGACAACTTGGCCTACGACATGGTTTTCATGGATTGGCAAATGCCCGAAATGGATGGGCTGGCCGCCACCCGATTCATTCGCCAACGAGAACTCGAAGCCCAGGCGAAAAGCGAACCCCCCCTTCGCAGACTTCCCATCGTCATTCTCACGGCCAATGCCATGGCCGGAGACAGAGCCAAGTGCCTCTCTGCAGGTGCGGACGACTACCTCTCCAAACCGTTTCTCCCCGATGACCTCCGGGGCTTGTTGAATCGCTACACATCCGACCTGTAGGCGTCCGCGCGACCGGACCCCATCCAATCCAGTCGCCTGAACCGATTCAATCATCTGTTTCAATCATTTGTTTGACGACTCTGGCATTTGCCGTCAGTCTGTTGCCGATGCCGATGGTCAGGCCTCTCAGCCGCCCGTCGTGGTGAGTGGTGGTTGGTCATAGGCGCTCATTTATTTGGATCCCATGTCCCGCAAGGCCGTACTACTTCTACTCATCGCTCTGGCGGCCCTTGGTTTTGCCGCCCGCTGGTATTGGAACGCATCGCATCCGTCCTCAGGGCTATCCCTATCCGGAAATGTGGATATTCGGGAGGTCAACCTGGGATTCAGGGTTTCCGGCAAAGTCAAAGAGCTGCTCAAACAGGAAGGCGACTCCGTCGTTGCGGGCGAAGTCGTCGCCCGATTGGACGATTTACCGTATCGGCAGGAGGTCCAGGAAGCAGAGGCGCAAAAAGCCTCCCTGCTGGCACGCCTGGAACAGCTTCGACATGGCTATCGCCGCGAAGAGATCGATCAGGCACGCGCCGTCTTGAAAGAACGCGAGGCCAGTCTCGCCAATGCCGAGCGATTAAGAGCCCGAAAACACGACCTCGCCGACCGACGGGTAGTCCCCGCACAAGAGTTCGACGACGCCGAAGCGGCCCGCGATGAGGCTGAGGCAAGGAGGAATTCCGCCCAAGCGGCCCTTCGATTGATGGAAGCCGGCTATCGACCGGAGGAAATCCGACAGGCCGAAGCGGACCTTGCACGAGCCGAAGCTCAACTGGCCTCGGCGAAACTGCGGATGGAGGACGCCACCTTAAAAGCCGCCGAAGAGGCCATCGTCATGACTCGTGCCGTGGAACCCGGTGCCGTCGTTGCCGCCGGAAGCACAGTCATGAACCTCTCCCTTAAAAACCCCGTATGGATTCGCCTGTATGTTCATGAACCCGATCTCGGTCGGATTCATCCCGGTCAGAAAGTCGAGGTGGTGACGGATTCGCAACCGGAAAAACCGTATGAAGGACAAATCGGATATATCTCCCCCCGTGCGGAATTCACGCCCAAGAACGTGGAAACCAGGGAACTACGGACCCAGTTGGTCTACCGATTGCGGGCAACAATCCTTCATCCGGACGAAGGCCTCCGGCAGGGAATGCCCGTGACGGCCCGCATCCTGGAATAACAAGGACATGGGTGTCGCCGAGCTATCGCCAGCAATGGCTTCCGGGGCCATTGCCCAACTTCGGAACATCCAAAAAACCTTTGGAAAGGGTGAGAAACCTGCCCTGGCCGAGTTGACAGCAGACGTATTTGGCGGGCGGATCACTGGACTGGTCGGTCCCGACGGAGCCGGCAAGACCACGCTCATTCGACTCCTGGCGGGCCTTATGGCTCCCAGTTCGGGAACAATCACGGTGGACGGTTCGGACCCGATTGCGGACGCAGACCGGGTTCGATCCATCGTCGGTTACATGCCTCAGAAATTCGGTCTGTACGAGGACCTGACCGTGGCGGAGAACCTGGACCTGTATGCGGACCTTCGCAATGTCACCGGACAATACCGCAAAGAAACATTCCATCGGTTGTTGCAGTTCACGGATCTCGCCCAGTTTACCGGACGTCCAGCCGGAAAGTTGTCCGGCGGAATGAAACAAAAGCTGGGACTCGCCTGCACCCTCCTCGGCAAACCCAAGGTCCTGCTGCTGGATGAGGCCAGTGTCGGCGTAGACCCCATTTCGCGCCGGGAGCTTTGGCGAATGGTTCAGGCGCTGGTATCCGAAGGAATGGCCGTGCTCTGGAGCACCTCCTATCTCGACGAAGCCGAGCTTTGCGCGGACGTGCTTCTCCTGAATGAAGGTCGACTGCTATTTAACGGACCTCCCAAAGAACTGACCGACCGGGTGAAGGACCGATGTCGTCTGGTCCGTGGCATCGGTGGAAGCCGACGTCAGGTGCTGGCGCGGGCACTACGCCTACCGGAGGTGTTGGACGGCGTGATCCAGGGCAGCAATATCCGACTGCTACTGCGGAATGCCGCCAGGGAACCATCGCCAGCCGATTTAAACGCCGGACCGGAGGCGCAATGGACGTCCGGTCCGCCCCGCTTTGAAGATGGCTTCATCGACATCCTCGGGGGCGGTCCCGGCGGCCATTCGGTCCTCGCTGAACACCTGCCCGTGGTGCCCCATGCCGGTGAGGTGGTGATTGAAGCCCGGGAATTAACGCGCAAATTTGGGAGCTTCACCGCAGCGGACCATGTCCATTTTCAAGTCCGAGGCGGCGAAATTTTCGGGCTTCTCGGCCCCAATGGCGCTGGTAAATCAACCACCTTCAAGATGATGTGTGGACTGTTGGTCCCCACCTCCGGGTTGGCCACGGTGATGGGGATCGACCTGAAACAAAGCGCCAGCGAAGCGAGACAGAAGATTGGCTACATGGCTCAGAAGTTCTCCCTCTACGGAAGCCTGACCGTGGGTCAAAATCTTCAGTTTTTTGCCGGCATCTATGGCTTGAATGGAGCCCGCAAACGCGAAGCAATCGAACAGATGATCGCCGTCTTCTCGTTTGGTCCACTGATCCAAACCAAGGCGGACGAGTTGCCCCTGGGATTCAAACAACGCCTGGCTCTCGCCTGTGCCGTCATGCATGAACCTCCTCTGCTCTTCCTCGACGAACCGACCTCCGGCGTCGATCCCGTCACCCGCCGCGAGTTCTGGACTCATATCAATGGTGCCGTTGAAAAGGGGGTCACAGTCATGGTCACAACCCATTTCATGGACGAGGCGGAGTACTGTGATCGCATTGGCCTGGTCTATCGGGGAAAATTGATTGCGACCGGAACCCCCGATGCCCTGAAAAAAATGGCAGCCCGTCCCGGACTCGAGGAACCGACCATGGAGGATGCCTTTATTGAGTTGGTGGGACGCCACCCGGACTGAGAAACAAAATGTCCCCTCCTCTTTCCCTCCGCCGTCTGGTTGCGCTCTGCCGAAAGGAATCGCTCCAAATCCTTCGTGATCCAAGCAGCCTCCTCATCTCCGTCGCGCTGCCGCTTGTAATGCTGGTGATCTTTGGGTACGGACTGAATCTGGACTCCAGTCGGATTCGGGTGGGACTGGTCATGCAGGATGACGGAGGCGATGCGCGGGGGTTTGCCTCTCAATTAGACGGGTCCCCCTATCTGGACGTGGTCATCGGGTCACAAATCGAAATGACCCGTCAATTGGTGGACGGTAAAATCCGCGGCATGGTCGTGATGGCTTCAGATTTTTCACACCGAGGCATCGGACCGGGGAGCGAGGCCCCCTTTCAGGTGATTACCGATGGAGCGGAGCCCAATACCGCCAACTTTGTTGAAAATTATGTCGAGGGAGCATGGCGAACCTGGCAGCGCCAACGGGCCGCAGACCACGGCCATGCGTCCCCGCAGGCCATCGAGGTCGAGGCTCGCTTCTGGTT
This sequence comes from uncultured Verrucomicrobiota bacterium, assembly GCA_903896505.1. GTDB lineage: Bacteria > Verrucomicrobiota > Verrucomicrobiia > Limisphaerales > UBA9464 > CAILNN01. Next base: position 8,815 of record CAITXU010000227.1, on the reverse strand, counting down.
CAATCCATCGGCGAAAAGCCGAAACTACCTCATACCCGGCTCCATCACGATCATCATGACCGTCATCGGCGCCCTGCTCACCTCCCTGGTCGTCGCCCGCGAATGGGAACGCGGGACCATGGAGGCCTTGCTGGCCACACCGATGAGGCGGTCGGAATTCCTTCTTTGTAAAATACTCCCCTATTACGCCCTGGGAATCACCTCGCTGCTGGTCTGCGTGGGAGCCGCCATCTTCGTGCTGCATGTTCCCTTTCGGGGTTCACTCGCGGCACTCCTACTCATGGGTTCCGCGTTTCTCTTCAGCACCCTCGGCATGGGGCTGCTCATCTCCACCCTGACCCGCAATCAATTCAATGCGGCACAGGCCGCCTTGAACGCCGCCTTCATGCCGGCCTTGATGCTCTCTGGATTCATTTATGAACTCCGGAGCATGCCTCCGTTTGTCCAGGCGGTTACCCGTCTGATACCCGCACGCTATTTCGTCACCTCGATGCAGGCCCTGTTCCAGGCAGGCGATGTGTGGTCGGTCCTCGGATCCGACCTGGTGCGACTCACGCTTGCCGCGGTCTTCTTTCTGGGATTGACCGCCCAAAAAACCCGGCGCCGACTCGACTGACCTCACCATGTTTCGCCGTATCCTCCCCTTGGTGATCAAGGAATTGCAGATGCTGCTGGGCGATCCCGGCGGACGCCGCCTCCTGATCATGCCCGTTGTCCTCCAATTGCTGCTGTTTCCAGCCGCAGCGACTTTGGAGGTCAAGAACAACGTCCTCGCGGTCCTGAATCAGGACAGCGGTGCCGCCTCCGTCGAACTGATTCAACGCTTTTCGCTGGCACAGGCATTTTCAAAGGTCTTGAGGGTTGAGGGTCAGGCGGGCCTGACCGCAGCCATTGAAGGTCAGGAGGCCTTGCTGGCCGTGGTCTTTCCTCCCGATTTTTCACGCCACCTTGAGACGGGCCTGAATCCGTCCATTCAGGTCATCCTCGATGGGCGCCGGTCCAACAGCGGACAAATTGCGCTGGGTTACGTCAACCACATCCTGGAAACGTATCAACGGGAGCGCGCCGACGCAGGAACCGCGCCGAAGCCGGTCCCCATCGCCGTTCGGCATTGGTTCAATCCCAATCTCACCTACCATTGGTTTGTGTTGCCCAGCCTCGTGGCCACCATCACCACGGCCAGCACCCTGATCGTCACCTCGCTCTCGCTTGCCCGCGAGCGAGAGCACGGGACCTTCGACCAACTCCTGGTCTCGCCGCTGACGCCCGAACTGATCATGATCGGGAAGGCCATTCCGGCCATGCTGGTGGGAACCGTTCAGGGCACGATTATCCTCCTCGCCGGCATTTTCATTTACGGAGTTCCCTTCCAAGGATCGGCCTTTCTTCTGTACGCCAGCATGTTTTTCTACCTGCTGGCTTTGGTGGGCTTCGGACTGTTCATTTCATCCATTTGTGCCACCCAGCAGCAGGCATTCCTGGGAGTGTTTTGTTTCATGATGCCGGCTGTACTCCTTTCCGGGTTCAGTGCACCGATTGAGAACATGCCGGAGTGGCTCCAACTGATCACCTGGGCCGATCCCCTCCGTCACTTCATCGTGATTGTGAAAGGGGTCTTCCTCAAAGACATGGGCGCGATGCAAGTGGCGGAGCACACCCTACCCCTCCTCGCCATTGCCGCTGCCACCATCACCGCCGCTGCGATTTCTTTCCGGCGACGACTGGCTTGAAATAAAAAACTAGCCGACCTGCAGATGCCGAATGCAGTCTGAAAAATCAAGGTGCCGTCGCCGATTGGAACGATATCAAAGGCAACCATGCACCGATCGAGAGGGAATGCCCGCTGATTTCCGGACAAGGTCACTTTCCGGCCCGACTTTGATCAAAAGGAGATGATCACCGGATAACGATCCATCGTTGGCGGACATCATCAGGATGGTCCACCCGAAACCAGCAACCTCCAGCCGCGAGGCGCTCTATGGCTATTTACTTGGCTGCAAGCACGATCCGCAGGCCCTTCCGGAGATCGTCCAGCAATTTGAGGCATTCAAAGCCGGAGAGCGGGACGTGATCCCGGACGTGCCGTTCCAGATGCTGACGGCGCTGAATCTCGGTAAACCCGAATGGACGGGCATTGCAAAGAATGCATCCTGGCAAATGACCCGAATGAACTTGAACACATTTGCCCGCCACGGCGTGTTCGAGGGCGAAGCCATGATCCGAATGGTCGCCGTCATGCACAAACCGTGTCTCGAAATTTCTCCGGCAGCAATGGAACCTGATCGCTTTTAGCGGCGGACCTCAGTTTGAGGTCGAGCGAGCCCAAAGGCAGGTCGCGGCGAATCGCCATTTCCAAATATGCGGCATCATAAATCGTCAATTGATGCTTTTTCGCCAGAGAAAGTGTGGCTGTCCAAGCTTCGTCTGATGCGGCCAAATCGACTTCAATGGGAAGCGCTTTCAGGCGGACCCAATGCCGATGGGCCTCCGCAGAAGTGACGCGGTTCCGGCGCTCAGCCAACAAGAGCACATTCGCTACCTCCCACCACCACAATGCCGGCACATACGCCTTGGCCCCCTGTCCAAGGCTGTCCAGAACTTTGTCCGTGGCGGGTGTCGCCTCGTCATTGAGCACAAACGCCAACGCCAAAGAAGCATCTTGGACAAAATTCACGGCCGACCCTCGTCAATCAGTTCCTTGATTTTCAGCACGGGCAATCCGGGAGGATTGAGCACGCTCCGCGACGCCTTAATCTGCGCGATGGTGTCCTGAATCTGCTCCAAGCTGGCGCGCTTGGCGGGAACAAGCTTGGCGGTCTCTTCACCATGCAGCGTGATCGAAAAACTCTCCCCGCTTCGTACGCGGTCAAGGAGTTCCGAGAATTTTGCTTTGGCTTCGGAAGCCGGAATGGTGGTGAACATGGTTGATTCCTTCGCGTAATCGTTTTCTCCGATTGTGATCTGATCTTTGCTGATTTCAATCACCGGTCAATCAGCGCCAGTGAACCAACGACCGGGAAGCGGATACCACGTGTCGCTCGGGTTGGGGTCACCGAGGATATTTACCAAGCCGTGGCAGGGCAAAATGACCCGCAAGCCTTGGCGGTTCAAATCCCTGACCACGGTCCCAATATCGCGGGCCTTCAGCCCTAAAACCGTGAACCCGACTTTCCTGGGCCTTCGACCCAGGCTGGGATGGAGCCGGGCCGTTGGCCCTCAAAACGGAATCGGAGTGAAGTCGGTTCGGATCGGTGCACGTCGGCCCCATTCCCCTTTCATTCTTTATCTGTGTCCTCTGTGTGCTCTGTGGTTAAACCTCCTGACCGTGGGGAAGAGTCGAACCACCGAGGGCTCAAAGGGCTCAGAAAACCCCTTCATTTCAATGGCGTTTGTTGGAGTCACCCGGGCGGGAGAATAGTTGTTGTTTGGAAGGTTTGGAAACCAGAGCTACAACGGATGGCCGCTGGAGTGCCCTTCCGAATCAAACCGGACATCCCCGCTCGCGCAATGCCACCAGGATGGTCGCGAGGCATTCATCCACCGTTCGATGGGTGGTGTCGATGTCCAGGCAGTCGCCGGTTGGTGGTTCAAAGTCGGTTGCAAACAACGATTCGCGTCCTCTCACCGCCGTCGTGTGCAGGTAGACCTCCAGGACCGCAGCCTGTGCCTTGAACGACTCCCGCTGTGTCCGATAAGGCGAGACAAAGGAGGCGACCACCCAGAGACCGTCGTTCTCCAGCTTGGCTGCCAACCGTTGTCCGGCATCAATGTTCCGAAAACGTCCCTCCCGCGAATAATCCGTGTTGCCGGTCAATTCCCGAAGAAACTCCCCCTCCAGATGCACTGCGATCCGGCCCAGGACCTTCAGTCTTGCAACAAGCCCGCAGGCCAGCGTGGTCTTCCCCGCCCCCGGCTGCCCGATTATCCAGACGATCATGCCCCAATTTCATTTCGGCCCCCGGATTCAACAAGCCTATTCCCCGCTGCCCGATGGTGCCGGGCTTCGGGAACGCCACTCTTCCCAGCCTCGAAGCCGTAATTCCACCGCTTCAATCTGGGCATCGGGAGTTGAGGTTCCCGCCGTGATCCCCACGGTATCGTCGGCCCGCAACCATTCCGCCTGAAGCTCGTCAGCGGTCTCCACCTGATGGACTCGAGCACAGATGACCCGGATGGTTTCCACCAATTCGCGGGTGTTGTTACTCCGTCGGCCACCCACAACAATGACCACGGAACATTCCCCGGCTAGTTGCACCGCCGCCTCCTGACGTTGCTTGGTCGGCAGACAGACCGTATCCCGAAAATGAACCGAACTCTCCGGAAAGCGATGCCGCAAATAATCAACCAGAGACCGCACCCGCGTCACCGGCTGGGTGGTCTGCGCCACCACGCCAAAGCTGGTCCGCTCACGCAGGGAGTCGATGTCTCTTTCGGAAAGGACGATGTCGGCACCCGGATAATCCTCGACCAGTCCATTCACTTCGACGTGTCCCCGTTTCCCAATGACCACCGGATGATGCCCCGCCTCCACCAGACTCCTCAAAGCCCGATGAGCCACATGGACGAGGGGACAGGTGGCTTCCAGAATTTCGAGTCCCCTTCCCCGCAGCTCGGCACGTCGACGGTCGCTCACCCCGTGGGCGGTGATCATGACGGCGTTGGTATGGACCGCCGTCAGGTCCGTCTCGATGCCAATTCCGGCCCTGCGGAGATTTTCCAGCATCGACGGGTTGTGCACCAATTCCCCCAAAATGGTCAGGGGTTGGCGCGCTCCCTCCGCATGGGCCAGGGACAAGGCGTCCCGGACCCCGAAACACATTCCCAGATGATGGGCTCTAACAATGTTCATGAGTATTTGCTTTGTATTGCAAAGTGAATGATCAAAAAATTCAGGTCGTCTTGCCACGGGTCGACGCGACAAACCGTTCCAGCGCCTCGACATAACCGACAAAGGCAGCGTGCCCGGCTGGCGTCAATCGGCAGAGTGTCTGCGGACGCCGATGATGTTGGGTCTTTTCCAAGGCGACGTATCCGGCCTCCTGCAACGTTCGCAGATGGGTGGTTAAATTCCCGTCGGTCATGCCCAGCGTCTCCCGCATGTCCGTGAATGAAACCTCGGCGGAAGCGGCGAGCACGGCCATGATTCCCATGCGCCCCTTTTCGTGGATCACCCGATCCAAATCCTGGGTCAAATCGACTCTCACAGACGGCGCGCAGGTTCCGTGACCCGCAGCCAGGCGGCCGCGAGGAGATGTCCAAGCCCAAACGTCGCAGCCATGACCCCATGTTGCATCCTTGCCTCCGGGAACCAGCCACAGCCGATTTCAACGATCCCCATGACCAGGGCGACGCCGAAGAAAACCATGCCCATCCGCCACACGCCCCGGGGGGTGAAGAATCCCGCTGACAGGAGGGCAAGGCCATAAGCTGTGTGCCACCCCACGACCAGCAACGCCACGGCCAGGCTCCCCTCGATTGGCGTTTTCGAAAGAAACCAGGTGCCGGCGAACCCGGCCGCCCAGGCCGGCAGAACCGCCTGGGCAATCCGCCGGGCGGGAGGCGTCCAAAACGATTCCCGAGCCTGCCAGGCCTGTCGGCGAACCAGCATGATTGAAAAAAATGTTCCCACCGTGGCTATCCCCAACCACCACAGTGCAAACGCGCGGAAATCCACAATCCGCAGGAACCACCCCACCCCGCCTGCCGCCACGCCGAGAGCTCCGGAAACAAAGAAGACCGGGGCCAATGCCCGGCGATACAGTGCTGCACGCTCCATCAATGTCCGGATGACCAGGAGATGCTCTTGAACCTCTTCGCTCACCCACTCACTTTGTCACGCAAAGTGACTGCGTCAAGCCAGTCCTGGTTTTATGGTGAGCTTCGGCCTGACGATCATACCCCATAGGCCTCCCCGCAGGGGACTAAAGACGCGGCTTTCCTTTTGGTTGAATCCATTGTTTAGTTACACGACGGATGGATTCCAAAAAACTCGCCCAGCTCTGCCGGGACCTTGCCGAAAACCGAAAAGCCGAAAATGTGGTGGTCCTTGATGTTCGGAAACATTCCAGTGTCACCGACTTTTTCGTGATCGCGAGCGGCTCGAGTGAACCGCATCTGCGGGCCATCGCCTCGGAGATTCTGGACCGCCTGAAGGCTGAACAACATATCGAGCCGACCAGCACCGACGGAAGTGCCCAGACCAACTGGCTGGTGGCCGACTATTTCGACGTCATTGTGCACATCATGAAAAATGACGTCCGGGAGCGCTATGATTTGGAGGGTCTTTGGGGTGATGCACCCCGCCTGCCCCGGGCACGGAAACGAACCAAGGCCGCAACGGACACGGAGTCTGATGCCACTCCCGCTCCCGCTCCGGTGAAAAAGGCCTGAAGGACTCCGGGCTTCATCGGACCCGGGGCTAGTCCGGTTTTGAACCATCGCGTCCCGACGAAAACCCCTGCTGCCAACCGAGCAGCAGTGCCCCCGACAGTACCAGCAGGTTCCCCAGTTGGGCGATTCCATGCCATTGACCGAACCGGACACGCGCCTCCTCCTGTTCCACCTTGGAGCGCGAGGGAGAGTAACGGATTTCATTCCACTCCCGCATTCGAGGTTGAAGGATCAGCCCGGAACCCAAGACAAGGAGCAGCAATCCGGCGGCCAACGGGAGCGCAAGCGAGGACCACTTCCATCCCCAGGCACGGGCGCGAAATGAACCAATGAAGGCGATGGCTGCCAAAATCAGCTGAAGGACGAAGTACCGGGAGAGGATGGCTTGCGCCACCAATCCGGCCTGATGCCGGGTGATGACTTCCGAAAGCTCCCTGGAAAAGACCGTGGGGCCCACCACAGCAGTCAGGAAGACGCCGCCACCCACCCAAAGCGCAACCGAGAGGAAGACCAACTGGGGGAAAAATCGTTTCACCCATTCATTGTAGCAGTGATTTTCCCGAGTCGAAGCGGAGCCAACACGAAAGCCTCGTGGATTCAATAAATTTCCAAAATCACTGTTGCTCGTTCCCCTTCATTGGTTATCCTAACTTTCCTTTTTTGACGGAACTTCATTGAGATGAATATTGAACTGACCCGGAAAGCCTTGGAAAAAGTTGGTAACCCCCACATCTTGGTGAACTTGGTGTCGCGTCGGGTGCGACAAATCAGCTCTGGCAATGGCGGTGCCTCCCGTCCGCTGGTCGATGTGCCGCCGACGATGGATTTGGCAGATATTGCCCTTCTGGAAATCATCGAAGATAAAATCGGTTGGGAATCGACCTACACGGGTGCCACTCCGATGGACGCCGTCATTCCGAAGAAGAAAAAGTCCACCAAGAAATCGGCTGCCTCCGTCGCAGCAGCAGCAGCGGCTGCCTTGGTTTCAGCGCAAGCAGCATCCATCCCCTCAGTCGAGGAAGCTCCAGCAGTTGCCGCCTGATTTGAACGACAGGAAATTGGTGGTCGGGTGCGCCCGGTTGGAGTTCCGCCATCCAAAAAACCTTTTTTCCTTCCTCGGTAGCAATTCAATTTGCACCGATTGGGTGAGAGTAACATCGTCGGGAGGGGACTCTCCATGAACCAACCGAGCTGTAGCGCAGACATTCCTGCCTGCCGGGTCGCCGACATTCATGTCGGCTACGCTGTCCCCCGTTCCGAGGCTGCCCGACCGGCTGGCAATCCGGCAGGTTGGAAAACGTTCGCTACGTCACCCAACTGCCGGTCTGACCGAGCGGTTCATGGTCTCGATTCACTTCCGGGCTTGGAGATGGGTTCTGACCATGAGTCCACCCAAGGCGGATCAGAGAATTACGGTGGAAAGTCATTGGCTTTAGGTGCCATCGGAGGCGGTTCGAACCGCCACGGCTCACCAGGAGGTTCGCCCTACCATCGCTCGGTCCATTGGCCATGTTGCTCATTGAATATCAACAACCCTGGTAGGGCGAGGCTCCTGCCGAGCCTTGGGCGGTTCGAACAGCGCCGATTCCGCAGAGGCGAAGCCAAATGGCCGTCCGCAGGACCGCGCCAATTCCCGACGGACGCATCCAATGGGATGGGGACCAGCGGCGGGACGCCGCTGCCACTTCGGCGACCATTTTGCCCGGGCGAAGCCTATGGGCCGTCCGCAGGACCGGGGTTCCGGTGGTCCAATACCATGGCCCTTCCACACGTCCCAAGCCATAAGGGGGAAAAAGCGGCGGGACGCCGCTTTCACTATGGCAGCCATTCCGCAGGGAGCCAAGCCCATGGGCCGTCCGCAGGACCGTACGCAGGACCGTACGCAGGACCCGACGCAAGACTGGGCCTCTGACCGGCTGAAATTCGGTCTCATGGACGAAATTCTCACCAACTCCAAGGCTCGCCGGGATTTCCACATCCTGCAGACCTACGAGGCCGGGATTGTCCTTCACGGGACCGAAGTCAAGTCCCTCCGGGCCGGGCGTGGCCAGATTACGGACGCCTTTGCCCGGGTGGAACGCAACGAGGTGTGGCTACACAACGCCCACATCGACGAGTACAGCCACGGCAATCTTTCCAACCACCTGCCGAAGACGGCGCGGAAACTCCTGCTCAACCGATCGGAAATCCGCAAACTCCTGGAACTGGCCAAGGTCAAGGGCAACACCCTCGTTCCACTTTCGTTTTATTGGAAGGCCGGAAATATCAAAGTCCAACTGGCCGTGGGCAAAGGCAAGGACAGCTTTGACAAGCGCGATGATGTTCGCGAGCGGGAGTCGGACCGCGAAATCAAACGGGCGATGATGCATCGGCACAAGGGGCGATAAGTGGTCGCACCGCAGTCGCCTGTCGTGAGCAGGCGCTG
>CAITXU010000226.1 GCA_903896505.1 uncultured Verrucomicrobiota bacterium | reverse complement strand
CTGCTGAGCCCTAGCTCGCGGCGCCCTGCGGACCCAGTGGTTCTCCACCCGCCTGCTCGACCCCATCCAGCCGTCCCAAAACCTCTTGACTGCCCATCCTGAGCCCTCCAATTTCCCACCAAGAAACCGGAAGAACCCAGAATTGCAACCGATTCCCCGTTTTTTCGATGTTAGAGGAGCGGAAATGCGTTTTTTGAGTTTCAAAAAGGCACTCGTTTAGTTATAGTGGGAGAGAAGTAGTTGACGCAGATTGACGCAGACTTTATGAAACTAATATTTCGTGGTGGTCTATTGGCCTTGATAGTGGCGGCTTGCTTGCTTAGCTGGAAGAGTTTTGGCGACAAGCCAACGGAGGGCACGGAAGTCCCGCGTCAGGCTGCCAGAGATACCGATCTGACGGGCATGGTCAAGATTCCGCCCGGAACGTTCATGATGGGAAGCCCGGCGTCGGAAGCTAATCGTGACGCTGACGAAATCCAGCATCAAGTCACCATCAGCCAAGGATTTTGGATGGGTCAGCACGAGGTTACCCAAGCGGAGTACGAGCAAGTCATGGGGACCAATCCGAGTCATTTCAAGGGTGGCAATTTGCCGGTTGAAAGTGTGTCGTGGGATGAGGCGACGGAATACTGCACGCGATTGACGGCTCGCGAGCGGACTGCGGGACGATTGCCCCAGGGCCATGAATACCGTCTTCCGACCGAGGCTCAGTGGGAGTATGCCTGTCGGGCCGGGACGACCACAGCGACATCGTTTGGCAATTCCCTGAGTTCCAGTCAGGCCAATTTCGACGGGAACTATCCTTATCAAAACGGGTCCAAAGGGCCTTACCTTTTAAAGACGACACCGGTCGGGCAATACAGTGCCAATGCGTTTGGGCTGTATGACATGCACGGAAACGTCTGGGAATGGTGTGCGGATTACTATGGCGAGTATCCGAGCGGTCCCGTCACAGACCCCACAGGATCGCCATCGGGCGGCAGCCGCGTTTACCGCGGCGGCAGTTGGTACGGCTACGGGCAGTACTGCCGCTCGGCGGACCGCTACGGGGGCACCCCGGGCGATCGGGACTGCTATCTGGGCTTCCGTGTCGTCCTAGTTCGAGCTCACTAGAGGACCGGAGGCAAGAAGAGGGGAAAAGAGCGTAGCGGAGACGGCGGCGGCAGTGAGGAGCGTGCGCAGCCGCGACGAACATCCGACGACGACGTAGCGCAGCGGCATGCGAATGGACAACGGTTTTCATGGCCTATCAAAATGGTCCCTCGTGGATTTCTTTCCTCAATGTGCGGGAGGAGGGGTATTGGTCGGTGAAAGGTTCCTGAGATCGCTTTGCGCCTTATCGTCCATTTTTTGAGCTTCAGCTTGTAACATTTCAAACGCGACGTTGAGGTTACCCGCGTAGAGAAAATCCACCCAGTCTTGGAGTGCCACGTCAAGAGGGTATAGCGCAGCGGTTTTTGTCATCCCATCACGCAGGACCCTTTCCTTCACCGCTGCATCGGCACGCATGGCCGAAATCAATGCTGGCTTGGCCTTATTCTCGAAGAAATTGCGGTCCAGCGATAGCTGCAATCCTTTCGTTCCCGTCGCAATCGCGGCAGCGATGGCTTTGGCTTCGGCCGCACCAGCAACGGATGCGAACGCAGTAGAGGCCAATTGGATGCTGTCGAAAACAACATCTTTCGCGGCGACTCCCGTGTAAACAAGATCGAGCTTTTTCCGATGATAGTCTTTGGCTATCGTCATGAGCTCGCCCAACAGTTCGTTGCGAATCTCCACCTTCTTTTCTGGGGTAGATGCCCGATATTTCTCAAAAACTGCGTTGAGCTCGGTTGGGACTTCATCCTTCCCTTTTGGTGTATATTTCTTCCGGTAACCTGAGGCCAATTCAGGTTCCAATGGAGGGTTGTAGAACGCAGGACCCTTGTTCGTACAACCGCACGAACAGATTACAATTAGGCAGGATAGGCGACGTAACATCACGCGAGCATAAGACAAGTAACCACCAATGTTTCAATGATATTTCTTGGGTTCGGATGGGACGATCTCCTTGATTCATCAGCGTGGACTGAGCTCGCCGTTTAAAGCAAAGGCCGTTGCTTAGAGTTGTCGTGTCTCTTGCCTTCGCGCTGTGGGTCGGGTCCGGTGAACGCGTCCCACAGCTTGCGGGAGAGTGACTCGATAATGCCGGATGACACAAAAGGGTCGCGAGGCAACGCCGTTCCGCTGATAACAGCGAGGGATCGTGCGTCCCGAAGAACCCGCTCGACGTCGTTCGAGCGGAATCCGTTGGCTTCGGCCTGACGTTGCCATTGGGTGAACAAATCCTTGCCCGTAAATACGAGCTTGGATTCGTCTCCGCCGATGGCACCGATGAGCGGATCTTTGGCCAGCGGGGAAAATAGGTTGTTCGGAATTTCTGCGGGCGGAGTACCGATGCGTCCGAAGGAGTATAGCGCACGCGGAACGAATTCGCTGAGATAAGCCACGTGCAGACGGGCCTTGCACTGGGGGATCGTGTTGGCTGGGAATGTCATCATGCTCCCGTCGTCCCGCATATGCCCATGCGGGACGATAACCGTCGTCTTTAGTTGCGGTACCTGCCCCGGACCGGTCCCGGACTGGAAAGTTGCGAAGACCGCCCCGGCTGGTTCGTCGGGGCTGAATCCCGCCACGCGGCGAATGACTGCATCGAGCTTCTCAACAGTCTTGTTTACCGAAACCGAGTGATGGAGTTCAAGCAGGGACCGGCTCTCGGCGTCGCCGAGAGCCCAAATGGTATTATGCAGACGGTCTAGATTGAACTCCAACTTCCAGCCGATCAGGCGGTCCGACGGACGCCACTCGCCTCCGGGGTTGGTTGAACCGTTCGGTGAGCAGCCCCGAAATAGATTGTCCAGGACTTCCAATTCGACCGGCACCTTTCCTCCGAGGCGGGATGCCTCTACCCCCTGAAAAATTCCAGGTTGACCCAATTGCTGCGCCGCGAATTTCGGGTCGAAGAATTCGCGAAGCACGGCCTCGCGCTCTGCGTGGGCAATCGGTTCAACCGAGACGCTCATGGTGTCCTCACGATGTGACCCAGATCGATGCGCATCCAGTGCTCGCTTCGCTCACGCCGCGATCCGTCGGAGCCTTCGTCTCCTCGGACCGCCGGGAAGGTGAACGCGATCCGGTATTCCTTGCTCTTGTAGATCACTCGCATTTCCCCCTGGCACGGGCCCCGACCGGAATACATGTCTATCCACGCCTCCGAAGGCAATTGATCGTCGTCCAGTTCCACAGCTTCCCAGGAGGTAGCCATATCCCCATCGATGATCGGTTTCGATTCGCGGACGTCTCGAAAGTAACGCCCGTGGCTGGAGTTCGTCCGATAGAAGCAAAGTTCCGTTCCGTCAAGCGGCACGCGAACATGCAGGTCGAGGTCAATCCGGTGCGAAACTCCAGATGGACTTAACCAAATACAACCGATGAGGGTTTTTCCCGTTCGCGGAAGCGGAAGGAGATTGTCACCTGCGGTGAAAACAACGTTTGTCTTCACCACGATATTCGTCTGAAACACGACGTTGGTGACCGTTTTGGTTTCGGGTTTGGCAGGTTCGATCTTCTCGAAGATTTCCCCAACGGGAGCCGAACGCATCACCACCGCTGAATCGCGACGATCAACGCTCACCTGTCGGAACGGGGTCTGTCGCCCCGAACGAGCTAGGGCAAAGGCGTTCATCAAATCCGGAGAATAGCCGATGAGGACACCGCCCTGTGTCCCGATGAAGAGTGTCCAGAACCGGGCCACTCCATCTCCGTGGTTATCGTTGGCCACCGCTGTCCAATCCGTCACAAACCAACTCACTAAGACATTGTCGAGCACGTGGTTTTTATCGCTCGTCGAAAAGACTGAGCGTTGGCGGGGAGCGCTCAAATGGCCATCGCTGGGCCAGTTCGTGGTCATATCGGAGGCCGGATCTTTTGGATTGTGATGGAGCGAGGGAGCCATCAGGACGACGACGACGTCCTCCCCATCAGCTCGGACCTGTCGACCGATGTATTCCAAAAAATTCGGCGCATCAAAGGTGCGGGATGTATCAGTGGCCGAGCGGATCGCGTTGGCCACGTTGGTGATCGCTGGGTTGGCCAATCCGCGACGCAGTTTCAGAGTTCCTTCAGGGACGGTCGCCTCTGCGATGGTTGTCATCCGACCCGCATCAAGAACGGTCACTCGCGTACCAGCATCGGGTTCATACAAGAGACGGGCGGTCTCCCGTGCCGCTTGCTCGCGACATTCGGTTGGGAGGAAGGGCGGGACAGCGACAATGAAATGGCGTGCCGCATCGGCCTGAAATGCTCCTGCAAGAGCCAGGGATAGGGTGAGAAGTGTTTTCATGGAATTGGGATTAGTTGGAGAAAAACTCAGTGAAGCGGTCGAAGGCCCGCTTGACGGGCGAATTGGAAAAGCCGCCGGTTCGGCTATCGGCACCTTGCTTGCGAAGAATTCCATTCTCCTGGCGCTTGGCGATATCGGCGCGGCGTAGGTACACACTGACGGCGGTGAACACATAGGCGTTGCGTTGGGCCAGCAAGGCACGTTGAAGTCCCTTTAGTTCCCCAAGTCGTTTATGCTCAGTGCGGTACACCTCCTGGGCGCGCGTTGCGCGTTCCAGCTTCATTTCGCAAACGGGATGGGATTCCTGCCAGCGTGAGATGTGCTGGAGGTAGAGCAATGCAGCGTAGGAAAAGCAGCAGAGTCCAGCGGACACTTCCAGAAACAATTGGATGTACTGAAGATGAACGCTCAGGGGCAAACCCCAGAGCGTGCCACCAAAGTTTTCCACCCCAAGAGG
>CAITXU010000225.1 GCA_903896505.1 uncultured Verrucomicrobiota bacterium | reverse complement strand
TGTCGTGGTGGGACAGCCATTGGGCCAGAGCCGCCCGGCGGTCGCCTTCCCGATGGTCCGTCGGGAGTTCAAATCGGGAGGATAGGGCGGAAACACAGCTCAGGGCTCCAGGCACGACTTCCTTGCCGGGTTTTTGAACGTTGCCCCGATTCAGGAGAAAGACGGGGCGCGGTTTGCCGCCGTGGGCACCGGTGCCGGAAAACGCTCCCGACCCGGTATGGACGGTGGCCACATAGGCCGTCTGCAAGGCGGGCAGATGCTTTTTCTCCTGACGAATGGAGGCCAGGGATTCGTCCGTTTGTTTCAATTCCAGTGCCTCTGCATCGACAGTGAATTGGGTGATGAGATTACTGCGCGATTGTTGAAGCGCGGCGAGGGCTGATGGATTTGAAGCGTCGCCGCCGGGATACCAACCGTCGGTCAAATTGACCTTCTGCCAGCGGGGTGCGGCCTCAATCGAATCCAGTGCCGATACTTTTTGTCCGGAGGCTGCATTGGTCCCGGCGGGAGTCAGGACCTCCAACTCGGAGAGGGCGAAGATGTAGTCCGCTTGTCGGAGCGCGAGTTGGGTGGCGGTGACGCGGATGTAACGGGTTGTTCGCCCTGAGGTCTCGATCCGGTGTGGACGAAGGCCCGGGTTGGGGATGTCTTCGCCGGTCTTGTCGTCCACGACCACGACGTTCTCCGCAAAATTGGGGTCACTGGAGAATTCGACCTTGAAGCGAACTGGAAATCCAAAACCGTCACCGATTCCGGCGAAATCGTCGTGGCACGGGTGCAGCAGGACGGAGTCGACGGCAACCGCAGAACCGAGGTCCACTTGAACCCACTTCGGTGCATCCTGCTTGGGTGAAATCTCGCTGTGGTAACCGACGGCTTCGCTCCCCTTGGCCTGTTTCGTCCGAAGGTCGATTTCCCGGTCCAACTCCACCAACGCAGTCCCCGCCCGTTGGGCTACGGTCTGCTCAATCTGGCGGCGACGCTCCTCCAGATGGCGTTGGCGTTCATCCAATTCCCTCCGTCGGCGCGCGTCGGCTTCGTTCAGATCATAGGTTTTGTCGGTCCGATCGACCGCGGCAAAGACCGACTGCAGGCAGTAGTAGTCTTCCTGGGAAATGGGATCAAACTTGTGGTTGTGGCACTGGGCGCATTGAACGGTCAGGCTGTTGAAGGTTTGGAGGGTGTTGACCACCATGTCGTCGCGGTCGAGATGCCGAGCGACCTTGCCGTCGATCTTGGACTCGGGAACTTCGGCGTGTCCGATGAAATCCCACGGACCCGCAGCAATGAAGCCAAGGGCCTCGACTCCATCCCGCGTATCCGGGAAAAGGATATCCCCGGCCACCTGTTCCCGGATGAATTGGGAGTACGGCTTGTCCTGATTGAAACTTCGAATGACATAGTCCCGATACGGCCAGGCGTTGGGGCGGGGTTTGTCTTTGTCGTATCCATGGGTTTCGCCGTAATGGACGACGTCCAGCCAATGGCGGGCCCAACGTTCACCATAGCGGGGGGAGGCGAGCAATTCTTCGACGAGCTTTTCGTAGGCGAGGGGCCGACGGTCGGATTCAAAGGCTTCAATCTGCTCGGGGGAGGGCGGCAATCCCAATAGGTCGAAATAAAGTCGGCGAATCAGGGTGCGGCGATCCGCCTCGGGCGATGGCTCCAGCCCCTTTTCGGCGAGTTTGGCGAGGACGAAGGCGTCAATCGGATTTCGGACCCGGCCGGATTTATCTGGAACTTTTGGGCAGGAGGGGCGGGTGAGGGGACGAAGCGACCACCAGTTGGTCCCGGAGCCCGGGGAAGACGGTTCAGTAGCAAAGCCCTGTAAATGCACCTCTATCCCCAGGCAGCAGAGTGCCAGGAATCCCAGGGAGATGGCTTTGCTGAGGACGGTCTTGCGCGGAGTCTGCATCCTCCATCAATTCGTCGTGATGGGAATCTTGTAGTAGCAGACCCAGCCTCCGACCACCGACCCCAGACCGACGATTTTGCCGTTCATCCAGGAGACGGAGCCGTCTTCAAAAGCAAAATTACCGCCGGAGGGTGCCCCTTTGGCGATGCGATGACTGGCGGTCATGACCTGACGTTTGGCATTGTTGGGATCGGCCGTCGTCCAAACGATTTTTGGGTCGTACATGTTGGTGACGGCGGGACCAACTCCCTGCATCCGGTCGCACATGATGGGAGCGGCCCGAAAGGGACCGTCGAGCTTGTCTCGGAAGAACCAATCCGCAGTTCCACGCGCCTCGGAAGTGACATTGCCATCTCCTGCCTTCCGTCCGGGGAAGTAAAAATAGCCGATCAATTGACTGCCCGAGTCCGAGGTGATCATGTCGGCCTCCGCGACCCGGTGCCAGGCGTCGGTCGGGCAAAAAATCACGTCGTTGGCAGGGCGCTCGGTCTTGAGAGTGGAACGCCTGTTGCGAATCAAATAGCCATTCCAGAAATTGCTCATGCCGGGGCTCATCCAGCTCAGGTCGAATCCGGCTGAATTGTCCGGAAACCGATTCAAGTTGTCGCCGGCATACATGTGAATCGCAACGCCCCATTGCTTGAGATTGCTGGCGCAGAGGGCCTTCTGGCCCTTGGCTTTGGCCTGAGCGAGAGCTGGGAGAAGCATACCGGCCAGGATGGCGATGATGGCCACCACCACCAGCAGTTCAATCAAGGTAAACGCCCGGGACCGTCGACCGCCCGACGAATGGAGAAAAAGTCGGTTCATAGCTCGTAGGAGACTATCTCGATTGAATCCCTGTCCGTGTCCGGGGTCAAGGCTGCTCCGATGCGGTGGCCTTGGAATGACCGAAATGAAAGCCCAGCCAGGCAAGCATGGCTTTGGCTCCGGCAGGTTGCACACCTTCAAAGCGATGGAATGCCGCAATAGCCTCTTCATGCCCGTTGCATCGGGGTGGCAGGTTAAAAAGAACCTCGTCACCGCCGGGTTCTGAACGCCGAAGGTCGTTGTGGAGCAGTCCATCACCGACGGACAACTTTTCGGATATTAGAACCTCAGCCTTGGGCTGGCTGATCAGCCAGGCGCGCCAGGTGAACTGGAGATGACCATCCGGGTTCCTGGAAATCCGGCCATAGGACCGACGTGGCGCCTTCCCGACCCGGTGGGCCGAGAAGGCCATGAGTGGGTCCCTTTCCGGATGAAAACGACGGGAACGAAACGTAATCAGGTCCCAGCCAAACACCGCTCCCAGGACGGTCAGGCGAAAAGCCCAACCGGACAGCAACAGGCAGATGAACGCGATGATGGCCGCCCAAACGGCTCCGACGTGGGGTGAGAGCCAATGAGTTCCCACCACACTGCCGAGCAGGGCGGTGCGGGCGGATTTCAGAAGGGCGTCGAGAGCTCCAAAGGGGCTGATGAGGATGAGGACCTGGATGGTGTGATTGACCAACCAGACGGCTCCGAAGACCACCAGGCAGACTGGAGCGGCGAGGGCATTGCCCAGCCACGAAAGGTCCATGGCGGCCCAATGGCTATCGTGGGCAGTCAACCCGGAGCTGGTTGACGGATGCAGTGTGGCGAATGTCTGCAGGGCCAGAGGAACGATGGCTCCAGTTGCCACTAAAGCGCTGAGTTTGTTTTCGAACAGCTCGGCAATGTCGAAGGGCTTCTTGAGGCTGGCCGGGAGGACGACTCCCGAGGTGTCCTTGAGAGCGCATAAGCCGACGAGAAACAGTCCGGAACCCCAAAACCACGGCTGACTGTACCAAGGGAGTAAGGCCCGTGTCCCCGATTTCGCGTTGATGTAGTTCCATGCCCCGAGGCCGGCGGTCCCCAGCAACGGTGAAATGGCAATTCCGGTGACCTGGGACAGGGTCCGGGATATTTCTTCCGCAGGGCTGCCGGACGACTTTGCCAACGGAAGTTTTTCCATTGGACCAGCTGCCTGGAGGCTCGTGGCCCATAGGGTCAAGAGAAGCAACGTCAGGCCCCGGACGAGCGTTAATCGAAGGCGGTGGTGAATCATATCCAGAGGACTATTGTTGGATGAAATAGCTGAGATTTTCGAGCTCAATGGCGAGATTGACGCTGTTGACGACCACGGTTTCCGGAACCGTCAGCATGGCCGGGGAAAAGTTGAGGATGCCCGAGATACCTTCATCGACCAGTTGGTTGGCGACGGATTGAGCGGCAATGGCGGGGACCGATAGGATGGCCATGCGCACACCCCGATCGTGGATCACACTTCCCAAATGGTCCATTCCGTACAACGGAACAGACAACGGCTTGTCCCGAGGGCGTCGGACGTCCGCATCGAATGCGGCCACGATTTCGAATCCCTCCTGTTCGAATCCCCGATAGCTGAGAAGGGCCGTTCCAAGATTGCCCACCCCCACGAGGATGACGGGCTGCAAGCGGTTGGTGCCGAGCAAATCGGAGATCATTTGCGCCAGCTGGTCCACGTCGTAGCCCAGACCCCGGGTGCCGAACTGGCCGAAATAGGTCAGGTCCTTGCGGAGTTGCGTTGGCTTCACTCCAGCGGCCACTGCCAAGGCCTCGCTGCTGACCGTTTGCAGGCCATTGCTTTTCAGGCGGTGAAGGCACCGAAGGTAGAGGGAAAGACGGTAGATCGCCTTCCGGGGAATTTCCGGTCGACTTGATTTTTCAGTCCTTTTCAATCGAGTGAGACTACACGAAACCTGTCAAGATTCCAAGATTTGGAAATCAGCAGCGGGATCGTTTCAGTCGACGAAGACGAATTCGTTGGCCGTGAGCAATACTTGGGCATACTGGGCCCAAAGCGACAATCCGACGGGGAATTCCTGGGGGCCGGAGAAATCACGGCGGGCCTGCCAATCGCGAATGGTCGACGGCCCATTGTTCCCCGGCAGGCTTAGATAGCGGATGACAGGTGCCCACTCGAAGCTGTCCGTGTTTTCGTCGGTCTTGGGTTCAACGACGAAATCCAGGGTATCTCCTTTGCGGACCTCGACCTTGGCGATGTCGGTGGATTGTTGCCGGTGAAAGACATCCCACGAGCCCAATTCGCCGGACTGGCTTGAAACCAGGCGAGCGAGAACTCCATCACCGTGCTCACCGGGATGGTTCAAATGGCCGGAAATGGTGACCACACCATCGCTGGGGGCTGTCCAGCGACGGATGGCGGAGTCCGCAGCACTGTGCCCGGGATGACCTCCCGTTTCATTGAGGTGGGTCCATTTGCCATCGGCTGACGGAAGTTTTTCCTCCCATTGCCAGGACTTGCCGGTGAAGTGAGGGAGACGGGTCCAATGAGTCACCCGCGCGCTGGCGGGGTCAAATTTCCCGGTCCCATAGCTCCATGCAGCATTGGCGGGAAGCTCCGGAGGAGGAGGTTGGGTCCCCCCGACAAAATGTAATCCCAGGTCCAGCTCCTGCGACGTGGGTGGGCGTTGGAACGCCAACGAATACATCCGTTTGATTTTGTCCGCCGGACTTTCCATGGCTCCAAGTTCTGGGTGCCGAACGAATCCTTCCGCGCGTCGGGCGATGAACGGACTGTTGAGAAGGAACAACGCTTGCTGAGGGACCGTGGTCTGGAAGCGCATGGGAGAGCTCACGTCCGGGGAGGCAAAATCAAACACCCGCAGGATTCCTGGCAGATTCTGGCGGTCGATAAAGCCGTAGAGGCTGCGGCGGGGGGAATCCTTATCATCGAACATTTCGACTGGCTGGCCACCAAGGGCGTGGTCCAATTGACCACTCACTTCGAGCAGGGAATCTCGCAGTGCCTCAAAGTCCAAACGCTGCCGGTTCATCCTCCACAAGAGGCTGTTACCAGGGTCCAATCGCTCATTTTGTTCGAAGGCAGCCATCATGCCGGAGTCGGGGCCCGGGTCGCTAACTGCCTGATAGGCTTCGGTCAACATCAGGTAGCGATGCAGCTTTTTGAGCGACCAGTCGTGGTCCATGAACCAGACCGCCAGATGATCGAGTATTTCGGGATGAATAGGCGGGTCCGAGCGAACCCCAAAATCGGACGGGGTACGGACCAGTGGGCTCCCGAAATGCCGGAGCCAGACCCGGTTGACCATGACCCGGGCGGTCAGCGGATTGTCGCGGCTGGCAATGGCCCTGGCCATCTCCAGGCGGCCACTTCCCTGGGAAAACGGTTTCCGGTCGCTTCCGGACAGGATGGCGGGCATCTGTCGTTTGACGGACGGGCCGTGATTGCCGGGGTTCCCGCGCTTGAAAATGACGGGCTCGGATGGGTTGTCATTGTCGACCAAGGCCATGGCTCTCAGGGCGGCGCCGGGGTGGGTGGCATCCAGTTCGTCCAACTCTCGGTGGAGCTTTCTCAACTTCTGACCCGTAGGGGTGTCAAAGAACCGGTCGACGTCCGCCAAAGCCTCGCGGACCGGGGAATGCTCCGATTCGAGCAAAAGCCGAAGTTCTTCACGGGCCGGGTCGTCGAGTTTGTCAGGGGCAGGCCGGTGTTCTTTTTCCGCCGCCGCCACTGCGTCGAGCCATTCCTTGGACGCTTTGGTCAACAGGTCTCCGTAACGCTGGGAGACTTCCCGAAAATTGGCCGGAACCGGATTGGTCAGAGCCATGAAGACAGCCGTGTTGAGCGTCGGCTGATTGGTGCTGGCGTTTAATTGTTCCAACACCTTTGGGACGGCACCGGCAAAATCGTTCGTGGGAAGTGCCGCCAGGGCAAACCAAGGGGCGAAGACGGGATTTCGGACGCCGCGCCATTGTTCCAGACGGGTCTTCCAGGCCGCCACCAGCCCGGGATTCAGATTCCGAGTGCGGGCGACGCTTTCCAGGTTGGTCCAATCGAGACCGAGGGAATCCTGGGCGGCGAGCAGATAATCGCCGACGTGTTCGCGAAGGGTTTTGAGGACATCGGCCGTTCGTTCTGCCCGGAATTCATCCAGCTTTTTTTGCCGGGATTTTCTCTCCTGTTCGTATTGGGCGGTCTGACCGGGGTCGGGATTGGGTCCCAAAAGCGGCTTCTCTGCGGGCTCGTGGCTGCTGTCAAAGACGCCGTAAAGTGAGTAATAATCCGCAGTCGGTATCGGATCGTATTTGTGGTCGTGGCATCGGGCGCAACCAACAGTCAAGCCCTGAGTGCCGCGGAAGACGACATCGATCCGGTCATCGATGATATCCGGGGTGTTATCCAGAAACCGGCGACCCAGAGTGAGGAAACCGAGGGCGGCCATGGGCCAGGGGTCTTGAGCCGTGGCCAGTTTGTCCCCAGCCAATTGTTGAATGAGAAACTGATCGTAAGGCAGGTCCCGATTCAGCGCCCCGACGACCCAATCGCGGTAGGTGTAGGAATGACTGAAGCGGCGTTCCTGTTCGAAGACATAACCTTTTGAATCGGCGTAGCGGGCCACGT
Source organism: uncultured Verrucomicrobiota bacterium (assembly GCA_903896505.1). Lineage (GTDB taxonomy): Bacteria > Verrucomicrobiota > Verrucomicrobiia > Limisphaerales > UBA9464 > CAILNN01. The sequence goes on along the minus strand of CAITXU010000225.1, from coordinate 3,105 downwards.
CCAGCCAGTATCGTCCCCATCGTTCTCCATATCTGGGTGAAGCCAGCAGTCGGTCGATGACCTTGGCGTAGGCGGTCGCCGACGAATCGCCGAGAAACGCGTCCAATTCGGCCTGCGTGGGAGGCAGTCCCGTCAGGTCAAAGGTGGCGCGGCGGAGCAGGGTGCGCTTGTCGGCTTTGCCTACAGGCTTCAGTCCGGCGGCGGATTTTCGGACCCGAAGGAATTCGTCGACGGGATGAGCCCCGGTACCCGGAGAGGGGAGCTTGGGGTCTACGGGACGCAGGAAGGCCCAATGGGTGGCGGCAGAAGCCACGGCGGGAGCAGGCCCACTTCGGGGATCGGGGGCCCCCATCCGGACCCATTCTTCCAAGGCGGCAATTTCCTCGGGTTTGAGGGGCTCCTTCTTGGGAGGCATCTGGTCGAGGTCCTTGGCCGTGCCCTTGACCGCCTGAATGAGGAGGCTGCGGTCCGGTTGACCGGGCTCAATGGCGCTTCCGGTGGTGCCGCCCTTGATCAGTCCGTCCCGGGTGTCGACCCGGAGGCCGCCTTTGATTTTCTCCGAAGTGGCCGAATGGCATCCATAGCAGCGGTCCGCCAACACCGGCCGCACCTTGTTCTCGAAGAACTCCACCTGCTCGGGTGGGAGAGGACCGGCCATGGCATGGCCCAAGCCTGTGGTTGCAGCGACGAGCGCGACCAACACCATTCGATGAAAAGCTGGAAAGGCGGATATCACTCTCAAGATTTTCGCCAGTGTGCGGTGTTTCCTCACGAAGTCAAAACGAGAGGGGTCCCGTTGATATTCAAGCGACAATCGGATTGTCGTCAGGCCCGGACCGGAGTTACATCCCGTCATGCATCCATGGGTCCGTATTTTCGGCATCGGCGCTTTGACAGCAATGACTCTGGCTTCGTCCAGCGGATTGGGCGCGGGCACCCAGTTCATCACTTACGTCGGTACCTACACCGGCGCACGCAGCGACGGTATTTATGCCTATCGTTTTGACGCAACGACCGGAAAGGCCGAGTCCCTGGGATTGGTGGCCAAAACGGCCAATCCGACCTTCATCGCCATTCATCCCGATCTAAAGCACTTGTATGCCGCCAACGAAGTGGGTGAATGGAAAGGCTCTCCGGGTGGTTATGTGACCTCGTTTCGCATCGACGCCACCTCGGGCAAACTGACCGAGCTGAATCAGCAATCCACCGTGGGGGGAGGTCCGTGCCACGTGACGGTGGACCAGACCGGCAAGGCCTTGTTGGCGGCGAATTATGGGGGTGGCAGTGTCGTTTCTTTTCCCATCGGCAACGATGGCTCCATCGCACCGCATGCGGCGTTTTTTCAACACGTCGGATCGAGTGTCAATCCGGGGCGACAGATGGAACCGCACGCCCATAGCATCAACACCTCCCCGGACAATCGGTTCGCGTTTGTTGCGGATTTGGGCACCGACAATGTCCTTCGCTATGGACTGAATCCCGCCGAAGGACGTCTTCTTACGGCGGACGGCCCGGCCCTGAAGCTTCCTCCGGGGAGTGGACCCCGGCACCTGAGTTTCTCGCCGGACGGACGGTTTGCCTATGTCATCAACGAATTGCTGTCGACCGTGGGCGTGCTCGCGTATTCCCCGGCCACGGGCGCTCTGACGCTTCAGCAGAGGATTTCGACGTTGCCACCCGATTTTCGTGGGAGCAGCACCACGGCGGAAGTGCGGGTGCATCCCAACGGACACTTCGTTTATGGGTCCAATCGGGGACATGACAGCCTGACCGTGTTTCGGGTGGAGGCTGATGGCCGCTTGACGCGGATCGAGAACATTCCGACCGGGGGGAAAACGCCGCGTAATTTCAACCTGGACCCGACCGGTCGCTGGTTGTGGGCCGCCAATCAGGATTCGGACTCCATTTTCATCTTTGCCGTCGATGGCAATACCGGCCACCTGACTCCCACCGGCCAAAAGCTGGAGGTCGGTTCGCCGGTGTGCATTCGTTTCATACCATCGGCCCAATAAATAGATATTATGCCCAGCTTCGACGTGGTCTCGCGGATCAACTCGATGGAGATCGAGAATGCCGTGAATCAGGCGCAAAAGGAACTGGCGACCCGCTTTGATTTCAAGGGAAGCAATGCTGAAATCGTCCTCGAGAAAACCGAAATCAAGCTGCGGGCGGCAGCCGCCTTTCAAATGCAGCAATTGTCGGAACTGGTTCAGGCGAAACTCAACAAACGCAACATCAGTCCCAAGCAGTATGAAGTTGAGGAGGCGGAGCTTTCTCCGCTGGGCCACGCTCGGCAAAGCATCAAACTCAAGGCGGGCATCGACGGGACCAACGCCAAGGCCATCGCACTCTTCATTCGGCAGACCGGTATCAAGGTCACGGCGGCCATTCAGGGGGATGAATTGCGGGTGACCGGCAAGAACCGGGATGATCTGCAGGCCGTCATTGCGGCGCTCCGTCAGGAGGATTTTCCGGTGGCACTGGCCTTTGTGAATTTCAGGGATTAATTGTTTTTGGTTCACTTCTGACCGAACTGCCATCGGAAGGGGTGTCTCCTTTCCGCAAGGAGTCGCCGTCCGCGAGGCGGCGCCAACTCTCCTCAACCGTAATCCGTCCTGAAACAGATAACCGAGGTAAAGGCCCTCGGAGGCGATGGCGGGAGTCCGGACTTCTGCCTTCGGACGAATACTGGAGGGCCAACGACCCGGGTGGAGCGACCAGGAGGCTCCAGGGCTGAAAGCCCATGCTTGAGCAGGTCAAATATCCCATGAGTCAACCGGAAGCGGAGATGGACTACAGAGAACTCAGAGGGCACAGAGAAAGACCTTCAATTCGAACTTGTCGTCGGCTCACATAGCCGGTTTTTTAGCCCCCAAAGGCGCTCATTCTAAAAGTCCGGAACTCGTTTGAGGACAGATAGGCGGAACATGGACTCATCGGACCGACGTCAGAGGGTTGTGAAAGCATGTTCCCGTTCGTTAGGAAAGAGGACTACGAATCGATCAGCGGCGCATGACGAACGGTCGAGGCGGTGCCCAACCGATGGTGGTAGACATCGATATGGGGACTTGCAGGAGCGCGTCCCTCCGGACGCAAGTCCCTCCG